>NZ_JBSGYT010000112.1:0-1101 GCF_053610645.1 Streptomyces sp. NPDC054883 | reverse complement strand
AGTTGCCTACGGGTCACGACCACAGTCCTACCGGATCCCACTCCGCGAAGAGTGAAGAACTCAGAAGCTGATCACGACATCACACAGGCCCTAGGGGGGTTGGAATGACTTCCAACCGCAAGCGTGCCGCCTGGACCGGCGCGCTCGTCGCCGCCGCCGTCTCGGCCGGCGTGCTCGTCTCCCCGGTGGCCCAGGCCGCCGGCGGCAAGACCGACAACTCGACCGCCGTCAAGGTCCCGGTCAAGAAGCCACAGGGGGGTGTCCCGGCCAAGGCGGCCGCTGCAAAGAACCAGCAGCGCGCGACCGCCCTCGCCGCGACGGCCGGCGCCGTCTCGCTGCGGCCGGGCGACGTGCTCGCGTCGAACGAGTACATCGAGACCGAGAACGGCTACCTGTTCATGCAGCCGGACGGCAACCTCGTCCTGGACCACAAGGCCGGTGCCGAGCTGTGGGCGTCGGGCTCGTACGGCAACACGGGCGCGTACGCGGTCTTCCAGAGCGACGGCAACTTCGTCATCTACAAGAAGGACGGCGGCGAGGGCAAGGGCGGCGCCCTGTGGAGCTCCGGCACCTGGGGCAACCCGAACGGCCACCTGGACTTCCAGGACGATGCCAATCTCGTCGTCTACCGCGCGGACAACTCCGCCAGCTGGTCGACCAAGACGTGGAAAGTCGGCAACAACACCCTGACCGGTGGCCAGAACCTGGAGCGCGGCACCTGGATGTCGGCCGCCAACTCCATCCTGGCCCAGGACAACCGTGGCTACTTCGCGGTCTTCTACCGCGGCAAGGACTACGGCCGGGGCTTCTGGAACTACAGCCCCGGCGCCTACACCCGGATGCAGAACGACGGCAACCTCGTCACGTACAAGAAGGACGGCGGCGAGGGCAAGGGCGGCGCGGTCTGGAGCACCAAGACGTGGGGCCAGAACGGCGCCTACCTCTCCTTCGGGGCCTACGACTCCACCCTCCTGCTCCACAAGTCCAACGGCGAGGTCCTCATTGACTTCCAGACCGGCGACAACCAGCAGTAGATCCGTACTGGCCGGGCCCACCGGCTGATCGGCTGAACGCTTGAACCCCCGGCCCGGGGAGCTTCGC
>NZ_JBSGYT010000111.1:0-1302 GCF_053610645.1 Streptomyces sp. NPDC054883 | reverse complement strand
ACCCGCCGCGAGATCGGGGAGCGGACGCTGACGGACCGCTTCGAGGAGCAGGTCCGGCTCCTCCCCGACGCACGGGCGGTGCTCTTCGAAGGACGGCAACTCTCCTACGGCGAGCTGAACGCGCGCGCCAACCGGCTCGCCCGGCACCTCGCCGAAGCGGGCCTCGGCCGCGGGGACCTCGCCGGGATCCTGCTCGACCGGGGCACCGACTTCACCGTCGCCCTGCTCGCCGTCGTCAAGACCGGCGCGGGCTACGCGCTGCTGGACCCCGAGTTCCCCGACGGACGCCTGGCCGGCACGGCAGCCGATGCGGGGCTCCGGCTGCTGGTGACCGACAGCACCCATCAGGGCCGGGTCAGCGGACCGTGGCCGACGGTGGTCATCGACGCGGAGCGAGAGCTGATCGCGGACCGCGCGGACGGCAACCTCGGCGTCGAGCTGTCGGCGGACGACGTGGCGTGCGTGATGTTCACCTCCGGGTCCACCGGCAAGCCGAAGGGCATCCTGTCCTCGCACCGGAACCTGGTCTCCACCCTCACCGCCCAGAGCTACGCGGCCTTCGGCCCGGAGGAAACCTTCCTCCAGTGCTCACCCGTCTCCTGGGACGCCTTCAGCCTCGAATTCTGGGGAGCACTGCTCCACGGCGGAAGCACCGTCCTCCAACCCGGCCAGCGCCCCGAACCGGCCCTGATCGCAGCGCTCGCCCAGCGGCACGGCGTCACCATGCTCCAACTCTCCTCCAGCCTCTTCAACTACCTCGCCGACGAACACCCCGACACCTTCACCACCACCCGCATCGTCTACACCGGCGGCGAACCCGCCTCCCCCACCCACGTCCACCACCTCCACCGGATCCACCCCCACCTCACCATCACCAACGGCTACGGCCCCGCCGAATCCATGGGCTTCACCACCACCCACACCATCGAGCCCACCGCCGAACCGACCGTCACCGTCTCCATCGGCCGACCCCTCACCAACAAGCACGCCTACGTCCTCGACGCCCATCTCAAACCGACACCCCCCGGCACCACCGGCGAGCTCTACCTCACCGGCGACGGCATCGCCCACGGCTACCTCGCCCAACCCGCCACCACCGCCACCCGCTTCGTCCCCAACCCCTACGGACCCCCCGGCAGCCGCCTCTACCGCACCGGCGACCAAGCCCACTGGGACACCCACGGCAACCTCCACTACACCGGCCGCACCGACACCCAGATCAAGATCCGCGGCTTCCGCATCGAACCCACCGAAATCGAAACCGTCCTCACCACCCACCCCCACATCACCCAAGCCACCCTG
>NZ_JBSGYT010000110.1:760-1453 GCF_053610645.1 Streptomyces sp. NPDC054883 | reverse complement strand
GTGAACAAAATGATCTTTGAAAACTAAACAAGACAAAACGTACCTGTTAATTCAGTTTTTAAAAATCGCACAGCGATGTGCGTAGTCAGTCAAACTACTTTATCGGAGAGTTTGATCCTGGCTCAGGACGAACGCTGGCGGCGTGCCTAATACATGCAAGTCGAGCGGACAGAAGGGAGCTTGCTCCCTGATGTTAGCGGCGGACGGGTGAGTAACACGTGGGCAACCTGCCTGTAAGACTGGGATAACTCCGGGAAACCGGGGCTAATACCGGATGGTTGTTTGAACCGCATGGTTCAGACATAAAAGGTGGCTTCGGCTACCACTTACAGATGGACCCGCGGCGCATTAGCTAGTTGGTGAGGTAACGGCTCACCAAGGCAACGATGCGTAGCCGACCTGAGAGGGTGATCGGCCACACTGGGACTGAGACACGGCCCAGACTCCTACGGGAGGCAGCAGTAGGGAATCTTCCGCAATGGACGAAAGTCTGACGGAGCAACGCCGCGTGAGTGATGAAGGTTTTCGGATCGTAAAGCTCTGTTGTTAGGGAAGAACAAGTACCGTTCGAATAGGGCGGTACCTTGACGGTACCTAACCAGAAAGCCACGGCTAACTACGTGCCAGCAGCCGCGGTAATACGTAGGTGGCAAGCGTTGTCCGGAATTATTGGGCGTAAAGGGCTCGTAGGCG
>NZ_JBSGYT010000110.1:0-750 GCF_053610645.1 Streptomyces sp. NPDC054883 | reverse complement strand
CAACCGGGGAGGGTCATTGGAAACTGGGGAACTTGAGTGCAGAAGAGGAGAGTGGAATTCCACGTGTAGCGGTGAAATGCGTAGAGATGTGGAGGAACACCAGTGGCGAAGGCGACTCTCTGGTCTGTAACTGACGCTGAGGAGCGAAAGCGTGGGGAGCGAACAGGATTAGATACCCTGGTAGTCCACGCCGTAAACGATGAGTGCTAAGTGTTAGGGGGTTTCCGCCCCTTAGTGCTGCAGCTAACGCATTAAGCACTCCGCCTGGGGAGTACGGTCGCAAGACTGAAACTCAAAGGAATTGACGGGGGCCCGCACAAGCGGTGGAGCATGTGGTTTAATTCGAAGCAACGCGAAGAACCTTACCAGGTCTTGACATCCTCTGACAATCCTAGAGATAGGACGTCCCCTTCGGGGGCAGAGTGACAGGTGGTGCATGGTTGTCGTCAGCTCGTGTCGTGAGATGTTGGGTTAAGTCCCGCAACGAGCGCAACCCTTGATCTTAGTTGCCAGCATTCAGTTGGGCACTCTAAGGTGACTGCCGGTGACAAACCGGAGGAAGGTGGGGATGACGTCAAATCATCATGCCCCTTATGACCTGGGCTACACACGTGCTACAATGGACAGAACAAAGGGCAGCGAAACCGCGAGGTTAAGCCAATCCCACAAATCTGTTCTCAGTTCGGATCGCAGTCTGCAACTCGACTGCGTGAAGCTGGAATCGCTAGTAATCGCGGATCAGCATGCCGT
>NZ_JBSGYT010000109.1:0-1590 GCF_053610645.1 Streptomyces sp. NPDC054883 | reverse complement strand
CGTCCTTCGAAGAGCACCGCCCGTGCGTCGGGGAGGAGCCGGACCTGCTCCTCGAAGCGGTCCGTCAGCGTCCGCTCCCCGATCTCGCGGCGGGTCCCCGTCCACTCCTCCAGCACCTGACGCCGCTCCACGTCGCCCAGCAACTCGATCTCCGAAAGGGCGAGTTCCGGTCCCACCGCCACCTGTTCCAGCGTGCGCCGCAGCATGGCGACGATCCGTTCCACGGTGGCGTGCTCGTACAGGTCCGAGCTGTACAGCACCGCCCCGGTCAGGCCGGAGTCCTCGTCCGCGTGCAGCAAGAACTCCAGGTCGAACTTGACCGCTCCGGTCGCCAGCGGCTCCGCGGCGCCGGCCCGGACGCCCACCAGCCCGGGTCCGGCGGCTGGCCCGGACTCCAGTGCGAGACAGACTTGGAACAGCGGGTGCCGGGCGAGTGAGCGGGCCGGGTTCACCGCCTCCAGCACCAGGTCGAACGGGGCGTCCTGATGGGCGAAGGCATCCAGATCGGCGGCGCGGACCCGGCCCAGCAGATCCCGGAACGTAGGGTTCCCGGAGGTGTCGGTACGCAGTACGAGCGTGTTCACGAAGAAGCCGACCAGGTCGGACAGCGCCTCGTCGGAGCGTCCGGCGACGGGCGAGCCGAGCGGGATGTCGGTACCGGCCCCCAGCCGGGTCAGCGTCGCGGCCAGGGCCGCCTGGAGCACCATGAACGGCGTGCAGCGCTCGGCCCGCGCCAGTTCCCGCACCCGCTTGTGCAGCTCGGCGCCGAAGTCCACCCTGACCACCCCGCCGCGCTGCCCGGCGACGGGCGGCCGCGGCCGGTCGTGGATCAGGCCCAGTTCCTCGGGGAGGCCCTCCAGCGCCGTCTTCCAGTAGCCGAGCTGCTCCTCCAGCGGTGGCCCGTCGAGCGCCGCGCGCTGCCACAGGGCGTAGTCGGCGTAGTCGACGGGCAGCGGGGCGAGGTCGGGGGCGGCGCCGGCCAGCCGGGCGGCGTAGGCCGACGAGAGATCGGCGAACAGGGGCCGCAGCGACTGCCCGTCGGTGGCGATGTGGTGCAGCAGCACGAGCAGGGTGTACCGGGCCGCGCCGGACCGGAACAGCGTCGCGCGCAGGGGGCATTCGGCGGCCAGGTCGAAGGAGTGCCCGGCAGCCGCGAGCAGTTCGGCGTCGAGGGCGTCGGGCGCGACGCTCCGTACCTCGAACCAGGGCACTTCGGTCGGCGGCGCGACGAGCTGGCAGGGGTTGCCGTCCACGGTGGCGAACCGGGTCCGCAGCGGTTCGTGCCGGGCGACCACGTCACCGAACGCGGCGCGCAGCGCGGCGACGTCCGGCTCCCCCTCCAGGCGGACGGCCATCGGGACGTTGTACGCGCTCCCGCCCCCGGAGAGCCCGGCCACCAGCCACAGGCGCTGCTGCGCGAAGGACAGCGGCAGCGTCTCGGGGCGGTTCACCGCCCGGGTGAGGGGCGCGAGCGCTGGCCGGCCGGAGCAGTCGGCGATGCGGCGGGCGAGGGTGGCGGGGGTGGGGTGCTGGAAGACGTCGCGGAGGGTGAGGGTGACGCCGAGGGTGGTGGAGATGCGGTTGGTGAGG
>NZ_JBSGYT010000108.1:0-2410 GCF_053610645.1 Streptomyces sp. NPDC054883 | reverse complement strand
GGGGCGGGGGACCCGGGGGATTCCCTCCCGCCGGGGGGGCGGGGGGGGGGGGGGGGGGGGGGCCCCGCCCCCCCCCCCGCGCCGCACTGCCCGCCCTGTGCGCCACCCAGATCACCAGCTGGGGCATCGTCCACTACGCGTTCCCCGTCCTCCGCTCCTGCCTGACCGCCGGCACCGGCTGGTCGGCCAACGCGGCAACGGGCGCGGTCTCCATGGCCCCTCTCGTCTCCGGCGTGGCCGGAATCCCGGTCGGCCGCATCCTCGACCGGCGCGGTCCCCGCGCGGTCATGACCACCGGCTCGCTCATCGGTGTGCTCGCACTCCTGCTGATCGCGGCCGCCCCGAGCCTGGCGGACTGGCCTCCACCGTCCTCGCCCCACTGACGGCCGTCCTGGCCGAACACCTCGGCTGGCGGCAGACGTACGCGGTCCTCGCCGTGATCCTCCCGGCCATCACCCTTCGCCGCTTGGCAGCCCTCTCGGGCACCTCTGCCCTTCTCACCTTGGGCACCGCGCCGAAGTCCATCGCGGAGCGCCCCGGGCTCACGCCATGGGCACGTCGTCAGCGCGGACGACGCTTGGGAGGAACGGGGCCCGGGATGACATCGAGGTCGAGATGTTCCTTGAACAGGTGGACCAGATTGGCGCCGTCGAGGAGTTCCAGGCGTCCGTGGTCGTTCGCGAACGCCTCGCTCGCCCGACCGAACCACGAGGTCGCACCAGGATCCCCGGGTCAGCATTGGTCCTGGCACAGCTGACCCCAGCTGGTCATACCTGGGAAACGACGAGGACCCGGTGAGGGCCTCCCGGAGCCCGTCGCCGCCCCCGCCGGAACGGTCTCCGCACGGGATGCAGTCTCTCCTCGGCTGATGCCGACTGATCGGCCTGCTACAGAAAAACGCAGGTCAGCGCACCCGGCCACGTGCTTTCAACGGCACCGGCGGGAGCTGCGGAGCAGGAATCGGAGGGCCGTCGTAGCCCTTTACCTCGCCGTAGCGGGTGCCCTCCATCCAGTCCTGGCGCGCCTGGACGATCTCCTCGTTGCTCCGGCCGATCCAGTTCCAGAACATGACGATCTCCTCCTCGAACGGTTCGCCGCCCAGGAGCATCACGCCCGCGTCCGAGGAGGCGCGCAGGGGGAGTTCCGTGCGGCCGCAGCCGAGGTAGAGCATCGAGCCCGGCAGGAGCGGGACGCCGTCGACGTGGGTTTCCCCCGACATAGACAGGACCGCGTACTCGAAGTCCGGGTCCAGCGGCAGCCGGGTCTCGGTGCCCGCCGTGAGGGCGAGGTCCGCGCCCACGATGGGGGTGTAGGCGGTGCCGGGCGAGGTGGCCTCGTCCAGGGTGCCCAGGATGACCGTCGCGGTCAGGCCCGGGGCCGTGACCAGGGGCAGGTCCGCGTGGTGCTGGAAGTGCGGGGCGACGTCGCGGTGCGCGTCCGGCAGGGCCACCCACAGCTGGGCGCCGTGCAGGAAGCGGGCGTGCGGGCGCGGGCTCTCCTCGGAGTGGCTGATGCCGCGGCCCGAGGTCATCAGGCCCAGCTCGCGCGGGCGGATCGTCGCGAGGCTGCCCACGCTGTCGCGGTGCAGGATCTCCCCCTCGTGCAGCCAGCTCACGGTCTGCAGACCGGAGTGCGGGTGGGGCGCCACCTGCATGCCCGGCTCGTCGGCGATGTCGTCGGGGCCGTAGTGGTCCACGAAGCACCAGGCGCCCACCATCCGGCGGCCCAGGTTCGGCAGCAGCCGGCGGACCTCGGTGGACTCCCCGAGCTTGACGGTGCGCGGGCTGAGGAGCTCGCGCACGGGTTCGGCGACGACGAAACCACGGCCGCCGCAGACGGCGAGAGCGGGCTGGCGATCGAGATTGCTCATACCGCACAACTTAGTACCGCCGGGCCCGCAGCGTTCCACGGAATGCGCGGGGGTGCCGCTGTGTTGGAGCGACCGGACGCACCACCTGAACGGCGGAAGGAACGGTCATGGACGCCAAGCGGGCCCGCGAGACCCAGGACGCCGGGTACGACGCGCAGGCGGCGTACTACGGACACGGGACGGCGGCCGAGCGCTGGGAGCGGGGCAGCCTCTTCTTCGAGGCGAAGGAGTACGCGACCGCGGCCCGCGTCCTGGCCACGCTGACCGCCGAGGTCCCGGAGCAGCTCGCGCCCCGGCTGCTGCTGGCCCGCGCCTACTACCACTCCGCGCAGCTCTCGCGCGCCGAGCGGGAGCTGCGCGCCATCCTGGAGCGCTGGCCGGTGGAGGACTACGCGCAACTGATGCTCGGCCGGACCCTGGAGCGCCAGGGCCGGGCCGCCGAGGCGGCCCCGTACCTGCGGATCGCCGCCGCCATGGCCGGCGAGCCGCCCGCCTAGCGGACCTCCGCGGCACCCGCCGTCCGGCCGCCCGGCCCCGTCC
>NZ_JBSGYT010000107.1:0-2653 GCF_053610645.1 Streptomyces sp. NPDC054883 | reverse complement strand
TAACTTTTAGGTTAAGTTATTAAGGGCGCATGGCGGATGCCTTGGCACTAGGAGCCGAAGAAGGACGGCACTAACACCGATATGCTTCGGGGAGCTGTAAGTGAGCTTTGATCCGGAGATTTCCGAATGGGGAAACCCACTGCTCGTAATGGAGCAGTATCCATATCTGAATTCATAGGATATGAGAAGGCAGACCCGGGGAACTGAAACATCTAAGTACCCGGAGGAAGAGAAAGCAAATGCGATTCCCTGAGTAGCGGCGAGCGAAACGGGATTAGCCCAAACCAAGAGGCTTGCCTCTTGGGGTTGTAGGACACTCTGTACGGAGTTACAAAAGAACGAGGTAGATGAAGAGGTCTGGAAAGGCCCGCCATAGGAGGTAACAGCCCTGTAGTCAAAACTTCGTTCTCTCCTGAGTGGATCCTGAGTACGGCGGAACACGTGAAATTCCGTCGGAATCCGGGAGGACCATCTCCCAAGGCTAAATACTCCCTAGTGACCGATAGTGAACCAGTACCGTGAGGGAAAGGTGAAAAGCACCCCGGAAGGGGAGTGAAAGAGATCCTGAAACCGTGTGCCTACAAGTAGTCAGAGCCCGTTAACGGGTGATGGCGTGCCTTTTGTAGAATGAACCGGCGAGTTACGATCCCGTGCAAGGTTAAGTTGAAAAGACGGAGCCGCAGCGAAAGCGAGTCTGAATAGGGCGCATGAGTACGTGGTCGTAGACCCGAAACCAGGTGATCTACCCATGTCCAGGGTGAAGTTCAGGTAACACTGAATGGAGGCCCGAACCCACGCACGTTGAAAAGTGCGGGGATGAGGTGTGGGTAGGGGTGAAATGCCAATCGAACCTGGAGATAGCTGGTTCTCTCCGAAATAGCTTTAGGGCTAGCCTCAAGGTAAGAGTCTCGGAGGTAGAGCACTGATTGGACTAGGGGCCCCTACCGGGTTACCGAATTCAGTCAAACTCCGAATGCCAATGACTTATCCTTGGGAGTCAGACTGCGAGTGATAAGATCCGTAGTCGAAAGGGAAACAGCCCAGACCGCCAGCTAAGGTCCCAAAGTATACGTTAAGTGGAAAAGGATGTGGAGTTGCTTAGACAACCAGGATGTTGGCTTAGAAGCAGCCACCATTTAAAGAGTGCGTAATAGCTCACTGGTCGAGTGACTCTGCGCCGAAAATGTACCGGGGCTAAACGTATCACCGAAGCTGCGGACTGTTCTTCGAACAGTGGTAGGAGAGCGTTCTAAGGGCTGTGAAGCCAGACCGGAAGGACTGGTGGAGCGCTTAGAAGTGAGAATGCCGGTATGAGTAGCGAAAGAGGGGTGAGAATCCCCTCCACCGAATGCCTAAGGTTTCCTGAGGAAGGCTCGTCCGCTCAGGGTTAGTCGGGACCTAAGCCGAGGCCGAAAGGCGTAGGCGATGGACAACAGGTTGATATTCCTGTACCACCTCCTCACCATTTGAGCAATGGGGGGACGCAGGAGGATAGGGTAAGCGCGGTATTGGATATCCGCGTCCAAGCAGTTAGGCTGGGAAATAGGCAAATCCGTTTCCCATAAGGCTGAGCTGTGATGGCGAGCGAAATATAGTAGCGAAGTTCCTGATTCCACACTGCCAAGAAAAGCCTCTAGCGAGGTGAGAGGTGCCCGTACCGCAAACCGACACAGGTAGGCGAGGAGAGAATCCTAAGGTGATCGAGAGAACTCTCGTTAAGGAACTCGGCAAAATGACCCCGTAACTTCGGGAGAAGGGGTGCTCTGTTAGGGTGCAAGCCCGAGAGAGCCGCAGTGAATAGGCCCAGGCGACTGTTTAGCAAAAACACAGGTCTCTGCGAAGCCGTAAGGCGAAGTATAGGGGCTGACGCCTGCCCGGTGCTGGAAGGTTAAGAGGAGCGCTTAGCGTAAGCGAAGGTGCGAATTGAAGCCCCAGTAAACGGCGGCCGTAACTATAACGGTCCTAAGGTAGCGAAATTCCTTGTCGGGTAAGTTCCGACCTGCACGAAAGGCGTACGTAACGATCTGGGCACTGTCTCAACGAGAGACTCGGTGAAATTATAGTACCTGTGAAGATGCAGGTTACCCGCGACAGGACGGAAAGACCCCGTGGAGCTTTACTGCAGCCTGATATTGAATGTTGGTACAGCTTGTACAGGATAGGTAGGAGCCTTGGAAACCGGAGCGCCAGCTTCGGTGGAGGCATCGGTGGGATACTACCCTGGCTGTATTGACCTTCTAACCCGCCGCCCTTATCGGGCGGGGAGACAGTGTCAGGTGGGCAGTTTGACTGGGGCGGTCGCCTCCTAAAAGGTAACGGAGGCGCCCAAAGGTTCCCTCAGAATGGTTGGAAATCATTCGCAGAGTGTAAAGGCACAAGGGAGCTTGACTGCGAGACCTACAAGTCGAGCAGGGACGAAAGTCGGGCTTAGTGATCCGGTGGTTCCGCATGGAAGGGCCATCGCTCAACGGATAAAAGCTACCCCGGGGATAACAGGCTTATCTCCCCCAAGAGTCCACATCGACGGGGAGGTTTGGCACCTCGATGTCGGCTCATCGCATCCTGGGGCTGTAGTCGGTCCCAAGGGTTGGGCTGTTCGCCCATTAAAGCGGTACGCGAGCTGGGTTCAGAACGTCGTGAGACAGTTCGGTCC
>NZ_JBSGYT010000106.1:0-3171 GCF_053610645.1 Streptomyces sp. NPDC054883 | reverse complement strand
GCTGGGCGTCAGGCTCACCACCCTGCGTCCGGAGCAGGCCGCCTACATCGGCGTCAAGGTCGAAGGCCCGTACAAGCCCGACCACTACCGCTACTGATCCCCACGGATCACGCGGCACTCCAGGCAGGCCCCCGGCACACCCGCCGGGGGCCTGCCCCGTACCCGAGGACCCCGACCATGCCCCGCGGCCGCTACTCGCTCCACGACCCGCACGACCACAGCCCGCTCGGCGAGGAGCACTTCCACTGCGCCCCCGGCCCCTCCGGCTGGCGCTACGTCTCCCAGCTGACCGCCCCGAACGGCGACCACCGCGGCTCCGTGGACCTCGCCATCGACGAACTCGGCCGACCCATCCGCATGGAGGTCAACGCCGCGAGCTGGCAGGTCCGCGGCGCCGCCGTCGACGGCGTCACCTGGGTCCGCACCGACCCCACCGGCACCGACGCCACCGAGGGCAACGTGCACGCCCCCGGCTTCACCGGCACCTCCCCGGCCTTCCTGATCGCCACGGCCCGCCTGCTGCGCCTCGCCCCCGGAGCCCCCGCCACCCGCGTGCGCCTCGTCGCCCTCACCGACCCGGTCCTGGCGCCCCGCACCGTCGACCAGGCCTGGGCGCTGACCGGCCGGACGGAACACGCCACCGACAGCGGCCCGCTCCGGGTGGACGAGTACCGGGTCAGCGCCCTCGACACCGGCGAGGTGCACACCCTGCACATCGCCGGTGACGTGGTCCTGTCCGCCCCGGGCATCGAGCTGGAACACCTGGAGACGCCGCCCTCCGCCTTCGAGGACTGACGCCCCACTGATGCCCGACCCCCCGTCAGGCGGGCGGCGCGAACCCGGTCCCGCCGGTGCGCCCGGGCGGCGCAGCGGGCGGCACGTACGCAGCGGGCGGCAGGTACGGCGCCGGACCCTGGACGGGCGGCGCCGCAGCCGCGGGACCGTAGGCCGCGGGCGCGGCGGCGTACCCGGCTGCGGGGCGCAGCGTCCGGGCCGCGTCCCGGCACTGCCGCTCGTGCACCACCGCCATCAGGAACGCGGCAGCCGGCACCCCGGCCGGCGGCGGGGTCCCCGTCCGCGCCACCACCTCGTCCGCCAGCTTCGCCGCCATCGCGGCACCCGTTGCCGGGTCCAGCTGGTTCATCCGCGTCAAGTACTGCCGCACCGCCAGCCACAACCCGTCGGGCACCGCCGACAGGTCCAGCCCCGAGAACCGACCGGCCAGCCACGGCGGCGGCGCGGGCACCGCCGGCACCCGCGCCCCGGGCACCCGCTCCCGTACCACCAGCGTCCCCGCGAACACGTCGCCGACCCGCCGCCCCCGCTCCGACACCAGCGAGGCGATGCACGCCACCGTCCCGAAGGTCATCTGCAGTTCCACGACCCCCATGGCCCCCCGCACCAGCGCGTGCCGGAACCGGATCGGCCCGCCGTCCTCGCGCACCACCCGCAACCCGCAGGCCAGCTTCCCCAGCGACCGGCCGTGGCTCAGCGTCTCCACCGCGATCGGCACGCCGACCAGGACCAGCACGAACAGCGCCACCTGCACGGCCGCCCGCGCCGCCTCGTCCAGCGAAGCCGTCGCGAACACCACCCCGAGGGACACGACCACGTACCCGAAGACGTACACGAGCGAGTCCAGCAGGACCGCCAGTGCCCGGCTCGGCAGCCTCGCCGGCCGCAATCCCAGGACGACCGCGTCCCCCGTCACCAGATCGCTCACTGATGCGCACCCTTCCCGTGACCTGACCCGCCCCTGTGCCGGTCAGTCTGCCAAGCTGACCACTGCAGCAGTAGCCAGCAGCGGGTGGCCCGGGGCAGGGGAGCGGAAAACCGGATGGATGTCGACGTCTTCGTGGCGGCCCACCAGGCGCAGTGGGCGCGCCTGGAACAGCTCCTCGGCCGTGGCCGCCGGCTCACCGGAGCGGAGGCGGACGAACTCGTCGCGCTCTACCAGCGCACCTCCACGCACCTCTCCCTCATCCAGTCCAGTGCCCCGGACCCGATGCTCGTCGGCCGCCTCACCCAGCTCGTCGCCCGCGCCCGCGCCACGGTGACCGGAGCCCGCCGGGCCGGCTGGCGCGACGCGGCACGCTTCTTCACCACCGGCTTCCCGGCCGCCCTCTACCGCAGCCGCCGCTGGTGGATACCCACGGCGGTGCTGTCCGTCGCGGTCGGCGTCCTCATCGGCTGGTGGATCGCCACCCACCCGGAAGTCCGGGCCAGCCTCGTGGCGCCGGCCGAGCTCCGGCAGCTGACCAGGCCCGGCGGGGAGTACGAGACGTACTACTCCAGCCACCCCGCGGCGTCCTTCGCGGCCCAGGTCTGGACGAACAACGCGCAGGCGGCGGCGATGTGCCTGGTCCTCGGCGCGTTCCTGGGACTCCCCGTGCTGTGGATCCTGTTCCTGAACATGGCGAACCTCGGCGCGGGCCTCGGCCTGATGGCCTCCGCCGGGCGCCTGGACGTCTTCCTCGGCTTGATCCTGCCGCACGGCCTGCTCGAACTGACGGCGGTCTTCGTCGCCGCCGGCACCGGTCTGCGCCTCGGCTGGACGGTCATCGACCCGGGACCCCGCACCCGCCGCGCGGCCCTCGCGGAAGAGGGCCGCGCCGCCCTCGGCATGGCCATCGGCCTGGCCCTCGTCCTCTTCGTCTCGGGCCTGATCGAAGGCTTCGTGACCCCGTCGGGCCTTCCCACCTGGGCCCGCATCGCCATCGGCATCGCCGCGGAAGCCGCCTTCCTGACGTACGTCTACGTCCTGGGCGGCCGGGCCTCGCGGGCGGGCGAGGCGGGCGACGTGGAGGCAGCGGACCAGACGGCGACGCTCCCCACCGCGGCCTGATGTGCGCGGGGGCCGCCGGAGCTGCTAGTCTCCTCGCCTGTCCCGCAAACACTGTTGACACGGTGGGAGCGGGGAGGTAGATTCAAACGGTTGCCCGAACCGGACAGGTTCGGACGTGATGGTTCAAAATCTCTCTCGCCCCAGGAATTGAATTCCAAGTGGGCACTGCCGTCTCATCACCCAAGCTTCGAAGCCGGGAAATCCGGTGGAAAAGTTCTGATAGAGTCGGAATCGCCGGAAAGGGAAACGCGAAAGCGGAGAACTGGAAAGCGAACCCCGCTTCGACCGGGAATCGGACACGAAAGAGTCTGATAGAGTCGGAAACA
>NZ_JBSGYT010000105.1:0-3217 GCF_053610645.1 Streptomyces sp. NPDC054883 | reverse complement strand
CAGGGCCCCCATCCGCGGCGGATGGGGGCCCTGCCGTTACGTCTGCGGCCGCTACGGCTGCCGCTGCGGGGCGCTCGGCGCGGCTGCGGTTTACGGCTCGAACTTGTAGCCGAGGCCGCGGACCGTGACCAGGTAGCGGGGTGCGCCCGGGTCCGGCTCGATCTTGGCGCGCAGGCGCTTGACGTGCACGTCGAGGGTCTTGGTGTCACCGACGTAGTCGGCGCCCCACACCCGGTCGATCAGCTGCATGCGGGTCAGCACGCGCCCCGCGTTGCGCAGCAGCATCTCCAGCAGGTCGAACTCCTTGAGCGGGAGGTCCACCTTCCCCCCGGCGACGGTGACCACGTGCCGGTCCACGTCCATCCGTACGGGTCCGGCCTCCAGCGCGGCCGGGGTGACCTCTTCCGGCTCGCCGCGGCGGCGCAGGACCGCGCGGATGCGGGCGACCAGCTCGCGCGAGGAGAAGGGCTTGGTCACGTAGTCGTCGGCTCCTATCTCCAGGCCGACGACCTTGTCGATCTCGCTGTCCTTGGCGGTCACCATGATCACCGGGACGTTGGAGCGGCCGCGCAGCTGCCGGCAGACTTCCGTGCCGGGCAGGCCGGGGAGCATCAGGTCGAGGAGGACGAGGTCGGCGCCGTTGCGCTCGAACTCGTCAAGCCCGTCGGGGCCGGTCGCGGCGATCGCGACCTCGAAGCCCTCCTTGCGGAGCATGTAGGACAGGGCGTCGCTGAAGGATTCCTCATCCTCGACGACGAGCACTCGGGTCACGGAAGGACCTCCGGGGCAGGGATGGCTGTTTCTGAGTCGAGCAGGGGTCGAGCGGGGGTGGTGGCCGGCGCCGGCGCGGCCGCTTCGGGAAGGCGCAGGGTGAACGTGGAACCCTGGCCCTCCGAGCTCCATACCGACACCTCCCCGCCGTGCGAAGCCGCAACGTGCTTCACGATGGCCAGACCCAGCCCGGTTCCTCCCGTGGCACGGGAGCGGGCGGGATCGACGCGGTAGAAACGCTCGAAGATGCGCTCGCGGTCCTTTTCCGGGATGCCGATGCCCTGGTCGGTCACGGCTATCTCGATCAAGTCTCCTCCCGGCGCGGCCACCCGGCGCGCGGCGATGCCGACGCGGGTGCGGGCCGGGCTGTAGTTGACGGCGTTCTCCACGAGGTTGCCGAGGGCCGCCGCGAGCTGGCCGCGGTTGCCCCAGACCCGCAGGTCGGCGGTGCCCCCGGCGGCCATGGTGATCTGCTTGGAGGTCGCGGTGTGCCGGCAGCGGTCGACGGCCTCCGCCACCAGCGTGTCCACCCGGACGGGTTCGGCGTCCTCCAGCGGGTCGTCGTTCTGCACCCGGGAGAGGTCGATGAGTTCCTGTACGAGGTTGATCAGGCGGGTGGCCTCGATCTGCATGCGGCCGGCGAACCGGCTGACCGCCTCGGGATCGTCGCTGGCGTCCATGACGGCCTCGGAGAGCAGCGAGATCGCCCCGACCGGGGTCTTCAGTTCGTGCGAGACGTTCGCGACGAAGTCGCGGCGGACCGCCTCGATCCGCCGGGCCTCGGTCAGGTCCTCGACCAGCAGCAGCACCAGGCGGGAGCCGAGCGGTGCCACGCGGGCCGAGACGGCCAGGGCCTCGCCGCGGCCGGTCCCGCGCCGGGGCAGGTCGAGCTCGATCTGGCGTATCTCGCCGTCCCGGCGGGTGTCGCGGGCCATGTGGAGCATCGGCTCCACGGCGAGCTTGCCGCCGCGGACCAGGCCCAGCGCGTACGCCGCCGAGCTGGCCTTGACGACCGCGTCCCCCTCGTCGAGTACGACGGCGGAGGAGCGGAGCACGGAAAGGACGGTGTCCACTCCGGGCGGGAGCACCGCGTTGATGTCGGGGCGCATGGAGCTCCGGGTGGGGCGGGCCTGGTCGCGCTCGCTCCAGCGGAACGCCAGCATCGCGATCACACCGGTGCACAGCCCGGCGATCGCTGCAGCTGCGGCGACCGCCGCGTTCACGTCCATGCATCCAGGTTAAGCAGGCGCGATGACACTTCCACAGCCGTTCGGGTGGCAGCTCGAACAGTCGTCGCCCAGAGTTCACCCTGGGTACCGTGCTGATTCACTTGCGATGCCGGATCCGGACGCGTTCGCGCCCCACCGTGTCAACGTGGGGCCAGACGCCCACGCGGCCGCCGGAGCGCCTCGCAGCGCCTAAGAGCGAGCGGTAAGAGTCAAGCGAGCAGGCAAGAGAGGGACACCATGCGCGACGCGTACCACGAGGAACTGGACTCGATCGGAGAAAGCCTGGTCGAGATGGCCCGGCTCGTCGGTTCCGCGATCGGGCGGGCCACGACGTCCATGCTCGACGCCGACCTGAAGCTGGCGGAGAGCGTCATCGCCGCCGACCAGAAGGTCGACGACCTCCAGCACGACCTGGAAGCCCGCGCCATCGCACTGCTCGCCCGGCAGCAGCCGGTCGCCACCGATCTGCGCATCGTCGTCACGTCGCTGCGCATGAGCGCGGACCTGGAGCGCTCCGGCGACCTGGCGCAGCACGTGGCGAAGCTGGCGCGGCTGCGCTTCCCGGACACGGCGGTGCCGCGGGACCTGCACGCCACCATGCTGGAGATGGGGCAGCTGGCGCAGCGGCTGATGGCGAAGGCGGCCGAGGTCATCATCACGAAGGACGTCGACCTGGCGCTCCAGCTGGAGCAGGACGACGACGAGATGGACCAGCTGCACCGCACGCTGTTCCAGCACCTGATGGACGACCGCTGGAAGCACGGCATCGAGACGGCGGTCGACGTGACGCTGCTGGGCCGCTACTACGAGCGGTTCGCGGACCACGCGGTGTCGGTCGCCAAGCGCGTCGTCTACCTGGTGACGGGCGAGCACGCGGACGAGCTGCAGCCGCCGACCCAGGTCGAGGGCGTCTGAGCGGGAGAGCCCGCGAGAGCTCCAGTGCGCCGTTGACGCGCCGGTGCCACTGGGCATGAATGGGGGCGAAGGCACACCGCCTGCGCACCGCCCGCGAGGAGGATCCATGCCCGATTCCCCCGTCCCCATCACCCCGGAGCACGAGCAGCCGCAGCCCCCGCCGTCGCGGGAGCCGCTCCGACTCCCGCTGCTGGCGGCCTGCGGCTGCGGCTCGGGCTGTGGCTGCGGCTGCCAGTCCGGCGCCCCCTGCCAGTGCGGCGGCTGACCGCCACCACCCGGCCCCGCAGAAGAAGGCCCCCCGC
>NZ_JBSGYT010000104.1:0-3458 GCF_053610645.1 Streptomyces sp. NPDC054883 | reverse complement strand
CGGGGCCCGGGGCCGGCCTCAGTGGGGCGGGCCCGGACGCCGGGCTCAGGCGAGGTCGAACCGGTCGAGGTTCATGACCTTGTCCCACGCGCTCACGAAGTCACGTACGAACTTCTCTCCCGCGTCCTGGGACGCGTAGACCTCCGAGACGGCCCGGAGCTGGGAGTCCGAACCGAAGACGAGGTCGACGGCCGTGGCGGTCCACTTCGCCTTGCCCGTGGCGCGGTCCCGGCCTTCGAAGACGTTCTCAGCCGACTCCGACGCCTTCCACTCCGTGCCCGTGTCGAGCAGGTTGACGAAGAAGTCGTTCGTCAACGTCTCCGGCCGCTGGGTGAGGACTCCGTGGGAGGACCCGCCGAAGTTGGAGTTCAGCGCCCGCATGCCGCCGATCAGGACCGTCATCTCGGGAGCGGTCAGGGTCAGCAGGTTGGCGCGGTCCAGCATGAGCGTCTCCGGCGACAGCTTCTCGCCCGCCCGCAGGTAGTTGCGGAACGCGTCCGCCCGCGGTTCGAGCACGGCGAACGACTCCACGTCGGTCTGCTCCTGCGAGGCGTCCGTACGCCCCGGCGCGAACGGCACCTTGACGTCGTACCCCGCGTTCTTCGCGGCCTGCTCCACGGCCACGCAGCCGCCGAGCACGATCAGGTCCGCGAGCGAGACCTTCGTCGCGCCCCCACGTGACTGGTTGAACTCCTGCCGGACCTGATCCAGGGTCCGCAGCACCTCGGCCACCTCGGGACGGTCGTTGACCTCCCAGTCCTTCTGCGGCGCGAGCCGGATCCGGGCCCCGTTGGCCCCGCCGCGCTTGTCGGTGCCCCGGAAGCTCGCCGCCGCCGCCCAGGCGGTGGTGACCAGCTGGGACACGGACAGTCCCGAGGCCAGGACCGTTGCCTTGAGGGCGGCGATGTCCTCGGCCGAGACCAGCTCGTGGTCGACCGCGGGGACCGGGTCCTGCCACAGCTGCGGCTCGGGGATCCACGGGCCCAGGTAGCGCGAGAGGGGGCCCATGTCGCGGTGCAACAGCTTGTACCAGGCCTTGGCGAACGCCTCGGCGAGCTTGTCCGGGTTCTCGTGGAAGCTCTTCGCGATCGGCCCGTAGACCGGATCCACCTTCAGCGCGAGGTCCGTCGTCAGCATCATGGGAGCGTGCCTCTTCGACGGATCGTGGGCGTCGGGCACCGTGCCCTGCGCCGCGGGATCCTTGGGGGTCCACTGCTTCGCACCGGCGGGGCTGGTCGTCAGCTCCCAGTCGTACCCGAACAGGTTGTCCAGGTACCCGTTGTCCCACTGCGTGGGGGCGGTGGTCCACGCGCCCTCCAGCCCGCTGGTGAGCGCGTGGACGCCCACGCCGCTGCCGTAGGTGTTCTTCCAGCCGAGGCCCTGCTGCTCGATGGGGCAGCCCTCCGGCTCCGGACCGATGTACTCGGCGCCGACCGCTCCGTGGCACTTGCCGAAGGTGTGGCCGCCGATGATGAGCGCGGCCGTCTCCTCGTCGTTCATCGCCATGCGGCCGAACGTCTCGCGGATGTCCCGGGCGGCCGCCATCGGGTCCGGGTTGCCGTTGGGTCCTTCGGGGTTGACGTAGATCAGCCCCATCTGCACGGCGCCCAACGGACCGGAGAGTTCCCGGTCGCCGCTGTAGCGCTCGTCCCCGAGCCAGGTGTCCTCCGGCCCCCAGAAGATCTCCACGGGCTCCCAGACGTCCTCTCGCCCGAAGCCGAACCCGAACGTCTCGAACCCCATCGATTCCATCGCGCAGTTGCCGGCGAAGACCAGGAGATCGGCCCAGGAGATCTTCCGGCCGTACTTCTGCTTGACGGGCCAGAGCAGCCGGCGGGCCTTGTCCAGGCTCACGTTGTCAGGCCAGCTGTTGAGGGGGGCGAAGCGCTGGGCGCCGGCGCCGCCACCGCCCCGGCCGTCGGCGATGCGGTACGTGCCCGCGGAGTGCCAGCTCATCCGGATGAAGAGCGGCCCGTAGTGCCCGTAGTCGGCAGGCCACCAGTCCTGCGACGTCGTCATCACATCGAAGACGTCCTGCTTCAGCGCGTCGACGTCGAGCGTCGCGAACTCGCGTGCGTAGTCGAAGTCCTCGCCCATCGGATTGGACCGGGGCGAGTGCTGGTGGAGGACTTGTAGGTCCAGCTGGTTCGGCCACCAGTCCCGGTTCGACCTCGGTCGGGTCGGCACGGGGGTCGGGGAGGGGATTACCGGGTTCTCGCTTTCGCTGCCGGACACGTCCGTCCTTCTTCCTGTCTCGGTGTTTCCTTCGGCTGGCTGCTTGCTCTTGACGTCGGGTGCCCTGCTCGGTCCGGGCAATGCGACCCGCGCGCCATGGAGCCCCGCCAGCTGGAAACGCCTCACCAGACCCGCAACAGTCGTACGCGGGGGCTAGACCGGCCGGCGAGAGACCCATCCTCACGCACCGGCGCCGCCCGCCACCCCCTCGACACGGCCGGGCACCGGCTGTTCCTCAACCCGACCCGCGGCGGGCGGCCGTTCCCGACGGATACTGCCGTCCATGGGAATGGTGACGACGCTGTACCGGTATCCGGTGAAGTCCATGCTCGGCGAGTCCTTGACGACCGTGACGGTCTCCGAAGCGGGACTCCAGGGAGACAGAGTGGCCGCCGTGCTGGATGGGACGGGCGCTGTGGGCAGTGCCAAACACCCCCGCAAGTGGGGTCCGCTCCTGCGCTGCCGCAGCCGGCTGACCGGCGCCGGTACAACCGTGGTCGAACTGCCGGACGGGACCGTCCTGCCCGCCGGGCACCCCGAGCTCGACGCCCTCCTGTCCGAACTGCTGGGCCGGCACGTCGCCCTGTCACAGAATCCGCGCCGGCACGGCGGCGTCCTTGAGCGGGAAGTGCCCGACTACCCGGGCGGCGCCCCGGAGCCCCTGCGCCGCACGGCATCCACCGATGCCACCGGAGCGGCCGTCACCTCCGGTCGCGTCGTACCGGGGACGTTCTTCGACTACGGCAAGGTCCACCTCGTCACGACCTCCGCCCTGGCACGGCTGCGAGCCGCACAACCGGCCGGTGACTTCGACCCGCGCCGCTTCCGGCCCAACCTCGTCGTCGAGACCTCCGGCGGGGCCGGCTACCCCGAGGACGCCTGGGCCGGCGCGCACCTGCGCATCGGCGAGGCGCTCCTCCGCGTCGTGGTGCCCACACCCCGGTGCGTCGTACCCACCCTCGGGCACGACGAACTGCCACCGGACGCCGCCATCATGCGCACCGTCGCCCGCGACCACCGGATACCGGTCTTCGACCTCGGCAGGCTGGCCTGCGTCGGCGTGTACCTGGACGTCGTCGAGCCGGGCACCGTACGAGTCGGCGACCCGGTCACTCCGGCCCGGGCCCCCCGGGGCGCCCCGGGGCCCCGGGTAGGGGGGGGCGGGGCCCCCCGGGCCCCGGCCCCCCCCGGCCCCCCCACGGCGCTCGGCCGCCTCGGGGCGG
>NZ_JBSGYT010000103.1:0-3734 GCF_053610645.1 Streptomyces sp. NPDC054883 | reverse complement strand
CCCTGTGGGAGAGTAGGACGCCGCCGAACAATCATTGTGGGAAAGCCCCGCACCAGCCCCTTCCGGGGGGCACGGTGCGGGGCTTTTCTGCGTTTCCGGGATCGAAAGCCGCTCGGCCGTGTGGTGGGGCTGGGTATCCTGGCCGCGTTCCCCTGGAGGGCAGATGACAGCACAGCAGCTGGACGCCGGCGGCCCGCTCATCCCCCAGCCGGCCATGACGCGCGAAGCGCTGCGGGATGCGGTACGGCGGATCGACATGGCGAGCCTCGCCGCGCTCGACAAGGAATGCAACGAGGCGTTCGACCGGGCCGCGGAGACCGGGGCCATCAACCCGCTGCGGTTCTTCCTGATCAAGTGGGCCACGCACGTGGCGATCCATCGGTGGCCGGCGCGGTCGGCGGCGCTCCTGGAGGCAGAGCGCGTCGCCGGGGATCCGCGGGCGACGGAACAGGAGTTCCGGGCCGCCATGGAGACGAGCAGCCGCATCCTCGCCGAGGCCCAGGCGGAGATCGGCCAGTGACCTCGCGCGGCGAGGGCGTGGAGAACGACAGCGGCTGGGCGTGGGAGTGCGATCCCGGGCGGGTGTGGGTACTCGGCGACATGCCGGTGGAACAGCAGAGCCTCGTCGGCGCCGTGATGGACGGCTTGGTCGACCTGGCCTCCATGGCCATCGACCCCAAGGACGGCAGCCTCTACGAGGACCCGCACCCGATGCGGCTGCGTACGTACGAGGACGAACACCTGATGCTCTGGTACCAGACTATCCCCCATCGCAGCCGCGTGTACCTCAAGCGGGTCAACCTCTGACATGTTTCGGCCCTTGCCGCGTCTATCGAGATTCGATAGATTCCCATCGTGATTCGATGGAAGGATGGGCCGTGGGAAAGCTGACAGTGGGTGCGCTGCGGGCCGTGCTCGTGGTGGTGCTCAGCGGTACCGTCCTCGTACAGGCAATGATGGTGTGGGCGTTGGCCACCGACCCGGAAGACGGGACTCTCCCGCTGACCCCGCTGCGCTGCATCACGATCCTGGGCATGGTGTCGGTCCAGGTCGCCCTGGTCTGCGTGTGGCGGCTGGTGACGATGGTGCGGCGCGGGACCGTGTTCTCCCATGCCGCCTTCAGGTACGTGGACGGCGTGATCGGCGCGATCGTGGCGGCTGCCCTCGTGTGGTTCGCGGTCACGGCCGTCAACGCGCCGGGCCAGCGGGACGACCCGGGCGTCACCGTCATCATGGGCGGGGTCGGCGTGGCCATTCTGGGGGTCGCCCTCATCCTGCTCGTGCTGCGGATGCTGCTCGCCCAGGCCGTCGCGCGGGACGTCGAAGCGGCGCACATGCAGGCCGAGTTGGACGGGGTGATCTGATGCCGATCGCCGTCGACATCGACGTGATGCTGGCCAAGCGGAAGATGTCCGTGGGTGAGCTCGCGGACCGCGTGGGGATCACTCCGGCCAACCTGGCGGTGCTCAAGAACGGCCGCGCCAAGGCGGTCCGCTTCGCGACGCTCGCCGCCCTCTGCGAGGTGCTCAGGTGCCAGCCGGGCGACCTGCTGCGCTGGGAGGCCGAGGACACCGTGGGCGGATGAAGTTCGCCCAGTTGGGGACCGGCGCCTGTCGGCGGGACGACGGTACGGCGGCTGCTGGGCCGCATCGACGGCGAGGCGGGGCGCCAGGCGGTAAGCCACGGGTCGGCCGGCGCGCTGGTGCCGAGGATCAGCCGCACGCGGTTCCGGTCGACGGCAGACCAGCCGCGCAGCGGCCAGGGCTGCGGGCCTCGAAACCTCGCCTTGCCGAGCAGAGCGGCATCACTGCCGGCCTCCGGCGCAACGCCCGCGACGCCGGCCGACTGCTCGCTCTGCTCGGGCTCACATGATCTCGAGGTGGGCGGCATACGACTGAAGCCGGAGCCCCGGCTCCCGGCGTCGGGCCGCCAGGGGTGCGGGAATGTGGTTCCGGTCGAGTCGCGCGATACGGCGGCGCATGCGCGCGTCGACGGACTCGTCAGGCATCTACTTCGACCACCGCCCAGGCTGTCCGTACTGCGCACCCGCCGACGTGCCCAGGTCGTGCGGGTGTCCTCTTGTTGCGTCCTCGGCGACCCGATGCGGGCATGGGCACCCGGCACCCGGCACGCGACCCGTGGCCCGGGGACGGGGGAACGGCGCTGTGCGAGGTCCTCCGCATCCTTGGTCCGGCCGGCCGTAACGTCCTCCGGTGCATCGCCACGGGCTGGACTGGGCTCGGCCACCAGGCCGCCCACACGGCTGCCGGAGGACTTCATACCGCTGTGCTCCGACGCGAGGCCTCCGGACGGGTCGACGATCGGTGCGGGGCGAGTGAGCCGAGCGGCCCGGGACCATGGCGCCGGCTGAGGAGGGCAGCGGAAGCCGCCGGGACGAAGTGAATGCCGCTGCCGCCGTCCCGCCGTCCCGCCGTCCCGCCGTCCCGCCGTGCCGCTTGAGGTTGAGCTGGCTCTTGAGGGCGTCGATGACGGCTGGACCCTGGCGGGTCTCCGCGCCGGACCGGTTCGTCCTTGGAGCTCGTCACAGGATGGCCCGGCAACTCCTGCCGCCTGAGCCGGGTTCGGCTCGCGGCAAACTTGCCGGCGGCGCTTGGAGCGGTGGCAGCAGGCCGGGGTCTTCGACCAGCTGCCACCTGATCTGCGATGGACGCGGCACCCTGCTCAAAGTCATCACGACCGCGGCCAACGTCAACGAGGTCACCAAGACCCTCGCCCTGGTCGACGGCACCCCATCGGTGGCGGTCGGCCAAGCCGGCCTCGGCGCCCCGAGGCCCTGCTCGGCGACAAGGGCTACGACTCCAATCCCAACCGCGACGACGAGCTGCGCAAGCGCCGGGTCCTGCCCGTCACCTCCCGGAAGGGCGCCCCGAACATCAAAGACATCGGCAAGCTCCGCTATGTCGTCGAGCAGACCTTCGTCCTGCTCCACCACTTCAAACGACTTGCCATCCGCCGGGAACGCCGCACCGAACCGTCTCCCTCGTCCGCAGCCTTTCTGCTGGAGACGCCTGAACAAGCCCAACTCATGATCGAGTTACGAGCTCTTACGGTCCGGCACGGGACAGATGAACATTGAGCCGCTTCCGTGCAGAAGGCTTCGACGCCCGTCCGGTGAAGCGCTTGTCGGCCAGGACCACCTGCCCTCCAGGCACCAGGTGACGGGCAGGACCCCGCGCCCACCAGGGCCGGATCGCTGCCATCCCATGCAGGGCCCCGCGAGCACGGGCGGCTTCGCGGGGCGCCGGGAGCGAGCAGCGGGTGCGGCTCGGCGTCCTGGTCTCGGGGGCCGGCGGTGACGGCCGTGCCGGGGCGGTGGCACGGTCTCGACGCGTGCCCTGGGCGCCAGTCAGCAACACGCGGCAGCAGCCCTGGCACCGCGGCCCGCGTCGTTTTGACGGTGCCCTGGGAGAGATGTAGAGTTGAACAGTTGCCTGGAGCTGAGAGGCTCGGCACACGCCCCCGAGGAAGGCAATTCCAACCGGGGCTCCTCGACTCCTTCATCAGGATTCTGAAGCCGGGAAATCCGGTGGAAAAGTTCTGATAGAGTCGGACTCGCCGGAAAGGGAAACGCGAAAGCGGAGAACTGGAAAGCGAACCCCGCTTCGACCGGGAATCGGACACGAAAGAGTCTGATAGAGTCGGAAACACAAGAACAAAGGAAGCGCCCGGAGGAAAGCCCGCGAGGGTGAGTACAAAGGAAGCGTCCGTTCCTT
>NZ_JBSGYT010000102.1:0-4305 GCF_053610645.1 Streptomyces sp. NPDC054883 | reverse complement strand
AGCTACCTCGCCGGCCTCCACCTCCGCGCCGCAATGATCTGGATCGACGACCTGATGAAGACCGACCAATGATCACGACATCACACAAGCCCTAGCCGCAGCAGTCCGGTTCGAGGCCCGGCGGGAGGGAGAGGCCGCCGAAGACCTCGCCCGTGGCCTCGTCGCCGCCGAGCGCGGCCACGGCCAGCAGCAGCGAGCCGGCCGTCCAGGTCGTCTGCTCGACCGGCCAGACCGCCTTGTCCTGGAACACGTAGCCCGTCCAGTACATGCCGTTCTCGGCCCGCAGGTGCCCGATCGAGCGCAGGATATCCAGCGCCCGGTCCGACTCCCCGATGGCCCACAGCGCGAGCGCCAGCTCGCAGGACTCCCCGCCGGTCACCCACGGGTTCGGCAGCACGCACCGCACGCCCAGCCCCGGGACCACGAACTCGTCCCACCGCTGCGCGATGCGCGCCTGCGCCTCGGCGCCGGTGACCGCGCCGCCCAGCACCGGGTAGTACCAGTCCATCGAGTACCGCGACTTGTCCAGGAACCGCTCCGGGTGCCGCCGTATCGCGTGCCCCAGCGCGCCCGCCGCCAGCTCCCAGTCCGGCTGCGGGTCCCCGCGGTGGTCGGCGATCGCCAGCGCGCACCGCAGCGCCTGGTGGATGGAGGAGGAGCCGGTCAGCAGCGCGTCGCCGACGGGCGTGCCGTCCGCCTCCCGCTTCCAGCCGATCTCGCCGCCCGGCTGCTGGAGCGCGAGCACGAACTCCACGGCCGCGTACACCGCGGGCCACATGCGGTCCAGGAACGGGTCGTCGCCCGTGGCGAGGTAGTGGTGCCACACCCCGACCGCTATGTACGCGACGAAGTTGGTCTCCCGGCTCGCGTCCTGCGGCTCGGCGGTGTCCACCCCGTCCGGCCGGTCGGCGTAGGCCGCGTACCAGGAGCCGTCCTCGTTCTGGTGCCGCGCCAGCCACTCGTACGCCCGCTCCGCGGCCCGGTGCTCCCCCGCCGCGTCCAGCGCCATCGCGGCCTCGGTGTGGTCCCACGGGTCCAGGTGGTGGCCGCGGAACCAGGGGATCGCCCCGTCGGCGCGCTGCGCCGCGAGGATCCCGGCGACCGTGCCCGCCGCCTGCTCGGCGGTCAGCACGCCGTCCAGGACCAGGTGTTCGGTGCGTCCGGGCGTGCTCACTGCGCCGCGCCGACGGGGAGGTGGGGCTTGGTCGCGTACGCCACGAAGCTCTTGCCGATGACCGGGTTGAGGGCCTGCTCGGCGAGCCGGGTGGCCAGCGGCTTCTTCATGATGTCCCAGACCAGGAGCTTGTGGTACGCCTTCACCGGCAGCGCCTTGTCGTTGTCGACGCCGAACGCGCACTTGAGCCACCAGTACGGGGAGTGCAGGCCGTGCGCGTGGTGCGTGCCGTACGGCTTGAGGCCCGCGGCCTCCATCTTCCCGAGCAGCTCGTCCGCCTTGTAGATGCGGATGTGGCCGCCCTCGACCTCGTGGTAGGCGTCGGAGAGCGCCCAGCAGATCTTCTCCGGGCCGTAGCGCGGCACGGTGATCGCGATGCGGCCGCCGGGCCTGAGCACGCGCACCATCTCGGCGAGCACGCCCTTGTCGTCGGGGATGTGCTCCATCACCTCGGAGATGATGACGACGTCGAAGGACTCGTCGGGGAAGGGCAGGGCCAGCGCGTCGCCCTCCATGGCGGTGGCGGTGGCGCCCGCGGGGGCCTCGCCGGCCTCCTTCATGGCGGCGAACCACTTGGCGACCTCGCGGATCTCCTCGCCGTTGCGGTCCACGGCGACCACCTGGGCGCCGCGCCGGTAGCACTCGAAGGCGTGCCGGCCTGCGCCGCAGCCCAGGTCGAGCACGCGGTCGCCGGCGGCGAGCGGGAACCGGGAGAAATCGACGGTCAGCACGGGGTCCTGCCTTCGCGGGTCGCGGGGGTGTACGGGGCGGTGGATGGAACGGTGTCAGCGCGAGCGGCGCGTGCGGGCCTGCTCGATGGCGGCCCGGTAGTGGACCACGGTCCCCTCGGCGGCCTTCGCCCAGGTGAACCGGGCCAGGACTCTCTCGCGTCCGGCGGCGCCGAGCCGGGCGCGCAGCCGCTCGTCGCCCAGCATCCGGCCCAGCGCGGCGGCCAGCGCCCCCGCGTCGCCGGGCGGCACGGCCAGGCAGGTCTCCCCGTCGGGTCCGGCGACCTCGGGGATCGCCCCGCCGGTCGTGGCGACGAGCGGGGTACCGGTGGCCATGGCCTCGGCGGCGGGCAGCGAGAAGCCCTCGTAGAGGGAGGGCACGCAGGCGACCTGGGCGCTGCGCACCAGGTCCACGAGCTCGGCGTCGGTGATGCCCTTCACGAACCGCACCGCGTCCTGGAGCCCGTACGCCTCGATCGCGCGGGCGACCGGCCCCTTCTCGGCGCGCTTGCCGACCACGACCAGGTGCGCGTCGGGCCGTTCGGTGCGCAGCTTGGCGAGCGCCTCGACGAGGTGGACGAGCCCCTTGAGCGGCACGTCGGCGCTGGAGGTCGTCACGATCCGGCCGGGGACCTCCGCCACGGAGGCGTCGGGCGACCACAGGTCGGTGTCGGCGCCGATGTGCACGACGTGGATGCGTTCGTCGCGCACGCCGAGGTGCTCGGCGATCTCCTGCCGGGAGGAGCCGGAGACGGTGAGCACGGACGGCAGGCGGCGGGCGACGCGGCCCTGCATGCGGGTGAAGGCGTACCAGCGGCGGACGGAGAGCCGCTTCTTGCGGTCCTTGGCGGCGGCCAGGTCCAGCTTCCGGTCGACGGTGATCGGGTGGTGGATCGTGGTGACGAGGGGCGCGCCCAGCTCGCCCAAGAGGCCGTAGCCGAGGGTCTGGTTGTCGTGGATGACGTCGAAGTCACCGGCGCGGGCGGCCAGGTGGCGGCGGGCCCGCAGGGAGAACGTCAGCGGCTCGGGGAAGCCGCCGGTCCACATGGTGGCGACCTCCAGCGCGTCGATCCAGTCCCGGTACTCGTCGCGCCCCGGCGTACGGAACGGGTCGGGGCTGCGGTAGAGGTCCAGGCTCGGCAGCTCGGTGAGGGTGGCGCCGGTGTCGAGCACCGGGTAGGGCTGCGCCCCGATCACTTCCACCGAATGGCCCAGCCGGACGAGCTCGCGCGAGAGGTGCCGGACGTAGACGCCCTGACCGCCGCAGAACGGGTTCCCCTTATACGTGAGGAGCGCGATGCGCAACGGGCGGTCGCCGTCGGCGACGGAACCCGCGAAAGGGCTCGTCACCATGGCCTCTGCGGTCACTCTCGGCCCCCTTCTCCCTGCACTTTCGCCGGAGCGTAACCGCTCGCATAATGTAGAACAAGTTTCAGACTTGATCCGTCGAAGAGCATTGAATCTACCGGCCGGAAACCACACCGTAAGAGGCGGAGCAGGTGATTCACGCCACGGCTCCAACGGCTGACATGCTGACGGCGAACCCGACGCGAGCAGCCCCCGCCAACGACACGGAACGCCTTGGAACAGGACAGATGACAGTGGAAGCGAAGGCCGTGACCACACCGGCGTCCCCGCCCCTGACGGAACGCCAGGAGGCGCGCCGGCGGCGGATACTGCACGCCAGCGCCCAGCTGGCCGGCCGGGGCGGCTTCGACGCGGTGCAGATGCGCGAGGTCGCGGAGGCGGCGGGCGTGGCGCTGGGCACCCTGTACCGGTACTTCCCCTCCAAGGTCCACCTGCTGGTGGCCACCATGCAGGACCAGCTCCAGCACATGCACACGACGCTGCGCAAGCGGCCCCCCGCCTCCGAGGACCCGGCGGCGCGCGTCGCGGAGACCCTGATGCGGGCGTTCCGGGCCCTCCAGCGGGAGCCGCACCTGGCGGACGCGATGGTCCGCGCCCTGACCTTCGCGGACCGCAGCGTGAGCCCGGAGGTGGACACTGTCTCGCGGCTGACGACGGCGATCATCCTGGACGCGATGGGCCTGGAGTCCGCGCCGACGGCGGAACAGCTCTCGGCGGTCCGGGTGATCGAGCACACCTGGCACTCGGCGCTGATCACCTGGCTGTCCGGCCGCGCCTCGATCGCCCAGGTGAAGATCGACATCGAAACGGTCTGCCGCCTGATCGACCTGACGTCCCCGGAAAGGGCCTGAACCCGCCGGTGGGGGCGGGGGCTTCGGGGAGCGGGGCCGGGGGGCGGGATACGAGCCGGACCGGGCCGGGGAGGGTATGGGGGTTTCCTGTCAGTCCCATCGTCTCTCCGGGGCGGCCCGGCCCCTCAAGGGCGCTCCTCCTCGTTCCTCGTCGTCGCGTCGCTGCGCGATGGCCTTCGGCCAC
>NZ_JBSGYT010000101.1:0-4727 GCF_053610645.1 Streptomyces sp. NPDC054883 | reverse complement strand
TCGGGCCGGAGTCCTGCGCTTCGCTCCGGACGAGTTCGGGACCTCGCTGCGCTCGGTCCCGAACAGCCCGCTGTGCGGGCCTGAGTGACTTTCGTTTCACGGGGTACGGGCCTTCGGCCCGTTGGGCGGGTCCGCTCCGCTCCCCCACCCAGGTTCTTCCGGCTCCGCCTCCAGGACCAGCCCGCTGTGCGGGCGGCTGGCAGCAAAGGGGACTGCGTGGGGAGGTCGCGCAGAGGTCGTCTCACTCTCGTGCGCAGGACAACCATCCGAGAACTGCTACACCACAGGCCAGCGCGGAACGAATCCACGCCGCAAGGCGTCTACTTGGTCGCCAGCCAAGTCCAGACGGGAGCCGGATGCTCCAGCTCAGTCATCCCCTGGCAGTCATATCGCCTGGCGGCTTTAAATCCACGATCAGGAGACAGCCCATTGCCGCTCACCAGCCACCGCTCCCGTGTATTAGCCGTGGCCTTCCTGGTTGCCGTACTACTCTCTTACACCAGCATGTGCTTCTACCAAGGCAAGACGCCAAGCCTCTACCCAGAAAGCAGCTGGGGCCCTTGGAAACATGAACAGATCGCTTCCTGGTCCACACACGTCAGGGTCAACACCTGGACCCACGCCGCCCAAGCCCAGATGCACTACGGAAAAGCCGAAGACATCTCCCTCGGCGCATATGGCAAGACCGTCCACGAATCCAGCGTCATCGACCAAAACACCTTCACCCTCACCCCTGACGGCAGGCTGACTGCCCAGCACCCCTGACAGCTTGCGGTACTGGGCAACAGACTCGGCGATGGTCACCTGGATAGCCGTGACAGCAGTCGCCCTGCTCCCAGCCGCCCAGGGCATCCAAGACGCCTTTGGTAAATGACTCAAAGCCCTCGCTGGCGCCCCCGCAATCATCACGGTCATCGGGTTCATCGGCGCGAGCGGCGGACCAGCAGACGGCACCTGGGGCAGCAACCCTGTCAACCTAATCTGACCGATCTCCGGACACGGGGCCTTTGATTCAAAAGCAGACTTAGCTACACTCTGGAATTGCACTGAGCATGGGCATCCCACGAAACGCCCCTCTTGTCGTGCCACCCAGGCATGGACCTACCACCCCACACACCAGCGCCTGTGCCCACGCCACCACCAACGGGCCACGTCCAGCCACCGTGCGCCCCTGAACACCTGCGCACCACCCGAACTCACCCAGGCCCACCAACGCCTCACACGCCGGCCCGACGCCACCACCGCCTACCAGTGGGCGAGCTCGATCACCACCCGCTGGCACGACCACCAGCAGCACCTCACCCGGCGCTGACGAACGCGCCTCACACACCTTGGGGCCACCAGCCCACCACCCGCAACCGGAAAGTCCTGGGCCCTCACCGCCCGCGACGCGGTCACCTAACCCGAAACCGTCACCCTCGCCCGACACCTCTCACGCACACCCCACCCCCAAGCCGACCACGGCTTCCTCCGCCAACACCGCAAGCATCCTCGGCCTCAACCGGCTCGTGCTCCCGCCCGACGACCCGCTCTGGACCTGGATCCACACCAAGCAGCAACACCCCGCCCACGGCTGCCTATAAACGGGCCACTACACCTGCACAAAAAATCAGTACAACCGGGCACACCAGCGAAACCCAATCAAACCGAGAAAGCCCCACGTCAGAGGCACGTGAAACAGCCCCGACACCTCACCCCACCAGCCGCCAGCACCCCCGGCCAGGCACTCCCCCACCCCACACCAGCCAACCAACCTGAACACGCACAGGTCAGAAGACCAACACAGGCACCAATCAACCGCCGGTCACACCCGCCCGGCAGCCGCCAGCACCGCCATCAGGCAGCTCCGACCCCCACAACAGGCACCCAGCAATCCCCACACCAGCCAACCAACCTGAATACACCCAGCTGACAACCGACCCAGGCAGTACATCAACAGCCCGTCATAGCCGCGGCGCCATCCGCACCGCTGTCGCCGGCCTCCTGCCCGAGCACACCACCGCGGCTCCAGGAAGGCCCCGACCCCGGAGCCGCCCGTCACCCTCGACATGCCGGGCAAGGTCGCCGGCTTCCTTCGCACCACCGAGCTGGAGCCCGCCGAGCGCGTCGCGCTCGACCAGGGCGTTACCGTACGGCGCGGCCAGGGCTACACCCTGCGCGTCAGCGCCGTTCCCGCGGTCCACTGCCAGTTCCTCGACCTGTGTCGGCCACTCGACGACACCCCAGGCGCCGCGGCGATCCCGTCGCAGCGCAAGGCCTGCCGCGAGTACGAGAACCGCGTCAACACCCTCGGTGCCACTATCCGTCAGTGATCCCGTCAGACGCTCAAGATCATCTCATGGCGGGTTTCCGGCGTATCTGGGTCATGCGCCTTCACCGCCGTTCTCGTACTCGCCGTGCCACAGGAGTTGGCCGCCGCAGAGATCGTGCGGCCGGCCGCGTCCGTGCCTCCGGCGGCGTGCCGGTGGAGGCACGGACGATCGCGGAGCCGACTGCTGCTACTCGCCCTTCCAGAAGACGGTGACGACGTTCCAGCCGCCGTCGCCGAGACCGACGAGGACCACCAGCTCGCCGCCGCTGGAGAGCCCGAGCGTGTAGCGCCAGTTCCCGTTCTGCTGGCACGCGGCGTTCTTGGCACCGACCCTGACGACCTTCTGGATGTCGTCCTCGGTCACCCCGCGCTCGTTCATGCGGTCGCGGGCGTGCTGGGTGATGCGGTCGTAGGCGCTCGGCGCGACATCCGAGTAGCAGCGGTTGGTCACTTCGTGTCCGCCGCGGACGGGCGGGCCCGCGGTCGTCGTGGCGGCCATCGCGGGGCCGGAGATCCCCATCACGGCAGAGGTGACAAAGCCGAGGGCCAGGAGCCGAAGGCGCTTCGAGGTGTTCACGGTGATTCCCTCTTCCGGGTGCTGTGTGCGCGGCCGGCCGGCCGCTGCGGAAAAGGTGCCCGGCGGCCATCCATGTGTGATCAGCAGAAGATCAACGGCAACCATCGGAGCCCAACCATCGGGGTCAGCAGTCCCGGCGGGGCGGTGAGGAGTTTGCACGGCAGCATGCCGCGGGCGGCCCCGAAAGCGCCGGACGGCGTGGCGATGAACGCTCCCACGAACGCCCTCGGTTCGCACCGGACACGCCTGGACACCGGCCGGGACCGCGAGGGTCTCCCCGCGCCGGGCGCGCTCGGGCACTCCGGGTACACCGAGGTCCGCGAGAAGTTCCGCCGGCCGCCCGGGCACCGCCTCAACGAAGCGGACCTCGAGCTACCACGACCCCTGCCGGGCTGACCCGGCAGGGGCTCTGGTGCCTGTGCCCACGGGGCGAGGGCACGAGGCGGTACATGCGGGCCGCTCGACGTGGAGTGCGACCCCGGTGCCGACTCAAAAGCCGCGGCCGGCGCTGGTGCCGGCCGCCTGCGGCCAGGCGACGCGGTGCGCTACCGTCCCGCCATGACGACGCCGTTCGCGACCGGCCCCGACCATCCGGCGTGCGGGATCTGTCCGGCGACGCGGCTCCCTCTTGAAGAATTCGTGGTCTATGACCGTTCCAGTCGCGAGTGCCCGTTCAACGCGGCCGATGGCCACCGGTCCGGAGTCGGTCGTCGTTCCTGCGGAACCGGTCCGGCGGCAGTGGTGGAGGACGGGACGCAAAGCGGCGGCGAAGTCGATGCCGTGCTCGCGCCCGGCACGGTCCAGGCCGATGCTTGCGTACCGCGCGGTGAGGATGTGGACCCGGCGGTCGACTTCGTCCGTCGTGAGCCAGTACCGGGTGGGGGGCTCGGCCCAGGCGAGCCGGTAGGCCTGGCGGGTGAAGTCCCCGTCGCTGTAGTCGGGGTGTTCCTGGTCGGTCTGGTGGATGAGCTGAAAGCCGGTGCGTGCCGTCCACCGGGACCGCCACGGCGACCTCGGCCAGGTGCTCGTCGCCGGTCAGGTCGAAGACCGCCGCCTTGAGCGAGAGGGCGCGCAGGCCCTCGGTGAACAGCGGGCCCCTGTCGGCGTCCAGGATCCACCGCTCGATGACGGGGAACCCGGTGAAGCACTGCCAGTCGGAGGAGTACTCCGGCGTGGCGGCCTCGAACGCGCCGAACTCCTCATCGGCGACGATCGCGGCCAGGATCTCCTTCGCCCGACGGGCGGTCTGTGCGGGATCAGGCACCGCAAGGTCTCGGCACGTCGTGCGGCTGCGCGTGCGGTCGAACCACTTGTTCTGCCCGAGGAGAAAGCTGATCTGCAATGACCAAGATCGGTAGATCAGTTGACCTGGGTCTGGCTGCGGGGCCCTGGGGCGATCAACGACGCTGACTTCGGGAGGCTGTCGAGGCAGTTGGCTGTTTGGCCAGGTAGTTGCGGGAGTGGCGTTCGTAGCGGTGGTTGAGTCGGCAGTAGCCGGTCAGCCAGGACATGGTCCGCTCGATCACCCACCGGCGTCGCCCGAGCCGTTCGCTGGACTCGATGCCCTTGCGGGCGATGCGGACGCCGATCCGTTTTCCTCGTGACCATTTCCGCAGGTGAGGGGTGTCGTAAGCCTTGTCGGCATGCAGGCGTTGGGGTTTGAAGGACCTGTGAGGACCCGTACCGCCGAACGCCCTCATCAGCAAGCCCGCACGCACACCGCCTGAGCCTGACTACGTGTTTTTGAACTTCGGGTCCTGTCGGTGCGGATACCGTCATGGCGCGCGTCCCCCCACTGCATGGATGCCCTGCCCCCAGGAGGGGGCAGGGCATCCATGC
>NZ_JBSGYT010000100.1:1929-5227 GCF_053610645.1 Streptomyces sp. NPDC054883 | reverse complement strand
CTTCAGAACTAACACAGTGGACGCGAGCAACTGAGGACAAGCCCTCGGCCTATTAGTACCAGTCAGCTCCACCCGTTACCGGGCTTCCACATCTGGCCTATCAACCCAGTCGTCTACTGGGAGCCTTACCCTCTCAAGGAGGTGGGAATACTCATCTTGAAGCAGGCTTCCCGCTTAGATGCTTTCAGCGGTTATCCCTCCCGAACGTAGCCAACCAGCCATGCCCTTGGCAGGACAACTGGCACACCAGAGGTTCGTCCGTCCCGGTCCTCTCGTACTAGGGACAGCCCTTCTCAATATTCCTACGCGCACAGCGGATAGGGACCGAACTGTCTCACGACGTTCTAAACCCAGCTCGCGTACCGCTTTAATGGGCGAACAGCCCAACCCTTGGGACCGACTCCAGCCCCAGGATGCGACGAGCCGACATCGAGGTGCCAAACCATCCCGTCGATATGGACTCTTGGGGAAGATCAGCCTGTTATCCCCGGGGTACCTTTTATCCGTTGAGCGACGGCGCTTCCACAAGCCACCGCCGGATCACTAGTCCCGACTTTCGTCCCTGCTCGACCCGTCGGTCTCACAGTCAAGCTCCCTTGTGCACTTACACTCAACACCTGATTGCCAACCAGGCTGAGGGAACCTTTGGGCGCCTCCGTTACTCTTTAGGAGGCAACCGCCCCAGTTAAACTACCCATCAGACACTGTCCCTGATCCGGATCACGGACCGAGGTTAGACATCCAGCACGACCAGAGTGGTATTTCAACGGCGACTCCACCATGACTGGCGTCACGGCTTCAAAGTCTCCCACCTATCCTACACAAGCCGAACCGAACACCAATATCAAACTGTAGTAAAGGTCCCGGGGTCTTTCCGTCCTGCTGCGCGAAACGAGCATCTTTACTCGTAGTGCAATTTCACCGGGCCTATGGTTGAGACAGTCGAGAAGTCGTTACGCCATTCGTGCAGGTCGGAACTTACCCGACAAGGAATTTCGCTACCTTAGGATGGTTATAGTTACCACCGCCGTTTACTGGCGCTTAAGTTCTCAGCTTCGCACGCCCGAAAGCGCACTAACCGGTCCCCTTAACGTTCCAGCACCGGGCAGGCGTCAGTCCGTATACATCGCCTTACGGCTTCGCACGGACCTGTGTTTTTAGTAAACAGTCGCTTCTCGCTGGTCTCTGCGGCCACCCCCAGCTCAAGCAGCAAGTGCTCTCACCAGTGATGGCCCCCCTTCTCCCGAAGTTACGGGGGCATTTTGCCGAGTTCCTTAACCATAGTTCACCCGAACGCCTCGGTATTCTCTACCTGACCACCTGAGTCGGTTTAGGGTACGGGCCGCCATGAAACTCGCTAGAGGCTTTTCTCGACAGCATAGGATCATCCACTTCACCACAATCGGCTCGGCATCAGGTCTCAGCCTTAATGAGGGACGGATTTGCCTACCCCTCGGCCTACACCCTTACCCCGGGACAACCACCGCCCGGGCTGGACTACCTTCCTGCGTCACCCCATCGCTTACCTACTACAAGTCTGGTCCGTCGGCTCCACCACTTTCCTTTCCCCGAAGGGTCCGGAACGGCTTCACGGACTTAGCATCGCCTGATTCGATATTGGGCGTTTCAAAGCGGGTACCGGAATATCAACCGGTTGTCCATCGACTACGCCTGTCGGCCTCGCCTTAGGTCCCGACTTACCCTGGGCAGATCAGCTTGACCCAGGAACCCTTAGTCAATCGGCGCACACGTTTCTCACGTGTGTATCGCTACTCATGCCTGCATTCTCACTCGTGAACCGTCCACAACTAGCTTCCGCTGCTGCTTCACCCGGCACACGACGCTCCCCTACCCATCACAGCGGGCGTTGGCCCTATTGCTGCAATGACACGACTTCGGCGGTACGCTTGAGCCCCGCTACATTGTCGGCGCGGAATCACTTGACCAGTGAGCTATTACGCACTCTTTCAAGGGTGGCTGCTTCTAAGCCAACCTCCTGGTTGTCTCTGCGACTCCACATCCTTTCCCACTTAGCGTACGCTTAGGGGCCTTAGTCGATGCTCTGGGCTGTTTCCCTCTCGACCATGGAGCTTATCCCCCACAGTCTCACTGCCGTGCTCTCACTTACCGGCATTCGGAGTTTGGCTAAGGTCAGTAACCCGGTAGGGCCCATCGCCTATCCAGTGCTCTACCTCCGGCAAGAAACACACGACGCTGCACCTAAATGCATTTCGGGGAGAACCAGCTATCACGGAGTTTGATTGGCCTTTCACCCCTAACCACAGGTCATCCCCCAGGTTTTCAACCCTGGTGGGTTCGGTCCTCCACGAAGTCTTACCTCCGCTTCAACCTGCCCATGGCTAGATCACTCCGCTTCGGGTCTAGAGCGTGCAACTCAATCGCCCTATTCGGACTCGCTTTCGCTACGGCTTCCCCACACGGGTTAACCTCGCTACACACCGCTAACTCGCAGGCTCATTCTTCAAAAGGCACGCAGTCACGACCGTTGTTCCGAAGAACAACGGCGACGCTCCCACGGCTTGTAGGCACACGGTTTCAGGTACTATTTCACTCCGCTCCCGCGGTACTTTTCACCATTCCCTCACGGTACTATCCGCTATCGGTCACCAGGGAATATTTAGGCTTAGCGGGTGGTCCCGCCAGATTCACACGGGATTTCTCGGGCCCCGTGCTACTTGGGAGATTCTTAAGCAAGCCGCTGATGTTTCGTCTACGGGGGTCTTACCCTCTACGCCGGACCTTTCGCATGTCCTTCGACTACATCAACGGTTTCTGACTCGCCGACCGGCCGGCAGACCGGTCAAAAGAATTCCCACAACCCCGCATGCGCAACCCCTGCCGGGTATCACACGCATACGGTTTGGCCTCATCCGGTTTCGCTCGCCACTACTCCCGGAATCACGGTTGTTTTCTCTTCCTGAGGGTACTGAGATGTTTCACTTCCCCTCGTTCCCTCCACACTGCCTATGTGTTCAGCAGTGGGTGACAGCCCATGACGACTGCCGGGTTTCCCCATTCGGACACCCCCGGATCAAAGCTCAGTTGGCAGCTCCCCGGGGCCTATCGCGGCCTCTCACGTCCTTCATCGGTTCCTGGTGCCAAGGCATCCACCGTGCGCCCTTAAAAACTTGGCCACAGATGCTCGCGTCCACTGTGTAGTTCTCAAGCAACGACCAGCCACCCATCACCCTGCACCAAAGGCACAAGTTCACTGGGGCCGGCATCGCAGAAGGACAGCCATACGGCCGTACCCTCAGACACCCAACAACGTGCCAAG
>NZ_JBSGYT010000099.1:0-5580 GCF_053610645.1 Streptomyces sp. NPDC054883 | reverse complement strand
CCCGCGCCCGGACCCGGCCCCCACCCCCAGCCCCGCCGGCGCTTGAGGCGACAACCGGCCCCGCCCCACGGCACGGGCACCCCGCACGGAACCCGCAAAACGACCCGGCCAGGGCACCGGCCCCGCCCCACGCAACGGGCAACCCGCACGGGACCCGCAAAACGACCCGGCCAGGGCACCGGCCCCGCCCGACGCAACGGGCAACCCCCCGGCCCCGCAAAACACCCGGCCAGGGTCACGGTTCGCCGAAGCGGGCCAGTGCCAACGACCCCGCCACCGCTACCGCGAAGCCGGCCGCGGCCAGCCAGGTCAGACCCTCCCGGGGGGTGTCGCCGAGCCAGGCCACGCCCACCGCCGCCGGGCCGACCGTCTCGCCCAGGACCAGGCCCGCCGTCGCCGCCGTCACCGAACCCCGCTGGAGCGCCGACGTGAGCAGCAGGAACCCCGCACCCCCGCCCAACAGCAGCGCGTACACGGCCGCGTTGGTGAGGTCCACGCCGTCGATGAGGCGGACCGACACCTCCACCACCCCGAAGCCGGTCCCCGCCCCCAGCCCCAGCGCCAGCGCCCGCGCGCGGCCCGGGAGCCGGCCCGCCGCCGCCCCGGCGAGCAGCACCAGCACCGCCACCACCAGCAGCGCCGGCTTCAGCGCGGGCGGACCCGGCTGCGTGCCCTCCTCGCCCGAGGACAACCCCAGCATCACCAGCCCCGCGCACACCACCGCGACCGCCCACCACTCCGCCCGGCTCAGCCGCACCCGCAGCAGCCGCGCCGCGACCACCGCCGTCACCGCCAGGCTGGCCGCCAGCGCCGCGCCGACCACGTAGATGGGGATGTGCCGCAGCGCCACGATCTGCAGGACGAATCCGACCGCGTCCAGGCCCAGCCCCGCCACGTACCGCCACTGCCGGACCGCCCGCAGCAGCAGGGCCGCGTCCACCCCCGACCCCGTCCCCGGCGCCGTCGCCCGCGCGGCCACCGCCTGCAACACCGACGCCGTCCCGAAACAGACCGCCGCCCCCAGCGCGCAAACCATCCCAATCAGCACGAACAGACTGTAGGTCACCGTCGTGACAAGGGTGTGACGACGGCCGGATTCCATCCCCCCGCCACCCCGCTCTAGTCTGTCGGGCAAGCCACCCAGGGGGAGCGAACCCGTACATGGACACCACCAACGACACCACCACCCGGCGCCGCATGCGGTCCGGCGCCGTCGCCCTCGGCGGCATGGGCCTGCTCGCCGCCACCCTCGTGGCCTGCGGCAGCAGCGCGCCCGACAAGCGCTGCGCCGACCGCGCCACCTTGCAGAAGCTGGACGAGAAGGAGTGCAGGAGCAGCGGCGGCCGCGGCGCGTACTACTACGGCGGCGGCACCAGCAGCGGCAAGGTCAAGGGCGGCAGCTTCGACAAGTCCGCCGTCACCCGCGGCGGCATCGGCGGCCACAGCGGCTCCAGCGGCGGCTGAGGGAAGGCCCGGCCCCGTGAAGCGCCACACCATCGAGCCCCGCCCCGGCTGGCAGAAGACCGTCGAGGAGCAGGGCCTGATCTACCCCCTGACCCGCTACCCCGACGACTCCCTGCGGCCCTACTGGGACGAGAGCGCGTACTACTCCTTCTCCCTGCCCGAGGTCGAGGCGCTGGAGAACGTCGTCGAGGAACTGCACGCCATGTGCCTCGCGGCGGCCGCGCACATCGTCGAGCACGACCGCTTCGCCGACCTCGGCATCAACGATCCGGGGCTCGCCGCGCTGATCGCCGAGTCCTGGCGCCGTCGCGCCGAACAGCCGTCCCTGTACGGCCGGTTCGACCTGCGCTACGACGACTCCGGCGCCCCGGCCAAGCTGCTGGAGTACAACGCGGACACCCCCACCTCGCTGGTGGAGGCCGCGAGTCCGCAGTGGTTCTGGATGGAGGAACGCTTCCCCGGCGCCGACCAGTGGAACTCCCTCCACGAGCGCCTCGTGGAAGCGTGGCGCCGGCAGGCGGAGCTGCTGCCGCCCGGGCCCGTGCACTTCGCGCACTCCGAGACCGACGAGCTCGGCGAGGACCTGATGACGGTCGCCTACCTCCAGGAGACCGCCGAGCAGGCGGGTCTGGCCACGCACGCCCTGTCCGTCGAGCAGATCGGCTGGGACGGCCTCTCCGGCCGGTTCGTGGACGACAGGCTGCGGTTCATCCGCAGCTGCTTCAAGCTCTACCCGTGGGAGTGGCTGGTCGCCGACGAGTTCGGCCCGCAGGTCCTCGGCACCTACGACCACGGCGGCGGCTCCGGCAGCACCTGCTGGATCGAGCCGCTGTGGAAGATGCTGCTGGCCAACAAGGCGCTGCTGGCGATCCTCTGGGAGCTCTTCCCCGAGCACCCGAACCTGCTGCCCGCCTATCTCGACGGGCCGCGCGAGCTCGCGCACACCACCGGCTTCGCGGCCAAGCCGCTGCTCGGCCGCGAGGGCGCGGGGGTCACCTTGCACCCGGTGGGCGGGGAGCCGTTCGCGGCGGAGGAGGACGAGACGTACGTGTTCCAGGCCCTGGCCCCGCTGCCGGACTTCGACGGCAACCGGGTGGTGCTCGGCGCGTGGGTCGTCGAAGAGGAGGCGGCGGGGCTGGGCATCCGGGAATCGGCGGGGCCGGTCACGGACGAGTACGCCCGCTTCCTGCCCCACGTCATCCTGTAGTCGCGCGTACGGGCCTCAGACCGCGAGCACCGACCGCAGCTGGTCCAGGCCCCAGTCCAGGTCCTCCTTGCTGATGACCAGGGGCGGGGCGATCCGGATGGTCGAGCCGTGGGTGTCCTTCACCAGCACGCCCCGCTCCATCAGCTTCTCGGAGATGTCCCGGCCGGTACCGCGCGCCGGGTCGATGTCGACGCCCGCCCACAGCCCGCGACCCCGTACGGCGGTCACCGAGCCGCCGCCCACCAGCAGGTTCAGTTCCCGGTGCAGGTGGTCGCCGAGTTCGGTGGCGCGCTGCTGGTACTCGCCGGTCCGCAGCATCGCGATCACCTCCAGGGCAACCGCGCAGGCGAGCGGGTTCCCGCCGAAGGTGGACCCGTGTTCGCCGGGGCGGAACACCCCGAGCACGTCCCGGTCCGCGACCACGGCGGAGACGGGGACGACACCGCCGCCCAGCGCCTTGCCGAGGACGTACACGTCCGGCACGACCCCCTCGTGCGCGCACGCGAACGTCTCGCCGGTACGGCCGAGGCCCGACTGGATCTCGTCCGCCATGAACAGGACGTTCCGCTCGCGCGTGAGTTCCCGTACGCCCTGGAGGTAGCCGGCGGGCGGTACCAGGACGCCCGCCTCGCCCTGGATCGGCTCCAGCAGCACGGCCACGGTGTTCGAGGTCACGGCGTGGGAGAGCGCGGTGAGGTCCCCGTACGGGACGATCTCGAAACCGGGGGTGTACGGCCCGAAGTGGTCGCGGGCTTCGTGGTCGGTCGAGAAGGACACGATGGTGGTGGTCCGGCCGTGGAAGTTGTCGGCCGCCACCACGATCTTGGCATGGCCGTCCGGCACGCCCTTGACCTCGTACCCCCACTTGCGGGCGGTCTTGACCGCCGTCTCCACGGCCTCCGCGCCCGTGTTCATCGGCAGCACCATCTCCTTGCCGCACAGCGCGGCGAGTTCGGTGCAGAAGTCCGCGAAGCGGTCGTGGTGGAAGGCGCGGGAGGTGAGCGTGACCCGCTCCAGCTGCGCGCGGGCGGCGTCGATCAGACGGCGGTTGCCGTGGCCGAAGTTGAGCGCCGAATAGCCGGCGAGCATGTCGAGGTACCTGCGGCCCTCCACGTCGGTCATCCACGCGCCCTCCGCCGTCGCGACGACGATGGGGAGCGGGTGGTAGTTGTGCGCGCTGTGCGCGTCGGCGGTGCGGATGGCATCAGCAGTCTTCGACACGGGGTCTCCGATCGTCCGTCAGGCAGTCGACGAGGGTGGCGTCACTTTCCATGTTCGCTCGTATACCGGACGGAGAAACCTTTCTCGTGGCGCGCCCGCTAAGGTGGTCGGTACGCACGGCGACTGGCGCACGGAGAACGGACTCCGGGGGAGTCGTGCGCGCAGGACCGCACACAGGGCCGCTCGCCTGGGCCTCGCGGGGACGAGACCAGACATCGACCCCGGAGGACCGCCATGACAGCGCGCCGCCATCCCGCCCTGCACGCGACCGACCCCGAGCTGGCGTCGTTCGTCGCGGCCGAGGAAACCCTCCAGGCGGAGACGCTCCGCCTCATCCCGAGCGAGAACTACGTGTCCGCGGCGGTGCTGGAGGCTTCCGGCACCGTCCTGCAGAACAAGTACAGCGAGGGCTACCCGGGCCGCCGCTACTACGAGGGCCAGCAGAACATCGACCGGGTCGAGGCCCTCGCGATCGAGCGGGCCAAGGGTCTGTTCGGCGTCGACCACGCGAACGTGCAGCCGTACTCCGGCTCCCCGGCGAACCTGGCCGTGTACCTGGCCTTCGCGAAGCCCGGCGACACCGTGATGGGCATGGCCCTGCCGATGGGCGGGCACCTCACGCACGGCTGGGGCGTCTCGGCGACGGGTTCCTGGTTCCGGGGCGTGCAGTACGGAGTCTCCGCGGAGACCGGGCGGATCGACTACGACGCGGTGCGGGAGCTGGCGCTCGCCGAGCGCCCGAAGATCATTTTCTGTGGCGGTACCGCGCTGCCGCGCACGATCGACTTCGAGGTCTTCGCCTCGATCGCCAAGGAGGCGGGCTCGGTCCTGGTCGCGGACGTGGCGCACATTGCCGGCCTGATCGCGGGCGGGGCGCACCCCAGTCCGGCGGGCCACGTGGACGTCATCTCCACGACCACCCACAAGACGCTGCGCGGGCCGCGCGGCGCGATGCTGATGTGCCGGGAGGAGCACGCGAAGGCCATCGACAAGGCCGTCTTCCCGGGCCTCCAGGGCGGTCCCCACAACCAGACGACGGCGGGCATCGCGGTGGCGCTGCACGAGGCGGCGCAGCCGGCGTTCGTCACGTACGCGCACGCGGTCGTGGCCAACGCGAAGGCGCTGGCCGCCTCGCTGCTGGAGCGGGGCTTCGACCTGGTGTCGGGGGGTACGGACAACCACCTGATCCTGCTGGACCTGACCTCTCGGGGGGTGCCGGGCAAGGTGGCGGCGAAGGCGCTGGACCGGGCGGGGATCGTGGTGAACTACAACACGGTGCCGTTCGATCCGCGCAAGCCGTTCGACCCGTCGGGGATCCGGATCGGTACGCCGTCGCTGACGTCGCGGGGGCTGTCGGTGGAACACATGCCGGTGGTGGCGGAGTGGCTCGCGCGAGCGGTGGCCGCGGCCGCCGCCTCGAACGAGCGCGCCCTGTCCGCGATCCGCGCGGAGGTCTCGGACCTGATGTCCGCCTTCCCGGCCCCGGGCCTCCCCCTGGCCTGACGGCTCCCGCGCGTCCGGCCTCGCCGGCCTTGACCTGGGACCCGGGCCCGCAAACCCAGCCTCCCCGTCGTTTGAGGCGCGGGCCTGCCATCCAGCCTCCCCGTCGTTTGAGGCGCGGGCCTGCCATCCAGCCTCCCCGGAGTTTGAGGCCCGGGCCTGCCATCCAGCCTCGCCGGCGTTTGAGG
>NZ_JBSGYT010000098.1:0-6681 GCF_053610645.1 Streptomyces sp. NPDC054883 | reverse complement strand
GTCCCGGCGCGCCGGGACCGCCGGCGGCCGTTGTGGCCCTCACCGGCCCCGGCGCCCTGCCCGGGGGTCCCGCATGAGCGTCACCACCGGCGGCGCCCTGCCCGGCCGCACGTACGACGTCGCGGTCGTCGGCGCCGGGGTGGTGGGCTCGGCCATCGCCCGCGAACTCTCCCGGCTCCCGCTGCGGATCGCCCTGGTCGAGGCTTCCGACGACGTCGGCGACGGCACCTCCAAGGCCAACACCGCCATCCTGCACACCGGTTTCGACGCCGTACCCGGCTCCCTGGAGTCCCGGCTCGTCCGGGAGGGGCAGCGCCGGCTCGCCGCGTACGCAGCCGAGAGCGGCATCCCGGTGGAGCCGCTCGGGGCGCTCCTCGTGGCCTGGGACGAGGAACAGCTGGCGGCGTTGCCGGGCCTCGCCGACAAGGCCGTACGCAACGGCTACCGCGCGGCCCGGATCATCCCCGCCGAAGAGGTGCGGGCCCGGGAACCGCAACTCGGGCCGGGGGTGCTGGGGGCGCTCGACGTGCCGGGCGAGTCCGTCATCTGCCCCTGGACGACCACGCTCGCGTACGCCACGCAGGCGGTCCGCGCCGGTACCGACCTCCACCTCAACTGCCGGGTGGAGTCGGTCGCTCCGGGCGACCCGCACACCCTGGGCACCAGCCGCGGCCCCCTGCGCAGCCGCCACCTGGTCAACGCGGCGGGCCTGTACGCCGACGAGATCGACCGGCTCCTCGGCCGTGCGGACTTCACGGTGACGCCCCGGCGGGGCCAGCTGATCGTCTTCGACGGGCTCGCCCGCCCCCTGTTGCGGCACATCCTGCTGCCGGTGCCCGGTGCGCTCGGCAAGGGCGTGCTGGTGACGCCGACGGTGTACGGGAAGGTGCTGCTCGGGCCGACCGCCGAGGACCTGGACGACAAGACGGCCACGGGATCGACCGCCGAAGGGCTCGCGCTGCTGCGGGAGAAGGGCCGGCGGATCCTGCCGGCGCTCCTGGAGGAGGAGGTCACCGCCGTGTACGCCGGGCTGCGGGCCGCCACCGGGTCCGAGGACTACGCCATCCGGGCCCACCCCGCACAGCGCTACGTCACCGTCGGCGGGATCCGCTCGACGGGCCTGACCGCGTCGATGGCGATCGCCGCCCACGTGGTGGAGCTGCTCGCGGACGGCGGCCTGCCGGTGACGGGCGCACGGGAGCCGGAGCCGGTGCGGATGCCGAACCTGGGCGAGGCGTTCCCCCGGCCGTACCGGGACGCGGAGCTGATCGCCACTGACCCGGAGTACGGCAGGATCGTCTGCCACTGCGAGCGGGTGACCCGCGGGGAGATCCGCGACGCCCTCGCCGGGACCGTACCGCCCGGCTCACTGGACGGTCTGCGGCGGCGCACGCGGGCGCGGGGCGGCCGCTGCCAGGGCTTCCACTGCGGCCCCGCGGTCCGCGCGCTGTTCGAGGAGGCCCGCCGGTGAACCGTACGGTCGACGTCCTGGTGGTCGGCGCCGGGCCCGCCGGGCTCGCCGTCGCCGCCCGCCTCGCCGGGGCGGGCGCGGGGCGGGTCGAGGTCGTGGAGCGCGAGCAGGAGGCGGGAGGCGTACCGCGCCACTGCCACCACGGCGGGTTCGGCCGGCCGCCCCGCCCCTGGCTGCGGGGACCGGAGTACGCACGGCGCGCCGCGGAGGCCGCGGTCGGGGCGGGGGCCTCGGTCCGCACGGGCGTCAGCGCCACCGGCTGGGCCGGGCCCCTGGCGCTGGAGACCACGAGCCCGGCGGGCCTGGAGCGGATCACGGCCCGGGCCGTCGTGCTCGCCACGGGTGCCCGGGAGCGCCCCCGCAGCGCCCGGCTGGTGCCGGGCTCGCGGCCGGCGGGCGTGCTGACCACCGGGGAGTTGGAACAGGCGGTCCACCTGTACGGGCAGCCGGTCGGCCGGCGGGCCGTGGTGGTGGGCGCCGAGCCGGTGGCCCGGCACGCGGTGCGCACCCTGCGCCGGGCGGGCGCGGAGGTGGTGGCGGTGGTCACCGAACGCCCCCGCGGCGCCGCCGTGCCGGGGGTGCCGCTGCTCACGTCGACGACGGTGGGCGAACTGCGCGGCCGGGGCCGCCTGTCCGGGGTGGCCGTACGCCACGAGGACGGCCGGTCGGGCGTGCTCGCCTGTGACACGGTGGTCTTCACCGGCGACTGGATCCCCGACCACGAGCTGGCCCGCCGCGGCGGCATCGGACTGGACCCCGGCACCCGCGGCCCCTGCGTGGACGCCTCGTTCCGTACATCGGCTCCGGGCGTCTTCGCGGTGGGCAACGCCCTGCACGGCGTCGAGAGCGCGGCCACCGCGGCCGCGGAGGGCGCCGCCGCGGCGGCCGGGGTTCTGGCCCGCCTGTCGGGCTCCCCCTGGCCGGAGTCCGGCCCGCCGCTGGTGGTACGGACGCCACTGGTGTGGGTGACGCCGAACCGGGTCACGGGCCGCGCGGGGCGGCCGTTGCTGCTGCGGTCCGGGGAACCGCTGACGGCCCCGGTCGTGGCGCTGGCCCAGGACGGCCGGACGCTGTGGCGCCGGCGCTTGCCGGGCCTGGTGTCACCGGCGCGCTCCCTGCGCCTGCCCCCGGAGTGGACGGCCCGGGTCGACCTCGCAGGCGGTCCGGTGACGGTGCGGCTCGCCTGACGGCAAACCTGGTGACAGCCGCTACCGGGATCCGGCCACGGCCCGCAATACGACCGGGCGGCGGGCCGACGAGGCCGATATCGCCCGGGCGGTCGCCGAGTCCGGGGCCCGTCGTGCTCCTGGCCGGCGGGGCGGCCGCGGAGGACGCCCGCAGGACGTGCGGCGCAGGGACGGCGAGCGCACCCTGCTCGCGACCGGGCGTTCGTGGGTCAACGCCAACCAGAGTCCCGGCAAACCCGTGACGGGATCGAGCGGGCCCTGCGGCACCTGTTCGGCGTCACCCGGGTGGTCCGGGCCGACGGCGTCGCCGGCGAGGACATAACGGGCTGCCACATCGACGCCCTGGCACGGTTCGCCCGGCCGGGTGTCGTGGTCATCGGCGCACCGGACGGGGCGGCCCCGCCGGACGTGTGGACCCGTGCCCAGGCCCGCGGGGTGCTGGAGCGGGCCCTCGACGCCCGCGGCAGCCGGCTCGCCCTGGTGGACCTGCCGGAGCCCCGCGACCGGCGCGGCCGCGGCCCGGAGTTCCTCGCGAGCTACGTCGGCCACCACGTCACCAACGGGCGGCGTGACCCTTCCGTGCTTCGGTGCCTAACGGCGGACGCGAACGCCGCGTCGATCATCCGGGACCTCTGCCCGGGCCGCGAGGTGCGGCAGGTGCCGGTCGGCGGACTGGCCGAGGGCGGCGGCTGCATCCACTGCGCGACGCAGCAACTGCCGCTGTCCACACGGCAGTCGGTGGCACCTCCCGACCGGCGGCCAGCGCTCGCTGGCCTATCATCTGTTCGATTCCCGCCGTCCGTGCCGTCGCAGAGGTGCGGGCGGTGGTCCTTGACGAGAGGCAACGAACACTTGCGATTGACAGGCAAGCACCGGATATCCATCCTCGCGGCGGCGGCAGCCGCCGCCGCGATCGCCGGAAGTGTGCAGCTCACCTCCAGCGCGTTCGGCACCGAACCCACCGATGACGCCTCGCCGGAGGCCGTGAGTTCCCCGGCGGCGCTGCCGGCCGTGGCGGACGTCGACTCCCACGCGGAGGACTCCGGCGTTTACGGCAGCGACGGCACGGCCTTCAAGGGCGGCGTCCTGTCGCTCGGCGCACCGGCGTCCCGGCCCGCGTCGAAGCCGGCCGTGGCCACCGCGCCCGCGCCGCCCCAGGGCGACGGGTGGAAGCTGAGCAGCGCGACCAAGTGGCTGCAGACCGGCTACACCCTCAAGTTCTACGACCAGAAGTCCGCCGACTGGCTGGCCCCGTACGTCCAGGCCACCGCCGCGGACCTGCGCCGGATCACCAACATGCCCGTCACCGTCGACACGAAGCCGGTCGGCTGGGACTACGCCCGGCCCCGGGGCGAAGTGGTCATCGGCGTCGCGCACCGGCCGTGCCTCCCGCCGGAGGACGGCGGCAGCATGGGAAGCACGGGCTGGAAGGTGGTCCGCGACGGCTCCGGCGCCGCGAACCTCAGCTGTGGCTTCACCAGTTCCTCACTGCCCGGGACGGCGACCAGCGGGCACGCCTACATCGACGACGAGTTCTTCACCCCGGCCGGCAAGCCCACCGCCGCGATGGGCGAAACGTACATGCGCAACCACATCAGCCACGAGATCGGGCACACCCTGGGCCTGACGCACGCCAACCGCAGCATGAACAAGAGCGACTGCGTCAAGGGCACCGACTCCGGCGAGTTCCCGGTCATGTGCTCGCCCGCGTACGCGTACCAGGACAAGCGCGCCGGCACCTACGTCCAGCAGTTCGACGTCCAGGGCCTGCGCCTCCTCGCCTCCGGAGGCGGCGCCGTGCTGCCGCCGCAGGGCAAGGTGACCGGCATCGGCTCCAAGTGCCTGGACGTCAAGGGCGGAAAGGCGGCCAACGGCACCCAGATCCAGCTCTACACCTGCAACGGTTCCGCGGCGCAGTCGTGGATCCTCGGCAAGGACGGAACACTGCGGGCGCTGGGCAAGTGCCTGGACAACGCCCGCAACGCGAGCACCAACGGCAACAAGATCAGCCTCTACGACTGCAACGGCACGGCGGCGCAGCACTGGTCGGTCAACGCCAAGGGGCAGATCGTCCACGTGGCGTCGGGCAAGGTCCTCGACGTGACCGGCGGCTCCACCGCCAACGGCACCGTCGTGCAGCTCTACTCGGCGAACACGAACAAGCGCCAGGTCTGGGTCGCCCCGAAGTAGCCCCGTCCGCCGCCTGATCGGGCGGTCGGCCGGCTGATGCCGAACGGCCCCCGGGCCGGCGCTGACGCGGCGGAGGGCGGATGGCCGGAGGCTGCCTTGCCCGGGCCACGGGCGGGTGACAGCGTGGGCGGCAGCGCGCGCACCGCACCTTTCCCCCGCCCGGGCCGAGCGCCGGGTGCGAGCCCCGAAGGGGGCGTGACATGCCGCCCCACCTGCCCTGCGGACCCCGGCCCGTCCTCCGCGACTCCTGCCCGTACGGCACCTGGGACGTCCTGCGGGCCCTGCCCCATCCCCTGCTCCGGCCGGGAGTGCGGGGGTACCGGGGCTACCGGATGGCCCTGGAACACGGCCGTCGCAGGCTGGAGGTGCCGGACGCCTGCGCCTCGCTGGTCTTCAACCTGGCCGGTCCCGTCTGGGTGACCCTGGGCACCGCGCGGGACGCGGCCCCCCGTCCGTACACGGCGCTGCTCTCCGGCCTCCAGACCCGGCCCACCGTCGGTGAACACGCGGGCCGGGTGGAGGGCGTGGAGGTGCTGCTCGCCCCGTGGGCCGCCTTCGGCCTGCTCGGAGTGCCGATGAGCGACCTCACCGACACGATGGCCGAACCGGCCGACGTACTCGGCCGGCGGGCCGATCTGCTGGCCGAGGCGCTGCACGCCGGCACCGGCTGGGCCGACCGCTTCACCCTGCTGGACGACGCCCTGCTCGGCTGGGCCGGGGGAACGGGGACCGGCCCGTCGCCGGCGCTGCGCGGGGCCTGGCGGGAACTGGTCCGCAGCCGGGGCTCCCTACCGGTCAACGCCCTGGCCCGGCGGACCGGGTGGAGCGTCCGGCGGGTGGAGTACCTGTTCCGGGAACAGGTCGGGCTCACCCCCAAGACGGCCGCCCGCGTGCTGCGCTTCCAGCACGCGCTGCGGCTCGTCAACAGCGGCGGACAGCCGCTCGGGGACGTGGCCACCGCCTGCGGGTTCAGCGACCAGTCGCACATGAACCGCGATTTCAAGGCGATGAGCGGGCGTTCACCACGCCGGTTCCTCGCCGAGCGCCGGGCCGCGCTGCCCGGGCCGCCGCGCCCCGACCGCGTCAGCGGTCAGGTGACCAGCGTCGTACTGCCGGGGCGGTGACGGGTGCGGGAGCGGATCAGTCGATCTTGATGGAGCTGACCCGGTTGTCCCAGCCGCTGCGCATGGAGTCCTCCTGGTGGTTGGGCCCGGTGTTGCCCGGGTACCAGTAGCCGCCGCCGTTCGCGTTCTCGGCCAGGTGTGCCGTGCAGGCGCCGGTCCAGTAGGAGGAGGTGGAGTTGTCGAAGCTGTAGGCGGAGAGGTTCTGCCAGTAGCCGCGGTCGTAGAACTTGAGGTCGCGGCCGCCCTTGCCGGTGTACTGGTAGAGGTCGAGCGGCGTGGCACAGGCGGCCACGACCTGCTGCGCGGAGGCCGTGGCGCGTAACTGCTTCTCGCGCGTCTCCTGCTGCGCGGGCGTACGGAAGCACTCCACCGCGCCACGCGTCTGCCACACCATGCAGACCTTGGCGTCGCCCCAGTCGCCGGACAGGTCCACGGTGCGGCCCTCGAACCGCGCGTACCGGGCCGTGGCGTCCGGGGCGGTGGAGGCGGCGGCCTGGGCGGGTGCGGCGACGAGGGTGGAGCCGCATACGGCCGCGGCGCCAGAGCGACCGCTGCGCTGCGCTTGACGAACATGGACGGAGTCCCTTCTGCGGGTCTCCCGGCACTCGCCGGGACCCCCTCATCCTGGGACGGCGCCGACTCCCGTTCTAGGACAAACGCGCACCTGTCTCTTATACACATCTGACGCTGGTGATCGTCACGGCCGACC
>NZ_JBSGYT010000097.1:0-6837 GCF_053610645.1 Streptomyces sp. NPDC054883 | reverse complement strand
GTGCTGGCGCACCTCACCGACGGGGTGGGTATCGCGGCGGTCAACGGCCCGGACTCGGTGGTGGTGTCGGGTGTGGAGGCCGCCGTGCTGGCGGTCGGCGAGCACTTCACGGCCGCCGGTCGCAAGACGAGCCGGCTGTCCGTCTCGCACGCGTTCCATTCAGCGTTGATGGATCCGATGCTGGACGGGTTCCGTGCGCTGGCGGCCCGGTTGACGTACGCGGAGCCGCGTGTGGTGGCCGTGTCCACCGTGACCGGGCGGCCGGGTGCGCAGTGGCAGTCGCCGGAGTACTGGGTGGGCCAGGTCCGTGAAGCCGTGCGGTTCACCGATGCGGTGGCGGCGCTGGGCGAACTGGGCGTGACCAGGTTCCTGGAGATCGGCCCGGACGGCATCCTGACCGGCCTCGCCCAGCAGGGCGTGGACTCCGAGCGGGCCGTCCTCGTACCCGCCCTGCGCAAGAACCGCCCCGAGCCCGAAACCCTGATCGCCGCCCTTTCCCTCCTGCACGTGGACGGCGTACGCGTCGACTGGGAGGCGTTCTACGCAGGCACCGGCGCCCGGCGCGTCGACCTCCCCACCTACCCGTTCCAGCGCAACCGCTACTGGCTCGACGCGGTCCGCCCCGCCGGCCACGCGCCGGCCGCCGGGCTGTCCGCGCCCCAGCACCCGCTGCTCGGCGCCGTCGTCTCCCTCGCCGACTCCGGCGGGGTGGTCCTCACCGGCAGGCTCGCCGTCGCCGCCGAGCCGTGGCTCGCCGATCACGTGGTGCGGGACGCGATCCTCTTCCCCGGCGCCGGATTCGTGGAGCTCGCGGTCCGCGCCGGCGACCACGCCGGGTGCGGCTCGCTGGAGGAACTCGCCCTGCACGCCCCGCTCGTCCTCCCCGAAGGGGGTGCCGTCGCCGTACAGATCGTGGTCGGGGCGGCGGACGAGTCCGGGCGCCGGCCGGTCGGTGTCTACGCGCGCCAGGAGGGCGTCCCCGGGACCGCCGCCGAGCCGGAGTGGACCCTGCACGCCGAAGGGGTCCTGGCCGAGGGCGCGCAGGCGCCCGCGTTCGACCTGACCGAGTGGCCCCCGCCCGGGGCGGCTCCCCTGCCGCTCGACGGTGCCTACGAGACCCTGCGGGAGCGAGGTCTCGCCTACGGGCCGGCCTTCCAGGGCCTGGCCGCCGCATGGCGGCTCGGCGACGCCCTGTACGCGGAGGTCGCTCTCCCGGCAGATGCGGCGGCGGACGCGTACGGGCTGCACCCGGCCCTGCTGGACGCCGCGATGCACGCCGCGCTGGTGGACGGAACCGGCGGCGGCGATGAAACGGTCCTGCCCTTCGTGTGGCGGAACGTCGCCCTGCACGCGGCCGGCGCCGCCGCCGCCCGCGTGCGGATCACCCGGCCCACGCCGGACAGCCTGTCCCTGGAGGTGGCCGACGCCTCCGGAGCCCCGGTCGCGACGGTCGGCGGCGTCGTCGGCCGCGCGGTGGACCGGACCGGTGTACGGACCGATGACCCGCTGTACCGCGTCGCGTGGCAGCCGGCCGACGCCGCGTCGCCGGCACCGTGGCTGCGCTGGGAGGACGCCCCGGCCGACGGCCCGGTGGAAGGCACGGTGGTCTACGACTGCCGGGTGCCGGACACCGGTGTCGTGGCCGCCGTCCACGCCGTCTCGCACCGGGTCCTGGCCGTGGTGCGGCAATGGCTGGAGGACCGGCGGTTCTCCCGGGCGACCCTCGTCCTCGTCACCCGGGGCGCGGTGGCCGTCGAGGACGGCGAGCCGGTCGATGTCCGGCAGGCCCCCGTATGGGGTCTGGTGCGGTCGGCGCAGGCGGAGAACCCCGGCCGCTTCGTACTGCTCGACACCGACGGCAGCGAGGACTTCGGCCGCTTCCTGGCCGAAGGCGAACCCGAGCTGGCCGTCCGCGCCGCACGCCCCTTCGTCCCCCGCCTGGTCCGCTCGGCTGCTTCCGCCACCGCCGCGGCCCCCGTGTGGGACGTGGCGGGCACCGTACTGATCACCGGTGGTACGGGCGGGCTGGGCGCCCTGGTCGCCCGCCACCTGGTGGCCGAGCACGGCGTACGTCACCTGCTGCTCGTCGGCAGGCGCGGCGCCGAAGCGCCCGGTGCCGCCGGACTCCGGGCGGAACTGGCGCAGTCGGGCGCATCGGTGACGGTCGCCGCCTGCGACGTGGCGGACCGGGACGCGCTGGCGGCCGTACTGGACGCCGTCGACCCGGCCCACCCGCTGCGCGGGATCGTGCACGCGGCGGGCGTACTCGACGACGCAATGGCCACCTCGCTCACGCCCGAGCGGTTCAGCGCCGTCCTGGCGCCCAAGGCGGACGCCGCCTGGCACCTGCACGAACTGACCGCGGGCCTGGACCTCACCGCGTTCGTCCTCTTCTCCTCCGTCGCGGGCACCCTCGGCTCGACGGGCCAGGCCAACTACGCGGCGGCCAACGCCTTCCTCGACGCCCTCGCCGTACATCGCCGGGCGGCCGGACTGCCATCCTCCGCACTGGCCTTCGGCCTGTGGGACACCGCCGGCGGCATGGGCACCCACCTCGGGGAAGCCGAACTGGAGCGGATGCGGCAGGCCGGAACCCCCGCCGTCCCCGCCGACCGCGGCCTCGCGCTCTTCGACGCGGCGCTCGCGTCGGGGGAGGCCGCGACCGTGCCGGTGCTCCTGGACCTCGCCGTGCTGCGTGCCCACGCCGACGAGCCCCCCGCCCTGCTGCGCCGGCTCGTACGGGCTCCCGGCCGCCGCACCACCGCCCGTACCGGATCGGGAGCCCTGCGCGACCGGCTCGCCGGGCTCACCGCCGCCGATCGTGCCACCGCCGTCCTGGACCTGGTCCGTACACAGGTCGCGGCAGTCCTGGGCCACGCGTCGGAAGACAGCATCGAAGCGCAGCGCGCCTTCGACGAGTTGGGCTTCGACTCGCTGACCGCCGTGGAACTGCGCAACCGGCTCGACAAGGCGACCGGGCTGCGGCTGCCCGCCACGCTGATCTTCGACTATCCGACGGCAGCGGCAGTCGCCGCGCACGTCCGGGAGCTGCTCGACGGAAGCGGCGCCGGGGCGGCCCCGGGACCGGCGCCGGCTGCCGGCCGCTCCACGCACGACGACCCGGTCGTCATCGTCGGCATGGCCTGCCGCTACCCCGGCGGCGTGGACACCCCCGAAGGCCTGTGGCGGCTCGTCGCCGACGGCGCGGACGCCATCGCTCCGCTGCCCGACGACCGGGGCTGGGACCCCGGCGTCTACGATCCGCAGCCGGGGACGCCGGGCAAGTCGTACGCCCGCGACGGCGGGTTCCTCTACGACGCCGCCGAGTTCGACCCGGCGTTCTTCGGGATCTCCCCGCGCGAGGCGCTGACCATGGATCCCCAGCAGCGGCTGCTGCTGGAGATCTCCTGGGAGGCGCTCGAACGTGCGGGCGTGGACCCGGCCGCGCTCAGGGGCAGCCGGACCGGTGTGTACGCCGGTGTGATGTACCACGACTACGCCGGCGGCACGGCGGGCAGCCTGGTCTCCGGCCGGGTCGCCTACACCCTCGGCCTGGAGGGCCCGGCGGTCACCGTCGACACGGCGTGCTCGTCGTCGCTGGTGGCCCTGCACATGGCGGCCCAGGCGCTGCGCTCCGGGGAGTGCTCCCTCGCGCTCGCGGGCGGAGTCACCGTCATGTCCACCCCGGACATGCTCGTGTACTTCAGCGAGCAGCGCGGGCTGTCACCGGACGGCCGGTGCAAGTCGTTCGGGGCGGGTGCGGACGGTACGGGCTGGGGCGAGGGTGCGGGCGTGCTGCTGCTGGAGCGGCTGTCGGACGCCCGGCGCAACGGGCACCGGGTGCTGGCGGTGGTGAAGGGCTCGGCGCTCAACCAGGACGGGGCGAGCAACGGGCTGACCGCCCCGAACGGCCCGGCGCAGCAGCGGGTGATCCGCCAGGCGCTGGCCGATGCGGGACTCACGGCGGCCGAGGTCGACGTGGTCGAGGCGCACGGCACGGGGACCCGGCTGGGCGACCCGATCGAGGCGCAGGCGCTGCTGGCCACGTACGGCCAGGAACGGCCCGAGGGCCGGCCGCTGTGGCTGGGCTCCGTCAAGTCCAACATGGGGCACACCCAGGCCGCGGCGGGTGTGGCAGGTGTGATGAAGATGGTGATGGCGATGCGGCACGGAGTGCTGCCGCCCACCCTGCACGCGCAAGAGCGGTCGGACCAGATCGACTGGTCGGCGGGCGAGGTGGAACTGCTCACCGAGGCGCGGGAGTGGCAGGCCGAGGGCCGGCCGCGCCGGGCGGGCATCTCCTCGTTCGGGCTGAGCGGGACGAACGCCCACGTGATCGTGGAGCAGGCGCCCCAGGAAGAGGAGGCGAGCGGGGAACGCCCCGGAGCGAGCCTGCCGGTGGTGCCCTGGCTGCTGTCGGCGAAGTCGGCGCAGGCGCTGGCGGGCCAGGCGGAACGCCTGCTCGCGGTGGCCGACGCGCACCGTTCCGAGGACGTCGGGTACACCCTGGCGACGGCGCGCGGTGCGATGGACCACCGGGCGGTGCTCGTGGGCGACCGCGCAGCCGGCCTCGCTGCGCTGGCGGCGGGACAGCCGCATGCGGGTGTGGTGCGGGGCGTGGTGGGCAAGGGGGCGACGGCGTTCCTGTTCACGGGGCAGGGTGCGCAGCGCCTCGGGATGGGGCGTGGGCTGTACGAGGCGTTCCCGGTGTTCGCGGCGGCGTTCGACGCGGTGTGCGTGGAGGTCGACCGGCAGCTGGGGCGGTCGTTGCGTGAGGTGGTGTGGGGTGAGGATGCGGAGGCGCTGAACGCCACCGCGATCACGCAGCCCGCGTTGTTCGCGCTTGAGGTGGCCTTGTTCCGGCTGGTGGAGGCGTGGGGGGTCACCCCTGATCTGATCGCCGGGCACTCGATCGGTGAGCTTGCCGCTGCGCATGTGGCGGGTGTGCTGTCGCTGGCGGATGCGGCCGAACTAGTCGTCGCACGAGGACGGTTGATGCAGGCGCTGCCCGCCGGGGGCGCGATGCTCGCGGTCCAGGCGACCGAGGAGGAGGTGCTGGCGCACCTCACCGACGGGGTGGGTATCGCGGCAGTCAACGGCCCGGACTCGGTGGTGGTGTCGGGTGTGGAGGCCGCCGTGCTGGCGGTGGGGGAGCACTTCGCGGCTGCCGGCCGCAAGACGAGTCGGCTGGCTGTTTCGCACGCGTTCCACTCGGCGTTGATGGACCCGATGCTGGATGAGTTCCGTGCGGTGGCGGCCCGGTTGACGTACTCCGCTCCGCGGATACCGGTGGTTTCCACCGTCACCGGTGAGCTGTCCGAGGCCTGGCAGTCCCCGGAGTACTGGGTCGGCCAGGTCCGGGAGGCGGTCCGGTTCGCCGACGCCGTAAGGATGCTGGAGCAGCAGGGCGCCACCCGGTTCCTGGAGATCGGCCCGGACGGCATCCTGACCGGCCTCGCCCAGCAGACCGTGGACTCCGGGCAGGCCGTTCTCGTACCTGCCCTCCGCAAGAACCGCCCCGAGCCCGAAACCTTGATCGCCGCCCTCGGACAGCTGCACGCCACCGGCGTGCCCGTCGACTGGGCGACCTGCTTCGCCGGCACCGGGGCGCGGCGCGTGGAGCTGCCCACGTACGCCTTCCAGCGCACCCGGTACTGGATGACGGCCCCCTCGGCCACCGGCGGCACCGCCGACACCGGTCAGGTCGGGCTCGACCACCCGGTGCTGCGGTCGGTCGTCGAGCTGCCCGACGAGGGGGGCGCGGTACTGACCGGGCGGCTCTCGGCCAGCACCCACGCCTGGATCACCGACCACGACGTGCTCGGGAGCGTCCTGCTGCCGGGCACCGGCTTCGTGGAGCTGGCGGTGCAGGCGGGCGACCGGCTGGGCTGCGGGCTGCTGGAGGAACTCACCCTCCAGGCACCGCTCGTCCTCCCCGCGCGGGGCGGTATCGCGGTCCAAGTGGCGGTCGGGCCGGCCGACGGGGCCGGGCGCCGGACCGTCGCGATCCACTCCCGGCCGGACGACCAGCCGGACCTGCCCTGGACCCGCCACGCCGAGGGGTTCCTCGCCCCGCCCGCCACGGAAGCCACCGCTGGACCGCTCACGGACTGGCCGCCGGCCGACGCCGAAGCGATCCCGGTCGCCGACGCCTATCCGGACCTGGCGGCCGCCGGCTACCACTACGGGCCCGTCTTCCAAGGCCTGACGGCGGCCTGGCGGCGCGGCGACGAACTCTTCGCCGAGGTGGCCCTGCCCGAGCGGGCCCACGCCGACGCGTCCCGGTTCGGGCTCCACCCGGCCCTGCTCGACGCGGCCATGCACGTCGGGCTCCTCGCCGGCCCGGGCAGCGAAGGCGGTGGCCGGACCCTGCTGCCGTTCGCCTGGAACGGGGTCGCGCTGCACGCGTCGGGGGCGAAGGCCCTGCGGGTGCGCATCACTCCGGTCGCCCAGCAGGACGGTCTCTCGCTCACGGTCGCCGACGAGCAGGGCAACCCCGTCCTCTCGGTCGAGTCGCTGCTCTCCCGGCCGGTGTCGGCCGACCAGCTGGGCTCCGGGACCGGCGACTCCCTGCTCCACGTCCGCTGGCAGCCCGCGCCGCAGGCCACGGGCTCCACCGACTGGCTGACCTGGGAGCAGGTGGCGGATGCCGCCGAGGTGCCCGCCGTCGTGGTCCTGGACTGCACGGGCCCGACGACCGGTGACGTCCTCGCCGACGTACGGACCACCGCACAACGGGTCTTGGGTGTGGTGCAGGGGTGGTTGGCGGATGTGCGGTTCGAGGGTGCGAGTTTGGTCGTGGTCACCCGGGGTGCGGTGGTGGTGGAGGAGGGTGAG
>NZ_JBSGYT010000096.1:0-7088 GCF_053610645.1 Streptomyces sp. NPDC054883 | reverse complement strand
GGCCGGGGGACACTCCCCCGGCCCGCCCCCCGCGGGCGGCGGCCGTCAGGCCAGCTTCGCCCGCAGCACCTCGACCACCTCGGCCACGGCCACCGGGCTCTGCTCCCCGGACTCCATGTCCTTGAGCTGCACCACGCCCTCGGCCAGGTCCCGGTCGCCCGCGACGAGCGCGAAGCGGGCACCCGAGCGGTTCGCGTCCTTCATGGCGCCCTTGAGGCCCTTGCCGCCGTACGAGATGTCGGCCGCGACTCCCGCCCGGCGCAGCTCGGTGACCAGTCCGAAGAGCACCGGCTTGGCCTCGCCCAGCGCCACCGCGAACACCGACGTGGCCGCCGGGATGTCCAGCTCGACGCCTTCGGCCTCCAGGGCCAGCACCGTGCGGTCCACGCCGAGCGCCCAGCCCACGGACGGCAGCGCCGGTCCGCCGATCATCTCGGACAGGCCGTCGTAGCGGCCGCCGCCGCCCACCGCGGACTGCGATCCCAGACCGTCGTGGACGAACTCGAAGGTGGTCCGCGTGTAGTAGTCCAGCCCGCGGACCAGCTTCTCGTCGTCCTCGAAGGCGACGCCGGCCGCCGTGACCAGCGCCCGCACCTCCTCGTGGTACGCCTTGCAGGCGTCGCACAGGTAGTCGCGCAGCATCGGGGCGCCGGTCAGCTGCTTCTGCACCTCGGGCCGCTTGTCGTCGAGGACGCGCAGCGGGTTGATCTCGGCCCGGCGCACGGTCTCCTCGTCCAGGTCCAGCCCGCGCAGGAAGGACTGGAGCGCCTCCCGGTACACCGGGCGGCACTCCTTGTCGCCCAGCGAGTTCAGCAGGATCCGGAAGTCGCGCAGCCCGAGGGTGCGGTACGCCTGGTCGGCGAGGATGATCAGCTCGGCGTCCAGCGCCGGGTCCTCGGCGCCGATGGCCTCGGCGCCGACCTGCGAGAAGTGGCGGTAACGGCCGGCCTGCGCCCGCTCGTAGCGGTAGTACGAACCGGAGTACCACAGCTTGACGGGCAGCCCGCCGAGCTTGTGCAGGTTGCCCTGGAGCGCCGCTCGCAGGACGGACGCGGTGCCCTCGGGCCGCAGGGCCAGCTCGTCGCCGCCCTTCGTGGTGAGGGTGTACATCTCCTTGCTGACGATGTCGGTGGACTCGCCGACACCGCGGGAGAACAGCTTGACGTCCTCGAAACCGGGGGTTTCCACGTACCCGTAGCCCGAGTTCCGCAGGGGTGCGGAAATCGCCTCGCGCACCGCGAGGAACGTCGCGGAACGGGGCGGCAGCAGGTCGTAGGTGCCCTTGGGGGCCTTGAAGGTGCTCACGGAAGTCTCGTCACATTCCTCGTCGTGGGGCGGCGGCGCCGTCCCCCAGGCCGGCGGCGACGTCCCGCAGGTACGGGTTGGTCGCGCGCTCGCGCCCGATGGTGGTCTGGGGACCGTGGCCGGACAGCACCACCGTCGAGTCGTCCAGCGGCAGGCACACGCGGGCCAGCGACCGGAGTATCTCGGCGTGGGAGCCGCCGGGCAGGTCGGTGCGTCCGATGGAGCCGGCGAAGAGCAGGTCGCCCGAGAAGAACACCGACGGGATGTCGGCCGCCTCGGGCATCCGGAAGGTCACCGACCCCTTGGTATGCCCGGGCGCGTGGGCCACCGAGAAGTCCATCCCGGCCAGCTTGAGGCTTGCTCCGTCGGTCAGCTCGCGGACGTCGTCCGGTTCGCCGACGGTCAGCTCGCCCATGAGCGGCATCCCGATGGAGCGGCCGAGGGCCTTCTCCGGGTCGCTCATCATGTAGCGGTCCTCGGGGTGGATCCAGGCCGGTACGTCGTGTGCTCCGCACACCGGGACCACCGAGGCCACATGATCGATGTGGCCATGGGTGAGGACGACCGCGACGGGCTTGAGCCGGTGCTTCTTCAACGTCTCCTCGACGCCCTGGGCGGCCTGGTGGCCCGGGTCGATGATGACGCACTCCTCACCGGCGGCGGGGGCGACCACATAGCAGTTGGTCCCCCAGGCCCCTGCGGGGAACCCGGCAATCAGCACGTTCGTCCTCAATCGTCGTCCGGCGGGAGCTCGGGCGGCGCGCACGGAGCGCGATGCCGCTGCTCAGAGCCTACCGGCGCGGCTCATGACACAGCGAACCCATATACGGTACGGCCTATCCCAGCCCGGACAGCGGTACCAGAGACGTACAAGGAGACGACCGGTGGTCAGCAGCGATCAGCGTCGGCGACAGCTCGCCAGGGAGAAGTACGAGCGCCAGCGGAAGCGGCGGGCCGAGGCCCGGCAGAAGGCGCGCCGCCGCGCGGCGGTGGTCGGCGCGGCCGTGGCCGTGCTGGTCGCGGCACTGGTCGGCCTGGTGGCGGGCGGTGTCTTCGACTCCAAGGACAAGAAGCCCGAGGCTGCGGACACGCCCTCGCCCTCCGCCTCCCCGGCCCCGAAGCAGTCGCCCCCGGCGATGGCGATCGACGAGAAGGCCAAGTACACCTTCGACCTCAAGACGAGCGCGGGCGAGGTCAAGTTCGAGATGGACGCGGCGAAGACCCCGCAGACGGTCAACTCGTTCAAGTCGCTCGCCGACAAGGGCTTCTTCGACAACACCAAGTGCCACCGCCTGGTGACCAGCGGCATCTTCGTGCTTCAGTGCGGCGACCCCCAGGGCACCGGCATGGGCGGCCCCGGCTACACCATCCCGGACGAGAACCTCGACGCCCTGGGCAAGCCGAACGAACAGGGCCAGGTGATCTACCCGGCGGGCACGGTGGCCATGGCGAACACCGGCAGGCCCGGGACCGGCGGCAGCCAGTTCTTCCTCGTGTACAAGGACAGCCCGCTCGCGCCCTCGTACACGCCCTTCGGCAAGATCGACGCGGCCGGCCTCAAGGTCGTGGAGGACGTCGCGAAGGCGGGTACGGCCGACGGGGCCCAGGACGGCGCTCCCAAGAACCCCGTGACCATCGAGAAGGGCACCGTCACGAAGAACTGACCGGGACCGGCGGAGCGGCGGCCGGACGCGGCCGGCCTCCCGCCCGTACGTCGATATTGCGTCGTGCGGGATGCGGACAGCCGGCCCGGCGGTCGCCTATGTTGGCGTTGTGCAGGGCGGGCGCGGCCCGCCCCAGGAAACTGTGGACGATGCCCGGGGGCGAACCCCTCGCGAGGCATCAGGTGGAGGAGGCGCTGTGAGCAGCGACCCGTGGGGCCGAGTCGACGAGACCGGCACCGTGTACGTGCGTACTGCCGAGGGCGAGCAGGTCGTCGGCTCTTGGCAGGCGGGCACCCCTGAGGAGGCCCTGGCCTACTTCGAGCGCAAGTACGAGGGCCTGGTGGTCGAGATCGGCCTCCTCGAACGGCGGGTGCGGACCACCGATCTGTCCGCCAAGGACGCCCAGACGGCGATCGACCACCTGCGCACGCAGTTGGACGAGCACCACGCCGTGGGCGATCTCGACGCGCTGCGCGTCCGGCTGGACAAGCTGGTCGCGACGGTGGAGTCGCGGCGCGAAGAGCGCAAGGTCCAGAAGGCCAAGCAGGCGGACGAGGCCCGTACGGCCAAGGACGCGCTGGTCACCGAGGCCGAGCAGCTGGCGCAGAGCGACCAGTGGCGCAGCGCGGGCGAGCGGCTGCGCGCCCTGGTGGACATCTGGAAGGGTCTGCCCCGGCTGGACCGCAAGTCCGACGACGAGCTGTGGCACCGCTTCTCGCACGCCCGCTCGGCGTTCTCCAAGCGCCGCAAGGCGCACTTCGCCTCGCTGGACGCGCAGCGCGAGGAGGCCCGCAAGGCCAAGGAGAAGCTGGTCGCGGAGGCCGAGTCGCTGTCGAAGTCGACGGACTGGGGCCCGACGGCGGCCCGCTACCGCGAGCTGATGGAGAGCTGGAAGGCCGCGGGCCGCGCGCAGCGGGAGGCGGAGGACGACCTGTGGAACCGTTTCCGCGGTGCGCAGGACGTGTTCTTCGCGGCCCGCAGCGAGGTCTTCGCGGAGCGCGACGCCGAGCAGGTGGAGAACCTCAAGCTCAAGGAGGAGCTGGCCGAGGAGGCCGAGAAGCTCGTCCCGGTGACGGACCTGAAGGCGGCCCGGGCCGCGTTCCGCTCCCTCAACGAGCGCTGGGAGGGCATCGGCCACGTACCGCGTGACGCGCGGCCCAAGGTCGAGGGCCGGATGCACGCCGTGGAGCGGGCCATCCAGGAGGCCGAGGAAGGCGAGTGGCGCCGTACGAACCCGGAGGCGCGGGCGCGTGCGGCCGGTCTGACGGGTCAGCTGCAGGCGGCGGTCGACAAGCTGCGCCAGCAGATCGACGCGGCCCGCGCCACGGGCAACAACGCGAAGGCCGACAAGCTGTCCCGCGAGCTGGAGGGCCGCCAGGCCCTGCTGGACCAGGCGCTCAAGGGCCTGGAGGAGTTCGGCGGCTGACGGACGAAGCTCGCCGCGCGGTGGGCGCCACCCCCTCGGGGTGGCGCCCACCGTCGTTCCGGGACCCGGTGGCCGCCGGCGTTACGGCCTGCGGGCCGAGGTGACCCGGTAGACGTCGTACACGCCCTCGACGCCGCGCACGGCCTTCAGGACGTGGCCCAGGTGCTTCGGGTCGCCCATCTCGAAGGTGAACCGGGAGGTGGCCACCCGGTCGCGGGAGGTCTGCACGGCCGCCGAGAGGATGTTGACGTGCTGGTCCGACAGGACCCGGGTGACGTCCGACAGCAGCCGGGACCGGTCGAGCGCCTCGACCTGGATGGCGACCAGGAAGACGGAGGACTGGGTGGGCGCCCACTCGACCTCCAGCATCCGCTCGGGCTGCTGGGACAGCGAGTCCACGTTGACGCAGTCGGCCCGGTGGACCGATACGCCGCTGCCGCGCGTGACGAATCCGATGATCGGGTCGCCGGGCACCGGGGTGCAGCACCGGGCCAGCTTGACCCAGACGTCGTCGACGCCCTTGACGACCACGCCCGGGTCGGCGCTGCCGCGGCGCTTGCGGCCACGCGAGGCCGGGACGCTCTCCTCGATGTCCTCGTTGGCCGCGTCCTCGCCGCCGAGGGCCTGCACCAGCTTCTGCACGACGCCCTGCGCGGCCACGTGGCCCTCGCCGATCGCCGCGTACAGGGAGGAGATGTCGGGGTAGCGCATCTCGTGCGCGAGGGTGACGAGGGAGTCGCCCGTCAGGATCCGCTGGATCGGCAGGTTCTGCTTGCGCATGGCCCGGGCGATGGCGTCCTTGCCGTGCTCGATGGCCTCGTCGCGGCGCTCCTTGGAGAACCAGGCGCGGATCTTGTTGCGGGCGCGCGGGGACTTGACGAAGCCCAGCCAGTCGCGGGACGGACCGGCGCCCTCGGCCTTGGAGGTGAACACCTCCACCAGGTCGCCGTTGTCCAGGGTCGATTCGAGCGGCACCAGCCGCCCGTTGACCCGCGCCCCTATGGTGCGGTGGCCGACCTCGGTGTGGACGGCGTAGGCGAAGTCCACCGAGGTGGCGCCGGCGGGCAGCGCGATGACGTCGCCCTTGGGCGTGAAGACGAAGACCTCGTTGCGCGAGAGGTCGAACCGCAGCGAGTCGAGGAACTCGCCCGGGTCCTCGGTCTCCTTCTGCCAGTCCAGCAGCTGGCGCAGCCAGGCCATGTCGTTGACGGTGTCCTGGCCGGCGCTGCCCTTCGCGGCCTGCGGGACGTCGGTGCGGACCTTGGAGGTGCCCGCGACGGTCTGCTGCTTGTACTTCCAGTGCGCGGCGATGCCGTACTCGGCGCGGCGGTGCATGTCGAAGGTGCGGATCTGGAGTTCGACCGGCTTGCCGCTGGGCCCGATGACCGTCGTGTGCAGCGACTGGTACATGTTGAACTTCGGCATCGCGATGTAGTCCTTGAACCGGCCGGGGACCGGGTTCCACCGCGCGTGCACGGTACCGAGGGCCGCGTAGCAGTCGCGGACGGTGTCGACCAGGACCCGGATGCCGACCAGGTCGTAGATCTCGGCGAAGTCGCGGCCGCGCACGATCATCTTCTGGTAGACGCTGTAGTAGTGCTTGGGCCGGCCGGTGACGGTGGCCTTGATCCGGGCCGCCCGGAGGTCGGCCTGCACCTCGTCGGTGACGACCGCGAGGTACTCGTCGCGCTTGGGGGCCCGCTCGGCGACCAGGCGCACGATCTCGTCGTACATCTTGGGGTACAGGATCGCGAAGGACAGGTCTTCGAGTTCCCACTTGATCGTGTTCATGCCCAGCCGGTGGGCCAGCGGGGCGTAGATCTCCAGGGTCTCGCGGGCCTTCTTCTCCTGCTTCTCCCGCTTGAGGTAGCGCATGGTGCGCATGTTGTGCAGGCGGTCGGCGAGCTTGATGACGAGCACCCGGGGGTCCTTGGCCATGGCCACGACCATCTTGCGCACGGTCTCGGCCTGGGCGGCCTCGCCGAACTTGACCCGGTCCAGCTTGGTCACGCCGTCGACGAGCAGGGCGACGGCGTCGCCGAAGTCGCGTCTGAGCTGTTCGAGTCCGTACTCGGTGTCCTCGACGGTGTCGTGCAGCAGACCCGCCATCAGGGTGGCCGGGTCCATGCCGAGCTCGGCCAGGATGGTCGTCACCGCGAGCGGGTGGGTGATGTACGGGTCACCGCTCTTGCGCTTCTGTCCGCGGTGCCAGCGCTCGGCGACCTGGTACGCCTGCTCGATCTGGCGCAGCGTGGCCGTCTCGATCTTCGGGTCGTTGCTGCGGACTATGCGCAGCAGCGGCTCCAGTACGGGGTTGTACGGGTTCGAACGCTGGACCCCGAGGCGGGCGAGGCGGGCGCGCACGCGGTTGGAGGACCCGGCCGGCTTCGCCGCAGCCGGCTTGACCGGCGGTACGGGCTTGACCGGCGGGGCGGGCGGGGGCGTGGCGGCGGCCGCCGCGGCCTGCTCGGCCTGCGGGTCGGGCTGCGCGGCGGAGAGTGGCTGGACCTCGTCTGGCAAGAGCGCTCCTCTGGGGGTCCCCCCGGACGGAGTCCGGAGGAGGATCCGGGGCCCCGGTCAGGTCCGGATAACCCATGGTAGCGAGGGTTGCGTCCGCTCGTTCTCCGAGTCTCCCCCCGGCCCGGGCGGCGGACCGGATACGCGAAAGCGGCGGGCACCCGGGAGCTCCCGGG
>NZ_JBSGYT010000095.1:0-8447 GCF_053610645.1 Streptomyces sp. NPDC054883 | reverse complement strand
CTCCCCGTGGGGGAGTCCGGCCACCGGCGCCGCGTTCGTCCTGTTACGACCAGGTGATGAGGCGGCGGGGGTGTTCCAGGACCGCCGCGATGTCGGCCAGGAAGCGGGATCCGAGCTCGCCGTCGATCAGCCGGTGGTCGAAGGACAGCGCCAGGGTGGTGACCTGGCGCGGCTTGACCTTGCCCTTGTGGACCCACGGCTGGAGCTTGATCGCGCCGACCGCGAGGATCGCGGACTCGCCGGGGTTCAGGATGGGCGTACCGGTGTCGACGCCGAAGACGCCGACGTTGGTGATGGTGATGGTGCCGTTCTGCATGTCGGCCGGGGAGGTCTTGCCGTCGCGGGCGGTGGCGACCAGCGACGACAGGGCCTCGGAGAGCTCCGGCAGCGTCTTGGCGTGGGCGTCCTTGATGTTCGGGACGATCAGGCCGCGCGGGGTGGCCGCTGCGATGCCGAGGTTGACGTAGTGCTTGAGCACGATCTCCTGGGCCGCCTCGTCCCAGGACGCGTTGACGTCCGGGTTGCGGCGGATGGCCACCAGGACGGCCTTGGCGACGAGGAGCAGCGGGTTGATCCGCAGACCGGCGAGGTCCGGGTCCTCCTTGAGCTCCTGGACCAGCTTCATCGTGCGCGTCACGTCGAGGGTGATGAACTCGGTGACGTGCGGGGCCGTGAAGGCGGAGTTGACCATCGCCTGGGCGGTGACCTTGCGGACGCCCTTGACCGGGACACGGGTCTCGCGCGCCGTCGCCTCGACCGGGGCGGTCGCGGCTGCCGTGGCGGGTGCCTCCGCGGCGGCCGGGGCCCGGACCGGGGCGGCGGCCGGGGCTGCCTGCGGGGCGGCGGCGGCCGCCGCGGCGGCGTGCACGTCCTCGCGGGTCACGACGCCGCCCTCGCCGGTGGGGACCACCGAGGCCAGGTCGATGCCGAGGTCCTTGGCGAGCTTGCGGACAGGCGGCTTGGCCAGGGGCCGCTCGGCGGTGCCGAGCGCGGTGCCGTTGCCGTTGCCGTTGCCGTTCAGCGCGGCGGTCCCGTTCTGCGTGGGAACCGCGGGAGCGGCCGGAGCGGCCGGGGCGGTCACCGCGCCCGCTCCCGCCACGGCCTTGCGCGGCCGGCGCTTGGTGGAGGCCGTGGACACGCCGTAGCCGACCAGGACGGGCTGGCGCGCCTCGGCGGCCGGCTGCTCGGCGGCGGCCGGGGCCTCTGCCGGGGCGGCCACCTCCTGCGCCGGTGCCTCGGCGGCCGCGCCCTCGGTCCGTACCGAGATGATCACCTGGCCGACGTCGACCGTGGTGCCCTCCTCGAAGAGGAGCGCGTGCACGGTGCCGTCGAAGGGGATCGGCAGCTCCACGGCCGCCTTCGCCGTCTCAACCTCGCAGACGACCTGCCCGTCGGTGACCGTGTCACCCGGCTGGACGTACCACTTGAGGATTTCGGCCTCGGTGAGGCCCTCGCCCACGTCGGGCATCTTGAATTCGCGGATCGTCACAGGGCTCTCCTCAGTACGCCAGCGAGCGGTCGACGGCGTCGAGCACCCTGTCCAGGCCCGGCAGATACTCGTCCTCCAGGCGGGCCGGCGGGTACGGCGCGTGGAACCCGCCCACCCGCAGCACCGGCGCCTCCAGGTGGTAGAAGCACCGCTCCGTGATGCGGGCGGCGATCTCCGAACCCACGCCCAGGAACACGGGCGCCTCGTGGACGATGACCAGCCGGCGGGTGCGTTCCACCGAGGCCTGCAGTCCGTCGAAGTCGATCGGGGACATCGACCGCAGGTCGACGACCTCCACCGACTTGCCCTCCTCGGCCGCCGCGGCCGCCGCCTCCAGGCACACCTTCACCATCGGGCCGTAGGCGGCCAGCGTGAGGTCCGTGCCGGAACGCGCCACGCGGGCGGCGTGCAGGGCGTCCGGGATCGCGTCGACATCGACCTCGCCCTTGTCCCAGTAGCGCCGCTTCGGCTCGAAGAAGATCACCGGGTCGTCGCTGAGGATCGCCTGCTGGAGCATCCAGTAGGCGTCGCTCGCGTTCGACGGCGAGACCACCTTCAAGCCCGGGACGTGCGCGAACAGCGTCTCCGGGGACTCGCTGTGGTGTTCGACCGCGCCGATGCCGCCCGCGTACGGGATGCGGATGACGACCGGCATCTTGATCTTGCCGAGCGAGCGCGCGTGCATCTTCGCGAGCTGCGTGACGATCTGGTCGTAGGCGGGGAAGACGAACCCGTCGAACTGGATCTCCACGACCGGCCGGTACCCGCGCAGGGCCAGGCCGATCGCCGTGCCGACGATGCCGGACTCGGCCAGCGGGGTGTCGATGACCCGCTCCTCGCCGAAGTCCTTCTGGAGGCCGTCGGTGATGCGGAAGACGCCGCCGAGCTTGCCGACGTCCTCGCCCATGATCAGGACCTTGGGGTCGGTCTCCAGGGCCTTGCGCAGCGAGTCGTTGAGCGCCTTCGCGATGGTCAGCTTCTGTACGGCCATGGTGGTCACTCCCCGCCTTCGAAGGACGCGAGGTACGCGGCGAACTGGGCGCGCTCCTCGTCGACGAGCGCGTGCCCGTCCGCGTAGACGTTCTCGAAGATCGCCATGGTGTCCGGGTCGGGCATGGCGCGCACGACCTCGCGCACCCGCTTGCCCAGCGTCTCGCTCTCCTCCTCCAGCTGGGCGAAGAACGCCTCGTCGGCGCCGCCCGTCGCCAGCAGGTGGGCCTTCAGGCGCAGGATCGGGTCCTTGGCCTCCCAGGCCGCCGTCTCCTCGTCGCGCCGGTACTTCGTCGGGTCGTCGGAGGTGGTGTGCGCACCCATGCGGTACGTGAACGCCTCGACCAGGGTCGGACCCTCGCCGTTGCGCGCCCGCTCCAGCGCCCAGCGGGTGACCGCCAGACAGGCCAGCACGTCGTTGCCGTCGACGCGGACGCCCGGGAAGCCGAAGCCCTGGGCGCGCTGGTAAAGCGGCACGCGCATTTGGCGCTCGGTGGGCTCGGAGATCGCCCACTGGTTGTTCTGGCAGAAGAACACGACGGGGGAGTTGTACACCGCCGAGAAGGTGAATGCCTCGGCCACGTCACCCTGACTGGACGCACCATCACCGAAATAGGCGATGACCGCGGAGTCCGCACCGTCCTTCGCCACGCCCATCGCGTACCCGGTCGCGTGCAGCGTCTGGGAGCCGATGACGATCGTGTAGAGGTGGAAATTGTTCGTGTTCGGGTCCCAGCCGCCGTGGTTCACGCCGCGGAACATGCCGAGCAGATTGGTCGGGTCGACCCCGCGGCACCAGGCCACACCGTGCTCACGGTAGGTGGGGAAGACGTAGTCGTCGTCGCGCAGCGCCCGGCCGGAGCCGATCTGCGCCGCTTCCTGACCGAGGAGCGAGGCCCACAGGCCCAGCTCGCCCTGACGCTGCAGGGCGGTCGCCTCGCCGTCGAAACGGCGGGTCAGGACCATGTCGCGGTAGAGCCCGCGCAGGTCCTCGGTGGTGATGTCGGCGACGTAAGGGGCGAACCGCGCGCTGTCGGCGCTCTCGACCCGTTCTCCCTCGGGCGTCAGCAGCTGTACGAGCTGAGGCTCGGCGTCGTGCGGCTGTGCGGTGGCAGCGGCGGTCTTGCGGGCGCTATCGGCGCCGGCCGTCCGCTTGGTGCCGCTGCTGCGTCGCGGCTTGCGCGCGGCAGTGCTCTCCACGGTCACGTGTGCTCCTCCGTCGGTCCGGCACCCGGGTTCTCCGGGGTCCAGTGCGGCTCACCTGTATGCGTACCCGCGCACGGGGTGGGTGCGAGGAAGGTACGGGATTCAGGCGTGACAGGTGCCCCGGCGAGTGCCCTGCGCAATGCACGTTACCCAGTGCCTCGCATAACTGCGAAACCCCGTTTGACCTGCGATTTTGCTTGGATATCCAAGTAAATCGGCGGTTGCGGGAACAACCACTGGTCACAGCCTTGCAGGGGGCCGGAACAACGGCACGTTATCCCGGGTAACAGCGCCAGGGAAGGGGTGAGTGTGTGAAACTGACTCCGTGCCCGAAAACGGAAAAATCAAGGTATTCCTCCTGGACGACCACGAAGTGGTACGCCGGGGAGTGCATGAGCTGCTGTCCGTGGAAGACGACATCGAAATCGTGGGCGAGGCGGGTTCGGCGGCCGACGCGCTGGTGCGGATCCCGGCGACCCGCCCCGATGTCGCGGTCCTGGACGTACGGCTTCCGGACGGCAGCGGGGTCGAGGTGTGCCGGGAGGTGCGCTCGCAGGACGAGGACATCAAGTGCCTGATGCTGACCTCGTTCGCGGACGACGAGGCCTTGTTCGACGCGATCATGGCCGGCGCCTCGGGATACGTGCTGAAGGCCATCCGCGGAAACGAGCTGCTCAGCGCGGTACGGGACGTCGCGGCGGGCAAGTCGCTGCTGGACCCGGTGGCCACCGCCCGGGTGCTGGAGCGGCTGCGCGACGGAAAGAAGGGCAGGGGCGACGACCGGCTGTCGCACCTCACCGAGCAGGAGCGCAAGATCCTCGACCTGATCGGCGAGGGCCTGACGAACCGGGTCATCGGCGAGCGGCTGCACCTGGCCGAGAAGACCATCAAGAACTACGTCTCCAGCCTGCTGTCGAAGCTGGGCATGGAGCGGCGCTCACAGGCTGCCGCGTACGTGGCGCGCCTCCAGGCGGAGAACCGCGTCTGAGCGCGGAGCCGTCGGCGTTCCACCGGCGTGCGAGCGGCGCGCGAGGGCGGACGGCCGCGGCGCGAACGGCGCCCGAGCGCGGCGCGAGCAGTGTGCGACCGGCGCACGAGGCGGGACGGGGCGAACCGGGTGGTGGAAACGGGCGGGTGGAAACGGGCGGGCCCGGCGGAAGGGATTCCGCCGGGCCCGTTCGCGTAAGCGTTCCTATTCGGCTCCTGCGTTGTCCGGCACGCCGGTGGAGCCGCCCCCGGGCGACTTCGTCGGCTTCTCCGAGGGGGTCGGCTTCTCCGAGACCGTCGGCTTCTCCGAGACCGTCGGCTTCTCCGAGACCGTCGGCTCCGTCGACGGCGTCGGGGTGGTGCTCGGCGTGTACTTGGTGCGGCCCGGCGTCGGCTTGTAGGTCTGCTCCTCCGAATCGGAGGAATCCGACGGCTGCGCGGAGGGGGTGGTCTCCGAGGAGGAGGAGGAGCTCTGCGAGGCGTTCGGGGAACTGCTGGTGGTGGTGCTCGGCTTGTTGCCGCCGCCGGCGCCGCCCACCGTCTTGACCGCGTACGCGATGCCGCCGGCGATCGCGAGGACCGCGAGCACCGCGAACACCCACATCTTCCAACGGCCGCCGCCCCGGCGGTCGTCGTAACCGTCGTAGCCGCCGCCGTTGTTGTAGCCGCCGTTGCTGTAGCCCCCGTGGCCGCCGCCGTTGCCGCCGCCGCCCGGGAAGGCCGAGCCGTCGTTCGGGTTCAGGGGAGGCACCATCGGCCGCTGGAACTGCGAGGTCGTGGCGTTCTGGCCGTACGGCGGGCGCGGTCCGCCGGGCCCGTGCATCTGTGTCGTCGGGGTGCCCGCGCCCGGCTGGCCCTGCGGCAGCGCCATGGTGACCGGACCGGTGTTCCAGGTACCGGAGTTGGGCCCCTGCTCCTGGAGCATCTGGAGCGCGTACTGGACCAGCCCGCGCATCTCCTCGGCGCTCTGGAACCGGTCGTCCGGATCCTTCGCCAGGGAGCGCATGACCAGGCCGTCGAGCTCCTGGGGGATGTGGTGGCCGTCGGGCAGCTGCGAGGGCGGCACCGGTGCGTCCTGGACGTGCTGGTAGACGACCGAAAGCGGCGTCTCACCGGTGAAGGGGGGCCGCAGTGCGAGGAGTTCGTACAGCAGGCAGCCCGTCGCGTACAGGTCGGAGCGGTGGTCCACGGCCTTGCCGAGGGCCTGTTCGGGCGACAGGTACTGCGGCGTGCCCATGACCATGCCGGTCTGGGTCATCGTCGACTGGGCGCCGTGCAGGGCGCGGGCGATGCCGAAGTCCATCACCTTCACCGCGCCGGTGTTGGTGATGATGACGTTCGCGGGCTTGATGTCGCGGTGCACGATGCCGTGCTGGTGGGAGTACGCGAGCGCTTCCAGCACGCCCGAGACGATGATCAGCGCCTGCTCGGGCCCCGGCGCCTCGGCGCTGATCAGGAGCTCGCGGATCGTGCGGCCCTCGACCAGCTCCATGACGATGTACGGGACGACGTTCGGGCCGACCCGGTCCTCGCCCGAGTCGTAGACCGCGACGACGGCGTGGTGGTTGAGCCCGGCGACCGACTGTGCCTCACGGGTGAAGCGGGCCTTGGAGACCGGGTCCTCGGCGAGGTCCGCGCGCAGCAGCTTGACGGCGACGGTGCGGCCCAGCCGGACGTCCTCGGCGGCGAACACCTCCGCCATGCCGCCTCGTCCAAGGCGGTGGGTGAGGCGGTAGCGGCCGTCGCCCACCAGGCCGCCTGCGCCCCAATGCTCAGGATCCTCGGCCATCCCGGCGCCGGTTCCGTCGGGTTCGGGTGCCATCAGTCCTCGCCGTCGTCTCTCTCGTCCGTAACTTCTGCGGGTCCTCTTCGGGTGCTCCGATGAACGCTACAGCCTCGGAACCGGTCGCCGTTCGGGCAATGGCACCGCGTGGCCCCCCGGTCACGGAACGGGCACCTGGCTTGACTGGTGCTTGCCCTCCGGCAGACTGGGCGCGACATGCGCTCTGCCAGACGCGTTCGGACACAGCCCGAGGGGAAGCAACAGTCATGAGCCAGGACGGCACACGGGGCCGGTACGCAGGCGGTTCCCTGGCCGGTGGCCGTTACCAGCTACGGGACTTGCTGGGCGAGGGCGGCATGGCGTCCGTCTATCTCGCTTACGACTCGGCGCTCGACCGACAGGTCGCCATCAAGACCCTGCACAGCGAACTGGGCCGTGAGGCGTCCTTCCGCGAGCGGTTCCGCCGCGAGGCGCAGGCTGTTGCCAAACTGTCGCACACCAACATCGTCTCGGTATTCGATACGGGCGAGGGTGCGGTGACGTTCGGCGGCTCCGTCGCGGACGACGGCGCCCCGATGCCGTACATCGTGATGGAGTACGTGGAGGGGCAGCCGCTCGGCTCCGCGCTCCAGGCCGACGTCGCGCAGTACGGCGCGATGCCCGCCGAGCGGGCGCTGAGGGTGACGGCCGACGTGCTTGCCGCGCTGGAGACCAGCCACGAGATGGGCCTGGTCCACCGCGACATCAAGCCCGGCAACGTGATGATGACCAAGCGCGGCGTGGTCAAGGTCATGGACTTCGGCATTGCGCGGGCCATGCAGTCCGGGGTCACCTCGATGACGCAGACCGGCATGGTCGTGGGCACCCCGCAGTACCTGTCGCCCGAGCAGGCGCTGGGCCGCGCGGTGGACGCCCGCTCCGACCTGTACTCGGTCGGCATCATGCTGTTCCAGCTGCTGACCGGACGGCTGCCGTTCGACGCGGACTCGCCGCTGGCCATCGCGTACGCGCACGTGCAGGAGGAGCCGGTCGCCCCGTCCTCCGTCAACCGTGCCCTGATCCCGGCGATGGACGCGCTGGTGGCGCGGGCCCTGAAGAAGAACCCGAACGAGCGTTTCCCGACGGCCGCGGCCATGGGGGACGAGATCGCGCGGGTCCTGTCGGCGGGTCACACGGGTGCGCCGGTCATCGTCCCGGGCGCGGCGGGCGGCAGCGGCGCCGGGGTGAGTTCGGCCGTGTTCCCGCCGGTGGACTCCGCCTTCCGGACGCCGCCGCAGTCGGTGCAGCAGCCGTACCAGGCTCCGCAGACGCCGCCGTCCCCGTACGCGCCGCACGCCCCGGCGCAGGGCGGGTACGCGTACCCGCCGCAGCAGCACGCCCAGCAGCCGGTCCCGCAGCACGCCCAGCACCAGTACGCCCCGCAGACGCCGCCGCCGTTCACCATCTCGCCGAACCCGGGCGGCGGCGGCTCGCAGGTGGCGGCGCCGAAGTCGAACACCCCGGTGATCGTCGGCGCGATCGTGGTGGCGCTGCTGGCCATCGGCGGCCTGATCGCGGTGCTCAACGGCGGCGACGACAAGAACGAGGCGAAGGGCGGCGGGGACGCCTCCGCGTCGGCCTCCGCATCGGCGTCGGGCTCCGCCGCGAAGGCGGGGCACAAGGGGCCGGACACCTCGCGCACGATCGACGCGGAGAAGTGCAAGAACCCGTCAAAGGACTGGAAGGACGCCTCCAAGGTGTCGGCCCCCGACTTCACGTACAAGAACCTGCTCTCGGTCAAGAGCTGCATCCAGGCCGCGGGCGGCAAGTACAAGATCGAGAACAAGGACGAGGCGGTCTTCGGGCAGGACACCGTGCTGGCGCAATTCCCGCCCGCCGGGACCGGGGTGACGAAGGACCAGGAGTACACGCTGACCGTGTCCACCGGCGACCCGCAGTAGGCGGGTGCGGTGGCCCGCGCCGGCGCGGGCCACCGCGCCGGTCGCTTATGCC
>NZ_JBSGYT010000094.1:0-9687 GCF_053610645.1 Streptomyces sp. NPDC054883 | reverse complement strand
TCACAGACGGCGCCCGGCTCAACGACGTCGTACCCGGGATCACCCTGCACGGCGACGACGTCGGACGCTGGCTCACCACCCAACAACGCGACTGGAACCAACTCGGCAATGAGCAGCAGCGAAGGCTCGGCAAGCTGGGCATGAAGCCGCAGAAGAACGCACGGGCACGTAAGACCCCCGCGAAGACCGCCACGACCTCCAGGCCGGACACGGGCGGCAGGGCGTTCCAAAAGGGCCTGGAGGCCCTCACGCAGTACATCGCACGGGAAGGCACGACTACCGTCCCCCGAACACACACCGAAACACTCCCCGACGGCACCAAACACCGCACCGGAATCTGGATCATGAACCAGAAGACCCGGCGCGACCGACTCCACCCCGACCAACTCCGAGCACTCGCCGAACTCGGCATCGACTGGGCGCAGTAGAAGCGGGGCGCCGCCGCTGGCGTCCCTTCCGGTCAGTGTCCCGAATTGAACTCGGCTGCGTCTGGGGATTCTGTGGGCATGCCACGTGGCCGGGGACAAGGTGCAGGGATTAGCGATCACGGTCCGTGCACCTCGCTCCTGGCTCCGGAGTGGGTCACGACATGCTGCTGTGGGACCGTGAGGTACACGTCGACTGCCCAGCTGCGGACGTAGGTCAGCACATGGAACCCCCCGGCGTGATAGCCACTGCTGCGGATCGTCACCGTGGTATCGGTGATGTCAACGGTGAGCTTGCGTCGCGCTCCCCAAGCGCCCACCAAGTAGTGGTTGCCAGCAATGGCCACAAAGCCGTCATCGGACGGGGCGGCCCAGCCTTGGGAGCGGATTCCGAGCAGCTCCGGGGTGTCCGTAGGGGTAACCATTGCCGACCGTTCCTGATGCCAGAGCACCGGCCGGATGTCCGTTGTCTCGTTGGCTGACTCCACCCAGGACACCAGGTCCGCAGCGAAGGACTCTGGGGAGTCAATCGACTGTTCAATCCGCCAGGACTGCCGTAGACGGCGGCGTGCAGCAGCAAGGCCGGGCAGTGGGACGCCAACGTGCTGAATGGTGACGTCGTCCAGTTCGGCGCGTGTCACATACGTGTCCCAGGAGGTATCCCACCCCACTGGATAGAAGTACCAAGGGCTCTCAATGCCGTCGGTGTCCCAGCGCAGCGTGTGGGGTACAGCGCCCCATTCCTGCAGTTGGTTGCGGTGTCCGATCACACGTCACGGAAGCGAGCGCTGGGCAGCAGGCGAGCCGTCAGGTGCCTTGAGGCACCGGCGACCATGAGCAGCACGGGACAGCGACGGACCTGACCGTGCCCAACCTTCATCTCGGTTTTTGGCCACCACAGCCCGCATTCCGCCCAACCCGGGTCCGCGAGCACAGCAGCAGGTCGGAACGCGGGCTCAGGTTCGAGTCGAGAGTTCGCTCGGGGCAAAGTCGCCCGTAGTCGGGCCACATGGGAGCGCAACAGGCTGGCGGAAGCCGGCCAGTCGATGTGTCGCGCTATCTCAGCCGCGCTCAGAGCAGGTTCACACCGCAGCAATGGAAGGATCAACGGCTCGAACGGGGCAGCGACGGAGGGACGTGGGGGACGCTGGTATTGCGGCGGTCGCTCGGAACGGAGCAAGCGGCGCACCGTATTGGGCGCCAGCTGCTTTTGCCTGGCGATCTGTTTGATCGGCATGCCGTCGGCGCGCAGGCGGCGTACCTCCGGATCGACGAGTCTGCTGCCAGGCGGTGCGGACCTTGCCCAGCGCATGGATGACCGGTACCAGGCCCAGAAGCAGAGCCTCAGCACCCTTCAGTGCCTTGCGCCCGAGGGAGAGCAAGGCCCCGATCACTGCGGCCGCAGCGGGTACGGCTGTCAAGACGATGTCCAGGCTCATGCGGCGCCACCTTCGAAAGCGGCGGTCCTGCAGCTACGACGGTATTCGGGTCCCACTCTTCTGCTCTCCCAACGTCCTGTCGTTTCACGGGACCCTCACGACGAAGGCCCGTCCTGCCAGCGCGCATGGGTGTCCATTTGCGCTGAAGGTCGGGCCACTCACTTCAACTACTGTCTCGGCGCCCACCGACAAACGGGCACCTCGCTGCCAAATGAATCTTGAACCCCGCACCCCACCCCGAACATCCTGTTTACCCAGGTCAGACTCTTTGCGTCCTGGGGTTCAAAGGCCCGGGTGCAGCTCCCCGGCAAGCGACGCAACTGCCTGTGCCCCACTGAAATGGCAGGTCAACGCCGTGCCTGCGCAGGTTGCTTGCCCTACAACACGAAGGCCAGGGCGGCCCTCCAACGCTCCCTTCTTTCAGAAGGTTGGGGCCTGCTGGCGGACTACGCGGGGCGCAGACAGCGGCTCGCAGTACGAGGCGGGAGAGCGCGGGTGCTGTCCACACGGCAAAGGCGAGCCCTACAAGGCGAGCGCCCCTCCGGTAGGAGGGGCGCTCTGATTGACGTACGGGTACAGACAGGTGGGTCAGCTGCGCTGCACCAGGTGGTCGATCGAGAAGAGGAGATGGTCCTCGCCGTACTGGAAACGGCTGCTGAGGGTCTCGAACCGGGCGTACCGCTCCTCGGTGAGCGGCAGTTGCAGGACTTCCAGTATCCGCAGGAACAGGCGGAACCCGAGGTCGGGGTCGACCTGGGTGACGACCTGTTCCAGTGCTTCCATCACCGCGGTGCCCTCCAGGGAACGGAATGCAGGGCTGATCGCCTTGCCCGTGGCGAGGGGTGCCATGTCCCGGATTTCGCGGAGGACCGCGTCACCGGTATCGGTGTGAATGGCCGAGGCCACCGGGAGGTAAGCGGGAGCGACCGCGGTCAGGTGCTCCTCGCACACTTCCACGACCTGCTCCAGCCACTCCCGGCCGCCGACGCCGCACTCGTCGATGTTGTAGCCCCGGTTCGTCGCCGCTAGCCACAGCACGGTGATGGTGTCGTCGGACAACCCGGAGTCGAGCATCCGGCGCGTGTCCTCCCACAAGATGGCCGCCTCGGAGCCCGGAGGCCGCTCGTACCCGTCGTATGTCACGGCGTTCTCGATGGCGGCGCGGGGAGTGCGGTAGTGCCACCCCGCCGTGAACTGTCTGGCGAGTTGGGAGAGTCCGAAATCCCCGGAGACGCCCTGCCTGTTGGTGCTGACCTGCGGCCAGACGATGTACAGGCCGTCGTGGACGGTGCCTGCGGGGAAGCCGAACTGTCGGCCAAGTGCCAACAGGCGGCGGTATTGCTCATACGGGACGGGCACGGCGTGGGCTTTGAGCGCGCGGAGGATCAGCCGCATGCCGAGGTCGCCGTCGGCACCCGTCGCCACCCGTTCCAGGGCGTCGACGAGGTCCGGCGGCGCCGACGCGCAGGCAAGGGCCGGGGCCGTGGCACGGAGTTCCGCCACGACCGCCTGGCACAGCCCCACGTCCCGCACCGGCCGCACCGGTGGCGGAGTGTAGGAGTGCTTGTTCTGCCGGAGCCGTGCTGTGGACACCTGCGAGATCCGCTCCAGCCATCCACGGCAGGTCATACCGTGGTCGGCCGGGTCGAAGGCGTTGCCGGTGGAGGCCAGCCACACCGTGCGGAGGATTCGTTCCGGCAGCCCGGAAGCCAGCAGCCGGCGAGCGTCCTCACCCAGTTCGACGGCCTCCTCACCCTGGGACCCGTCGGCGATCTCTTCCGCGCACCCCAGGGCGTCGGCCGGACCATTGCCGGAGCCTCGACGGCTCAGGCGTTCGGTCAAGGCGGTCAGGCCGAAGTCCTCTCCGTAGCCGAGCTCGTAGTACGTCGGACGTTCCTGGGTCATGGAGTTCCCGTCGGGAAGGCGGTCATGATGGCGAATCCACCGCGCCCTTGGCCGCTGTGGCCCGACACCTTCATCAGTTTCAGCGAGACGCTGTTACCGGCGTTGGTCACCGTGACGCCGTCGGGGTGGTACATCTTCCCCAGGGACGGATAGGCATTCCAAGTCCCTGTGATGTCCAGGACCACCTCGCCTTCCCTCGCTCCTGCGACCTTCTGTTCGAACTTCTTCCACTTGACCTTGTCCAGGACCCTTTGGCCGTTCTTCACGGTGGTGAAGTAGTCCGCGACGATGCGGTCGATGGCCTGCTGGGCGATTTCCTGGCTGGTGAACACCGAGTTCGGCACGCCCTTCCTCCTGGCCAGAGCGAACGCTTCGGTCGGAGTCGGGGTCACGTGCTCCGCGAGTGCGTGCATCTCGCCCGAGTCCTTGTACTTCCTCAGACTTGGCAGGAGTTCGTCGCCGAGGTTGATGCAGTTGTGCACGAGCACGTCCGACGCTTGTGATCCTTCAGCGCGGACGTAGAAGGTGTGCAGGCCGCTGACCGTGAGGTCATAGACCTGCTGGGATGCCGCGTCGGTCTCGCCACCTACGCCTGCCACCGTGATCAGCTCCCCGTTGGGGCGGAGCAGCCGGTCTCCCGTACGCAGTTCCGAGGTGAGAATCCATCCGCGCTTCTCGGCGTAGATCTTGTGTCCGGGTGTGGTCTCCAGGCTGCTGCCGTCAGAAAGGCTGATGGTGACCAGGCCGTCGGCCGCGTGCTGGAAGGTGTCGGTTACCGGCTCGGAGCGGACCGCCCCGGTGGCCGGGTCGCCGGCCAGTACCGCGTCACCCACCCGAAGCGAGTTGATCGGGCGATGTGACCCGTCTGCCATGAGCACACGTGTTGCGGCCGGGAAGCTGTTGACCTTGCAGGAGGTAAGAACCGCTTCGGCCATATTGGCCTCGTACTCGATGGCTGCCAGAGCCTGCGGGTTGATCCTCAGTCCCTCCAGCCCCCGCAGGGCGTCGGCGATGCCGATTCCGGTACGCATGGCGGCATCGAGAGCGGTGATGCCGTCGGCGATGGGCCTGAGGATCTTGCCCGAGAACAGGAGCGCAACGTCCACCGCCGCCCAGGCGCAGCCGCCCCAGCTTCCGCGTTCGAATCCGGAAGCGAACTTCTGGCCGCACTTGATCCAGCTTCCGAAAAGGATGTCCACCGGGTCGACGCCGGCCTGGTACTCGCCGATCGTGATGGTGTGCGTGAACTCCTGGGTGAGCTCGTCTGTCGTGTACTCGCCCAGATACACCGTCTCGTTCGAGGGACATGTGGCCTTCGAGGGGTCCAGGACGTCCGCGGTGCACCGGTACAGGTCGAGGTAGGCCTTGTAGCGGATCTTCATTGTCATCGTGCAGTCGCCCTTGTAGAAGAGGGCATCGATCCAACCTTCGCAGCCGGCCGTCTTCTTCAGGGTCTCGGGCTTGCCGATCTGCTCGGTGCGGTCCATGACGTAGAACATTTTGCCGATGGACCCACCGGATCCGTCGGGCACGGTGCCGGTATCGATCTGCTTCGCATTGGCAGCTTTCTCCGCCCGGTCGGCTGCTTCCTGTGCCTCCTTGGCGTACTTGTCGGCGTCCTGGGCCGCCTTTTCGGCTTCGGTCGCGGCAGTGGCGGCGCGGTCGGCCGCGGCGCGGGCGGTCTTGGCGTCCTGTTCGGCCCGGGCAGCTGCGGCCCGGGCGGCGGTCGCGTCGAGGGCAGCCTGGTCGGCGGAGTCGCGGGCTGTCTTGGCGTAGCCCTCGGAGCGCCCGGCCGCCTGATCGGCTGCTACGGCGTCCGCCGCGGCCTGGCTGGCGTATTCGACGCTGCGGGCCAATGATGTGGCAGCCAGTGATGCCGACTTCGCGGCGTCGGCGGAGTAGCCGAGGGCTTCCTTGGCGTAGGTGCGGGCGTCCGATGCGTACCCGGCGGCGGTGGCTGCGTGTTGGTAGGCGGCCTTGGTGTCGTCCTGCGCCTGGTCGGCCAGGGCCTTGGCGGTCGCGGCCTCTTCCTGTGCGTTCTTGGCGTGGGCGTCGGCGATGGCTTTCTGCTGCTCGGCGATGGTCTTCGAGGCCTGGCCGGTCAGCACGACCAGGCTCGCGGCCGAGTCCGTGGTGGCGTAGGGCGATCCGAGCTGGATGGCGTCGTTGGCGGGCTTGGCGACCTGCGCGGCGGCCTTGCCGGCGTCCACCGCGGCTTGGGCGGTCACGTAGGCGTAACCCGCCGCTTTGGCGGCTGCGGTCTTGGCCTTGGCGGCTTCCTGTTTGGCCTTGTCCGCCTGGGATGTGGCGGTCTTGGCCTGCCCGTCCGCCTCGTTGGCCAGTGCGACGGCCGCCCTCGCCTCGGACGCGGCGTGCTGGGATGCTGCGATCGCGTCCGCGGCGGCGCTGGTGGCGGTTTTGACCGCGGCGTCCGCCGTCAGTTTCGCGGCCTGGGCGGCGTCGGCGTCGGAGCGGGACCGTTTGGCGGCCGCTTCGGCTCGGGTGGCTGCCGCGTCGGCGTCCGCGGCGGCCTGGGTGGCGGCGTTGGCTTCGCTCCTGGCCGTGCCGGCTGCCGTTTCGGCGTCGGTCGCGTGCTTGTTCGCCTCGTCGGCGGCCGCGCGTGCGGCGGTGGCCTCCGTGCCCGCGTCGAGGGAAGCGGCGTAGGCGGCCTTGGCGTCCGCCTTCGCGCGTGCGGCGTCGGCCTTCTGCTCCGCCTGCCAGGCGTCGTCCCGTTTGGCCTTGGCGTTGTCCCGGGCCTTGACGGCGCCGTTCTTGCGCTCGACCGCGGTCGCTTCGGCGGCTTCGGCCTTGCCCTTGGCGTCATTGGCCTTCGTCGCCTGCGCTTCGGCGTTCGTCTTGTGCTGGGCGGCCTCGGCCTGTTTGGCGGCCGCGGTCTCCTTCTCCTTCTTCGCCGTGGCTTCTTCCGCCTCTGCGGCGAGCCGCTTGGCGTGGGCGTTGGCCGCCGCCGCCTTCGCGTCGGCCTCCGCCTTCACTGCGTCGCCAAGCTTGGACTTGGCGGTCTCCGCGTCCTTCTTGGCGTTGTCCCGGTGCGTCTTGGCCGCATCCGCAGCCGCCTTGGCCTGCAGTTCGGCGGTGTGCGCTGCCTCCCGGCGGAACTCCGCCTTTGCCTGCGCGGCCTGCGCCAGCGCGCGCTGCGCGATGGTCTGGCTGTCCGCGCCGGAGGCACGGGTGGCCGCCTCGGCGGTCTCGCCGGCCTTCACCATCGCGTCCAGAGCGGCTACCGCACCCTTGGTGACCTGAGCCTTCTGCTGGCCGACCAGCAGGCCACGGCCGCGTGGCGCACCAGCCGAGTCGGCGATGGCGTAGGCGGCCTGCTCGGCGGTGTCACTGGTGGTGGCGGCCTTCTTGGCCGCAGCGGCCTGCGCCTTGAGGACCTCGAGCTGCTTCTTCGCCCCGGTCTGGGCGTCCGCGACGGCCTTCTTCGCCTTGTCGAACTCGGCTTTCGCCGGAACGGTGCCGGTGCCGGACGACTTGATGTCGAACTGCTGCGGGCCCGTCCCGTTGCAGTCCCACAGCCACGAGTCGTTGCCGTCGTCGTAGCTGTGCAGGTCCAGGCACTTGCCCGTACCGACGTTCTTCAGGCTGGTGGTGGCGCGCAGGTTGTACTCCCAGGTCTGCGCCGGGGAGCTGTTGCACGTCCAGACCTGGATCTTGGTGCCGTTCGTCGCGTCATTGTTCGACACGTCCAGGCACTTGTAGTTCCGGTTGCGCAAGTGCAGACCGTGGTCATCGCCGTAGACCCACCACTGCTGCGCACCCGTGCCGTTGCACCAGTAGACCTGTACGGGCGTGCCGTCTACGGCCCCGCTGTTCTCGACGTCGAGGCACTTGCCGTTGGCGGCGTGCACCTCGATCACGGCAGTGTTGTCGCCGACCGCTCCGGCGCCGCCGGGGGACCAGTAGTCCTGGAAGCGGGCGGCGTGATCGGCCACCCAGGAGTGCCCCAGCATCTCGCCCAGGGCCTTCGCACCGGTGGTCAGGGACTGGGTGGCGTCCTTGTTGGCGGCCAGGATCTGATTCCGCTGCGCCTGCTGAGAGGTGATCTCCTGCTGCCACTCACCGGCGGCCGTGTCGGTGATACCTGAGAGGACCTTGTTCGGGTCCAGTGGGTCGCGCCAGGCACAGGTGGAGAACCGGGACTTCAGGTCCTCGACCGCGATGCGGTACTCCGCCGTCCCCGCCTTGGGCGCCGTACGGGCAAATCCGCCGGAGGCGAGGAACATGCGGGCGTTGTCAGCGCCCGTGGGCTGCGCCACCGACCCGGACGTCAGGTACTGGAACGCCTCGTGCTCCATGAGCGCGCGCTGCCACTGGTCCGCCGGGGTTGTCTTGGGGTCGGGATCCGCGCCATAGAGCGGAGTACCCAGATTCTTGACCGCCCCGACGACAGGCCCCGACGCCTTGGGCGTGGAGTCCTGGTAGAAGTCGCCCTCCGAGGTCCAGAACCGGTCGGCGGTCCACTGGATCAGGCCGGTCTGAGCGTGAAAGGACTGCTTGCCGTCGCCCGGCGATCCAGGGGGCCGGTGGAAGTCGGCATCATTGATCCCCGCCGGCGTCGTCAGCCCCTCCAGCGGAATCTTCCAGCTGTCGCGGAGGGAGTTGAGGGCCGTCATGGAGCTGTTCGCCGCGTCGCGGTCCTTCTGATATGCGGTGGCAAGCGGGGTCTGCTCCCAGTGGCTACGGTCGGCCAGCATATGGAGCTTGTCCTGCGGCTGGTTGAGGCCGTCCTGAGCGACCTGCGCCATGGATGGACCGCCCAGGCGCAGCACATCGGCCATCAGGCACTGGTCTTGTCGCCACTGCTCGGCGGCGGTGTCGTCGAGCCAGTCGCGAGAGCTGCCGGCAGCGCCGGCGCGGAGACCGGTGTTCCCGAGCGCGCCGGGCTGGAAGGCCAAGCCGCCCAGAACGGCCAAGGCGACGACGGAGGTGACGATCGGATTGAGAAGGGCGGATCTACGCGATCCGGGTGGGAAAAAGGCAGGTTTTGCGCGCAAAAGAGCATTCCTTCAAGGCGAATGAAGGCAGGCGGGGAGCACACAGGAAGCGTTCGAATCAGCCCGCTGTCCCAAGACAGCAGCAGGTTGCACCGAAGCGGCGGTCTTAAAGAACCGATGCCGCGGCGTGATCAAATCCCCCGTAGCGGCACTGTTCTCCCCGGCCGCCATTGAACGCGTGCTACGGCGAACCGGGTCAGGGCCGCCGCCTACGCAGTGCTCACCTTACCGGCGGTTAACTTGGCGGGGAGGGCAAATTTGAGGCAGTGTCGCGCCACTGCGAGCCGGAGAGGCTCGGCGCGTTGTGCCCAGGAACGTGTCGTGTTCCGGCCCGTGCCGCTGATTAGCTGCGCCCGAGGTCTACCTCAACGTCCACAGCCACACCGAAGGCGGCTCGACGGCGGACTGGATCCCGGGCTGGATGTACAGGTGGGGTGCGTCAGACACCTGGCGTAGGTTGGCCACCAACCTGAACCGGTACCTCTGGTAACCGCTTCACGGGAATAATCCGGGGGTTCTGAAACCCGGAACCCCGACCGGGGTGGTGCGCACGAACCGCGCACCACCCCCGTTTCTCTGCAATCACCGAACCCTGACTGCTGGACGTCACCCATGAAGATCCTCGAAACGGCAGTACTGGCCTGGCGAGAGCCCGTCTCCCGCGTGTACATGGCCCTACTCGCGGTGTGTGCGCTGTGGGCGGTGGCCGGTGGCATCGGCCTGGGCGAGGAATGGCGGCTGCCGCGCATCCTCGCGGTGATCCTGACGATGCCCTGGATCCTGTTCGTCCACCTCTTCCTCGTGGTCACCTAGGGCTTGTGTGATGTCGTGATCATTGGTCGGTCTTCATCAGGTCGTCGATCCAGATCATTGCGGCGCGGAGGTGGAGGCCGGCGAGGTAGC
>NZ_JBSGYT010000093.1:0-10252 GCF_053610645.1 Streptomyces sp. NPDC054883 | reverse complement strand
GCCGGACCCTCTTCGCCCGGGTCCGGCCTCAGGCCCCGGCGAGGCGCCGTCTGATCAGGCCGATCACCTCGGCGGCATGCTCGTTCAGGTAGAAGTGCCCGCCGGTGAACCAGTGGAAGGACACGGGGCCCCGCGTGTGGTCGCTCCAGCCTTCGGCCTCCATGGCGGTCACCTCCGGGTCGGCGTCCCCGTTCAGGACCACCACCGGGCAGCTCAGCGGCGGACCGGGCCGGTAGCGGTAGGTCTCCGCGGCCTTGTAGTCGCCGCGGATCGCCGGCAGGACGGCCCGCAGCAGTTCCTCGTCGGCGAGCACCGCCGCGTCCGTACCGCTCATCCCCTTGATGGTGGCCAGCAGCCGCTCGTCCGGCGCGAGGTGGATGCGCTCGTCCTCCCGGTGCCGGGACGGCGCCCGGCGGCCCGAAGCGAACAGGGCCGCCGGCGCGTGGCCGGCCTCCTCCAGCCGCAGTGCCACCTCGAAGCCGAGGGTCGCGCCCAGGCTGTGCCCGAACAGTGCCACCGGCCGGTCGCACCACGGCAGCAGCTGCGCCGCCACCAGGTCGGCCAGCTGCCGTACGTCGTCCAGGCACGGCTCGTGGCGGCGGTCCTGGCGGCCCGGGTACTGCACGGCCACCACGTCGGCCTGCGGGGACAGCGCCCGGGACACCGGGAAGTAGTAGCTGGCCGAGCCGCCCGCGTGCGGCAGGCAGACCAGCCGTACGGGGGCGTCCTGGGCGGGGTGGAAGCGGCGCAGCCAGGCGCCGGCGGTCGTGGTTGCGGTCATGTCGTTCGACGTCCTGTTTCGTGAGGTGTCGTGCGGTGGACAGGGGCCCGGTTCACCGGGCGGTCCAGGTGCCGGGCGGGCGCCAGCCGCGGGCCGGGCCCCAGGCGGCCGCCCGGGGGCCGGGCGCGGCGTCCGCGCCGGCGTTCTCCCGCTGCCGGGCGGCGGCGAGCAGTACCAGGAAGAGCGCGGCCAGTTCGGTGCTGTCCGGGGCCCCGCGCTCGATCCTCATCAGTGGTCCGGCCCGCTCGGTCATCGGCGGTGCTCCTCGCTCTCGCGTGCGGCGCTCAGAACGGCGGGTTGCCGTGCTTGCGTTCGGGCAGCGGCACGTGCTTGGCGCGCAGCGCGTCCAGGGCGTCCACCAGCACCTGCCGGGTCGTGGCCGGGTCGATGACGTCGTCGACGAGGCCGCGCTCCGCCGCGTAGTAGGGGTGCATCAGCTCCTGGCGGTACTGCTTGACGCGCTGGGCGCGCGCCGTCTCCGGGTCGTCCGCGGCGGCGATCTCCCGGCGGAAGACGACGTTCGCGGCGCCCTCCGCACCCATCACGGCGATCTCGTTGGTGGGCCACGCGAACGACAGGTCGGCGCCGATCGAGCGCGAGTCCATGACGATGTACGCGCCGCCGTACGCCTTGCGCAGGATCACCTGCACCCGCGGCACCGTCGCCGCGCAGTACGCGTACAGCAGCTTCGCGCCGTGCCGGATGACACCGTTGTGCTCCTGGTCGCTGCCCGGCAGGAACCCGGGCACGTCCACGAGGGTCACCAGCGGGATGCTGAAGGCGTCACAGGTCTGCACGAACCGCGCGGCCTTCTCCGACGCGTGGATGTCCAGCACCCCGGCGAGGGAGGCCGGCTGGTTGGCGACGATGCCGACCACGTGGCCGTCCAGCCGCGCCATCCCGCAGATGATGTTGGTCGCCCAGTTGGCGTGGACCTCGAACAGGTCCCCGTCGTCGACGATCTCCTCGATCACGGCCCGCATGTCGTACGAGCGGTTCGGATCGGCGGGCACCAGGCCGGCCAGCGCATCGTTGCGCCGGTCGGCCGGGTCGCCGGACACCACCGAGGGCGGCAGCTCGCGGTTGTTGGACGGCAGGAGCGACAACAGGTGACGCACCTCCTCCAGGCACTCCTGCTCGGTGTCGTACAGGAACGCGCTGGCCCCGGACACCGACGAGTGCACCTGCGCGCCGCCGAGGTCGTTGTGGCTGATCTTCTCGCCCGTCACCGCCTGCACCACGTCGGGACCGGTGATGTACATCTGCGCGATGTCACGGACCATGAACACGTAGTCCGTCAGGGCGGGGGAGTACGTCGCTCCGCCCGCGCACGGCCCGAGCATCACGCTGATCTGCGGGATCACCCCGGAAGCCGCCACGTTGCGGCGGAAGATGCCGCCGTACCCGGCGAGCGCGGTCACGCCCTCCTGGATCCGGGCCCCCGCGCCGTCGCTCAGCGAGACCAGCGGGGCGCCGGCCGCGACGGCGAGGTCCATCACCTTGTGGATCTTCTGTGCGTGGGCCTCGCCGAGGGAACCGCCGAAGATCCGGAAGTCGTGCGCGTACACGAACACCCGGCGGCCGTCGACCTTGCCCCAGCCGGTCACCACCCCGTCGGTGTGCGGCCGGCGGTCCTCCAGCCCGAACCCGGCGGCCCGGTGGCGGCGCAGCTGCTCGATCTCCCGGAACGTGCCCGGATCGAACAGCAGGTCCAGCCGCTCGCGCACCGTCAGCTTGCCGCGGGCGTGCTGCGCCTGCGACGCGCCCGGCGACGGGCCCAGCGCGGCCGACTCCTTGATCGCTCCCAGTTCGGCCACGCGGACGTTCACATCGGCAACTGTCATGCTCCACCCGTCTCTTCGCCTCGGAGGCCCGCGGAAGGCGGCGCCCTGGGCAGTGCGTGCCATTGAAGGCGCCGGGGGAGCGCGCCGAGAACACCGACCACCCCCCTGACCGCGCCCGTACCGGTCCGCACCCCCGCCCAGCAGGCACGTCGTCCGCGCGGGCCGGGGATCGTGCGGCGCCGGGCGCCGTCCCGGGCGGCGCCCGGCAGGGTCAACACCTGGGGGGATAGGGGTGTCGCGCCCGTTCGCGACCGACCTAGCGTGCGATCACCCCGTGGCCGGAACCGCGCCCGGGGCAATCGATTCCGAGCTGGGAGCGTGCAGATGTCCGCGGGCTTCGATCCTGTCGCTGATGAACCGTCCGGCGCGGACGTCCGCCCGGGGGCCGAGCCGGCCGGCCGGCTGGCCGGACTCCCGCAGAGCGAGCAGAGCAGGCTGCTGCTCGACCTCGTGTGCGCGCAGACCGCCGAGATCCTGCGCAAGGCCAGGCCCGACACCGAGCCCGTGGTCGGCACCGGGACCTCCTTCAAGGAGATCGGCCTGGACTCCATCGGCATGGTCGACCTGCACGCCCGGATCAACGCGGCGACCGGCCTCGCCCTGCCCGTGACCGCCGCGTTCGACCACCCGAGCCCCGAACTGCTGGCCGCGTACGTGCGCACGGAACTCCTCGGCGGTCCCGCCGGGGCACCGGCGCCGCACGCCGCGGATGCCGAGAGCGCCCCGCGCTACGACGGCGAGCCCATCGCGGTCGTCGGCATCAGCGGCCGCTTCCCCGGCGGCGTGCGCTCCGCCGAGGAGCTGTGGGACCTCGTCTCCCGGGGCGGCAGCGCCGTCGGGCCCTTCCCCGACAACCGCGGCTGGGACCTCGACGCCCTCTTCGACGACGACCCCGCCACCCCCGGCACCTGCTACACCCGCACCGGCGGCTTCCTCCACGACGCCCCCGACTTCGACGCCGAGTTCTTCGGGATCGGCCCGCGCGAGGCGCTCGCCATGGACCCGCAGCAGCGCCTGCTGCTGGAGACGGCCTGGGAGGCGCTGGAGCGCACGGGGCTCGACCCGACCTCACTGCGCGGCACCCGCACCGGCGTCTTCATCGGCGCCGGCCCCTCCGAGTACGGGCCCCGCGTGCAGGACGCCCCCGAGTCCCTGACCGGCTACCTCGTCACCGGCGGCGCCCTCAGCGTCACCTCCGGCCGGGTCGCCTACGCGCTCGGCCTGGAGGGCCCGGCGCTGACCGTCGACACCGCCTGCTCCGGTTCGCTGGTCTCCCTGCACCTGGCCGTGCAGTCGCTGCGCCGCGGCGAGTGCTCGCTGGCCCTGGCCGGCGGCGTCACCGTACTGAGCACCCCGGGCCTGTTCACCGAGTTCAGCCGGCAGCGCGGGCTGGCCCCCGACGGGCAGATCAAGGCCTTCGCGGCGGGCGCCGACGGGACCTCCTTCGCCGAGGGCGTCGGCCTGCTCGTCGTGGAGCGCCTCGCCGACGCCCGGCGCAACGGCCACCAGGTCCTCGCCGTCATCCGGGGTACGGCCGTCAACCAGGACGGCGCCAGCAACGGGCTGACCGCCCCGAGCGGCACGGCCCAGCAGCGCGTCATCCTCCAGGCCCTCGCCGACGCCGGCCTGTCCGCCGCCGAGGTCGACGCCGTGGAGGCGCACGGCACCGGCACGACGCTCGGCGACCCCATCGAGGCCCGGGCCCTGATCGAGACCTACGGCCGGGAGCGGCCCGAGGACCGGCCGCTGTGGCTGGGCTCGGTGAAGTCCAACCTGGGCCACACGCAGGCCGCGGCCGGAGTGGCCGGCCTGATGAAGATGATCATGGCGATGCGGCACGGCGTCCTGCCGAAGACGCTGAACGTCGACGAGCCCACCGGCAACGTCGACTGGTCCGCCGGCACCGTCCGCCTGCTCACCGAACCGGTGCCGTGGCCCGGGGACCGCGACAGACCGCGCCGGGCCGGTGTCTCCGGCTTCGGCATCAGCGGGACGAACGCCCACGTGATCGTGGAGGAAGCGCCGCGCCCGGCGGAGCCGGCCGAAGCAGCCGCCCGGACCGCCGGCGGAACCACCACCGCCGACGCGGCCCCAGGGTGCGCCCTCGTACCCGTCAGCGCCCGCTCCGACGACGGACTGCGCGCCCAGGCCGAGCGCCTGGCCGCCTTCCTCGCCGACCGGCCCGACCTCACCCCCGGCGACCTCGGCCACGCCCTCGGCACCGGCCGCGCCGCCCTCGAACACCGGGCCGCCGTCGTCGCCGGCGACCGCGCCGAACTTCTCGACGCGCTGCACGCCCTCGCCGCCGGGCAGCCCACCGCCGCCACCCGCACCGGCACCCTGCCCGCCGGGCGCCTCGCCTTCCTCTTCACCGGCCAGGGCAGCCAGCGCCTCGCCATGGGCCGGCAGCTGTACGACACCCACCCGGTGTTCGCGGACGCCCTCGCCGACGCCATCGGCTGGCTCGACCTCCAGCTCGACACCTCCCTGTGGGACGTCCTGTTCGCCGCGCCCGGCTCCGCCGCCGCCGCACTGCTGGACGAGACCCGCTACGCGCAGAGCGCCCTGTTCGCCGTCGAGGTCGCCCTGTTCCGGCTCGTCGAGTCCTGGGGCGTGCGCCCCGACTTCGTCGCCGGCCACTCGGTCGGCGAGATCGCCGCCGCGCACGTCGCGGGCGTCCTCAACCTGGAGGACGCCGCCACCCTCGTCGCCGCCCGCGGCCGGCTGATGCAGGAACTGCCCGCGGGCGGCGCCATGATCGCCGTCCAGGCCACCGAGGCGGAACTGCTGCCCCTGCTCGGCGAACACCCCGGGGTGGCCGTCGCCGCCGTCAACGGCCCCGACGCCCTGGTGATCTCCGGCGAGGCGGACCCGGCGCTGGCCCTCGCCGCCCGCTTCGCCGCCCAGGGCCGCAAGACCAAGCGGCTGCGGGTGAGCCACGCCTTCCACTCCCCGCTCATGGCGCCGATGCTCGCGGAGTTCCGGCGCATCGCGGGCATCCTGGCGTACTCCCCGCTCGCCGTCCCGCTCGTCTCCACCGTCACCGGCCGCCCGGCCACCACCGAAGAGCTCTGCTCGCCCGACTACTGGACCGGCCACGTCCGCGAAGCCGTCCGGTTCGCCGACGCCGTGGCCTGGCTGTCCGCCGAAGGCGGCGTACGCACCTTCCTGGAGCTGGGCCCCGACGGCGTCCTCAGCGCCCTGGGCCGCGACTGCCTGCCCGAGGAGCGGGAGGCCGACACCGTCTTCGCGCCGCTGCTGCGCGCCGGGAAGGACGAGGCCCGCGAGGTGCTCGGCGCCGCCGCGCTCGCCCACGCGCGCGGCGCCCGGCTGGACTGGCAGGCCCTGCACGCGGGCCGCCCGACCCGCCGCGTCGACGACCTGCCCACCTACGCCTTCCGCCCCAAGCGGTACTGGCTGGCCTCCGGCACGGCCGGCGGGGACCCGTCCGGACTCGGCCAGCTCGCCGCCCGGCACCCGCTGCTCGGCTCCGTGGTCGACCTCGCGGGCGCCGGCACCACCGTGCTCACCGGCCGCCTGTCGCTGCGCACGCACCCGTGGATCGCGGACCACACCATCGCCGGCACCACGCTGCTGCCCGGCACCGCCTTCGTGGAACTCGCCCTGCGGGCCGGGGCGGAGACCGGCTGCGCGCTGGTCGAGGAGCTGACCCTGCACGCGCCGCTGGTCCTGCCCCGGGCCGGCGGCGTCGCCCTGCAAGTGCTGATCGCCGCTCCCGACGCGGCGGGCCGCCGGGCCATCGAATGCCACTCGCGCACCGACGGCGCCGACGCGGCCGAGGACGGCTGGATCCGCCACGCCACCGGCGTCCTGGCCCCCGCCACCGCCACGCCCGCAACCGCGGACCTCGGCGGAGCGTGGCCCCCGGCGGGCGCCGAACCGCTGGACGTCTCCCACCTGTACGGCGACATGGCGGCCGAGGGCTACGGCTACGGGCCCTCCTTCCACGGCGTCCGCGCCGCCTGGCTGCTCGACGGCGAGGTGTTCGCCGACGTCGAACTCCCGCAGCCCGCCCGCGCCGAGGCGGCCGCCTTCGGCCTGCACCCGGCCCTGCTGGACGCGGCGCTGCACCCCGCCGACCACGCCCTGTCCGCCCTGGGAAACCGCCCCGAAGGCACCTGGATCCCGTTCTCCTGGAACGGGGTCACCCTCCACGCCGCCGGTGCTGCCGCCGTCCGGGTCCGGATCACCGCGCGCGGCCGCGAGGAACTCGCGGTGAGTGTCGCCGGCCCCGACGGCGCCCCCGTCGCCCGGGTCGAATCCCTGCTGCTGCGCGCCGTCACGGCGGACCAGCTCGCTGGCGACCGCCCCGACCCGCTGCTGCGCGTGCAGTGGAACCCGCTCGACCTGCCCTCCGTACCCCCGGCCGGGTTCGCCGACCTCGCCGAGGGCACCCCCGCGCCCTTCGTCGTCCACCGCACCCTGTCGACCCCGGCGGGGGACCTGCCCGCCGCCGTGCGCGCCGTCACCGCCGACGCACTGGCCGCCGTACAGGACTGGCTGGCCGACGAGCGGTACGCCGACTCCCGCCTCGTGGTCGTCACCCGCGGCGGCGCCGCCGTACCCGGCACCGACGTCGACCTCGCGCAGGCACCCGTCTGGGGACTCGTACGCTCCGCCGAGGCGGAGAACCCCGGCCGCTTCGTCCTCGTCGACACCGACGCGGCGGGCGAGGAGCACCTCGGACGGACCCTGGCGGCCCTCGGCGAGGAAACCGAACTCGCCCTGCGCGGCGACCGCACGTACGTCCCGCGACTGGCCGCCGTCCCGGACCCCGCCGAGGACCGGCCGTCCCCCTGGGACGGCGCAGGCACCGTACTGATCACCGGCGGCACCGGGGGCGTCGGCGCCGCACTCGCCCGCCACCTCGTCCGCAGCCGCGGCGTACGCAACCTGCTGCTCACCAGCCGGCGCGGCCCGGGCGCCCCCGGCGCCCGGGAACTCATCGCCGAACTGGCCGCCATGGGCGCCGCCGCCGAGGTCAGCGCCACCGACGTCGCCGACCGGGACGCCCTCGCCGCGCTGCTCGCCGGCATCCCCGAACAGCACCCGCTCACCGCCGTCGTACACGCGGCCGGAGTCATCGACGACGGTCTCGTCGGCTCCCTCACGCCCGCCCGCCTCGACACCGTGCTGCGCCCCAAGGTGGACGCGGCCTGGAACCTGCACGAGCTCACCGCGGACCTGGACCTCGCCGCGTTCGTCCTGTTCTCCTCCGCCTCCACCGTCCTCGACGGCGCGGGCCAGGCCAACTACGCCGCCGCGAACCTCTTCCTCGACGCCCTCGCCGCCCGCCGCGCCGCCGCGGGCCAGGTCGTCACCTCCCTCGCCTGGGGCCTGTGGGCCGGCGACGCGGGCATGGGCGCCACCCTCGACGCGGCGGCCCTCACCCGCATCGAGCGCCTCGGCCTGGACTCCCTGTCCTTCGAGGAGAACCTCGCCCAGCTCGACAAGGCGCTCGCCGGACCCGAGCCGGCCGTGGTCCCCGTACGGGTCAACCACCGCGCCGTGCGCGGGCGCGGCGACGGCATACCGAACCTGCTGCGCGCCCTGGTACGCACTACCGTGCGCCGCCCCGCCGCCGCGGCCGGCGGCGCCGCCGCCGGACCGGCGACCGGACCCGCGCCCCTGGCCGCCCAGCTCGCCGGACTCGGCGCCACCGACCGCCTCGCCACCGTCCTGCGCCTGGTCCGCACCGAAGCCGCGGCCGTCCTGGGCTACCAGAGCGCCGAGGAGGTCACCGCCACCCGGGCCTTCACCGAGACCGGCTTCGACTCCCTGGCCGCAGTCGAACTGCGCAACCGCCTCTCCACCGCGACCGGGCTGCGGCTCAGCGCCACCCTGACCTTCGACTACCCGACGGCCACCGCCCTCGCCGAACACCTCGTCACCAGACTGCTCGGCGCCGCCGCCCCCGCCGCCGTCCCGGCGCCCGACACCCGGCGGGAGGCCGGCTCCGCCGACCCGGTCGTCATCGTCGGCATGGCCTGCCGCTACCCGGGCGGCGTCACCTCGCCCGAGGAGCTGTGGCAACTCGTCGCCGAAGGATCCGACGCCATCGGCCCCTTCCCCACCGACCGGGGCTGGGCGGCCGACCTCTACGACCCGGAGATCGGCAAGCCCGGCAAGACGTACTCCACCGACGGCGGATTCCTCTACGACGCCGCCCGGTTCGACCCCGCCTTCTTCGGCATCAGCCCCCGCGAGGCCCAGGCCATGGACCCGCAGCAGCGGCTCCTCCTCGAAGTCGCCTGGGAGACCTTCGAACGCGCCGGAATCGACCCCCGCTCCGTCAAGGGCAGCAGCACCGGTGTCTTCGCCGGCGTGATGTACCACGACTGGGGCCTGCGGCTGGGCCCGCTGCCCGAGGACGTGGCCGGCTACCACGGCAACGGCAGCCTCGCCAGCGTCGTCTCCGGCCGGGTCGCCTACGTCCTGGGCCTGGAGGGTCCCGCGGTCAGCGTCGACACGGCGTGCTCGTCGTCCCTGGTGGCCCTGCACATGGCCGCGCGCTCCCTGCGCACCGGCGAGTGCTCGCTGGCCCTGGCCGGCGGTGTCACCATCATGTCCACCCCCGACACCTTCCTCGACATGAGCCGCCAGCGGGGCCTCGCCTCCGACGGCCGGTGCAAGTCGTTCGGGGCGGGTGCGGACGGTACGGGCTGGGGCGAGGGTGCGGGCGTGCTGCTGCTGGAGCGGCTGTCGGACGCCCGGCGCAACGGGCACCGGGTGCTGGCGGTGGTGAAGGGCTCGGCGCTCAACCAGGACGGGGCGAGCAACGGGCTGACCGCCCCGAACGGCCCGGCGCAGCAGCGGGTGATCCGCCAGGCGCTGGCCGATGCGGGACTCACGGCGGCCGAGGTCGACGTGGTCGAGGCGCACGGCACGGGGACCCGGCTGGGCGACCCGATCGAGGCGCAGGCGCTGCTGGCGACGTACGGCCAGGAGCGGCCCGAGGGCCGGCCGCTGTGGCTGGGCTCCGTCAAGTCCAACATGGGGCACACCCAGGCCGCGGCCGGTGTCGCGGGCATCATCAAGATGGTCATGGCGATGGACCACGGAGTCCTGCCGCGCACCCTCTACGCCGAGACGCCCTCCGACCAGGTCGACTGGTCGGCCGGAGACGTCGCCCTGCTCACCGAGGCCCGCGAGTGGGCCGCACCCGGCGGAGTACGGAGGGCCGGCGTGTCCTCCTTCGGGATCAGCGGCACCAACGCCCACGTCATCATCGAGCAGGCACCACGGGAAGCGGCCAGCGCCGCCGAACCCCTGCCGTCCCTGGCCGCCCTGCCCTGGGTGGTCTCCGGAGCCACCCCCGAGGCCCTGCGCGCCCAGGCCGACCGGCTGCGCGAGCGCCTCGCCGACCTCCCCGACGCGGAACTCGCCCCGGCCGCCGCGACGCTGGCCACCGGCCGGGCGGCGCTGGAACACCGGGCCGTCGCCCTCGGCGCCGACCGCGCCGAACTCGCCCGCTCGCTGGAACTCCTCACGGGAACCGGAGCCGCCCAGGACGGCAAGACGGCGTTCCTGTTCACGGGGCAGGGTGCGCAGCGCCTCGGGATGGGGCGTGGGCTGTACGAGGCGTTCCCGGTGTTCGCGGCGGCGT
>NZ_JBSGYT010000092.1:0-10294 GCF_053610645.1 Streptomyces sp. NPDC054883 | reverse complement strand
CGGACGGCGACGAGCAGGGCCACACGGGTGGCGGGGCGGGGGCGGCGCCGGCGGCGGCGGCGGCGCGGTCGGGGGGGGCCGGGTCGTGGGGGGGGGGCGGGGGGGCGGGAGCGGCGGCCGGCGGGGCCGGGGGGGGGGGCGGGCCGGGGCCCGCCCCCGCCGCGGAGGCGTTCACCGCGTCAGCGCGACCGCATCAGACCCAGATGCGGACGGCTTCCAGCTGCCGCGCCTGGCCGGTGGTCCCCACGTACACCGCGTTGCCGCTCACCGCGTTCAGCCAGCCGTAGCCGGCGACATGGGCCTGCGCCGCCACCGACCCGGAGCCGACCTGGACGCCGAGCGCCTCCATCCGGCGTGCCTGGCCGGTGGTGCCGACCGTCACGGCCGCGCCGTCACCGGCGCACGCCCAGCCCTGCCAGCCGATGTCGGCGAGGTGCGCGTTGGCGCAGACGCCCCCCGTGCCGCTGGTCGCGATCACCGCGGCCTCCATGCGACGGCCCTGTCCCGTCGTCCCGGCCACCGCGCCGTCGCACACCGTGGACTGCCAGCCGACGTCCTGTACATGGGCCGCGTAACACACCACCCGGGCGTTCGGGGCCAGCGTCCGCTGCCGGGCGGCCGCCGCCTCCACCTCCCGGACCACTTCGGCCGGCGCCCGCAGCACCGGACCGCCCGCGCTCACCGCGGTGCCCGCCGGAGCCGGCGCCGACGGCTGCCCCTGGGCCTGGGCCACACCCGTGGCCCCCAGCGCGCCCGCCAGCGCCACGGCTAAGACGGCGCTCGCTGCCTTCACGGAATTCTTCACGGCATTCCCCTCCTGGTACCGACTGGTCGCGCCCATCTGTACCGGCGGCCCGCGGCGCGCGGCAACCGGTCTCGGGTGCCACGGCCGAGAGGGGACGCGGCATGGCGCACGGGGCGGGCTTGTGCCGGGGGCCAGCGCTGTGCCTGCGCGGCGCCCGGGAACGCCTCAGGCGTCGAGGCGCCGCTCCAGCAGGATCACGCCGTACACCCGGCCGTCCGCGGCCTGTTTGGACGGGCATTCGCCGACGACCCGGTAGCCCGCGCCCCGGTAGTAGCCCAGCAGCTCGGGGTTGGTCGACACGCAGTCCAGCCGGGAACGCTCCCGGCCGGTACGGGCGATCCGCCACTCGGCGTGTTCGAGTATCCGCCGGCCGGCGCCCGGGGGCGCGGCCTCGCGCTCCACCATCAGCCGGTGCACGTACCCGGCGACGGGCGGCTGCACGCCCCAGGCCTCTTCGTCCGACCACCACAGTTCGTACGCGCCGACGACCCGGCCGTCGGCGTCCTCGGCCAGCCACACCTCGCCGTCGCGCATCCGCGCACGGAAGTGCGCCACGTCCTTCTCGCCGGGCTTCCACTGGTCGATCCCGTGCTTGCGCATCCACCGGGCGGCCTGGTCGTACAGCTTCACCAGCGTGCCGGCGTCCTTCTCCACGGCCTGCCGGAACAACATCCCGTCGTCAATGATCACGCGGGCATTATCACGCGGGCCCGCGCCACGTCATGATCACCGCGTGCCCGGTACCAGCGCCGCCAGCCGCCCGACGAGCAGTCCGAACGGCCCGTCGGCCGGCTCCGCGGAGAGGATGCGCACCAGGATCTGCGCCATCTCCTCGTCGTAGGCGGCGCTCACGGCGGCCAGCGCGGCGAAATCGTGCACGAGTTGGAGCTCCAGCTCGGAGCGCGGGATGCGCCGCCCGTCCAGCCAGATCAGCGCGGTGGACTCGGCGAGGGAGACCCACGAGCGCACGACCAGCTCCAGCCGCGCCGGCGGCGCATCGGGCGAGACGCCCAGGTGCTTGAGGATCTCCTCGTACGCCGCCTGGCGGACCTCGTCGATCATCGCGTTCGCCCGACTGCTGCCGACCGCCGGACCGCCCCGCATCAACGCCGAGAAACCGGGCCCGTGTTCGTCGACGAACGCGAAGAACCGCCCCATCACCCGCAGCAGCCGGGCCCCGAGCGGCCCCTCCTGCGGCTCCACGAACCGCAGCGCCAGCTCGTCGGCGGCCCGCCGCAGCGCCGCCTCGTACAGGCTGAGCTTGCCGGGAAAGTAGTGGTAGACGAGCGGCCGCGATATGCCCGCGGCCGCCGCGATCTCGTCTATCGACACGTCGTCGGGCGACCGGTGGCTGAACAGCTCCAGGGCCACCCCGATCAGCTGCTGCCGCCGCTCCTCGACACCCATCCTGCGCCGCACCCCGGTTGTCATGCGGACACCCTACTTCCACTCCGGCGCGGGCCTCGGCGGGGTGTTCGCGCCGCTACAGGTCCAGGACCAGCCGGTCCGAGACGGCGCGGGAGACGCACAGGAGCATCGAGTCCGCGCGCTCGGCGTCGCTGAGGAGCTCGTCGCGGTGCTCCACCTCCCCTGCCAGGACCCGGTGTCGGCAGGTCCCGCAGAAGCCCTGCCGGCAGGAGTACGGGGTGCCGGGCAGGGCGCGGCGCACCGCCGTCAGGGCGCTCTCGTCCGCCGCCACCTCGACCGTGCCCCCGGAGCGGTGGAGTTCGATCGTGAAGGGCTTCGACCCTGCGGTGGGCGCGACGGCGGTGAAGCGCTCCAGGTGCACCGCCGAGGGGTCCGGGGCGGCGGCGAGGACCGCGGCCATCAGCGGCTCCGGGCCGCAGCAGTAGACGAGGGCGCCGGAGGCCGCGGCGAGCATGCTCAGGTCCGGCAGGCCCGCCTCGTCCTCCGGCACGATCGTGACCCGGTCCCCGTACCCGGCGAGTTCCGCGAGGAACGGCATCGAGGTGCGGGTGCGGCCGCCGTACACGAGCGTCCAGTCGGCCCCGGCCGCCGTGGCGGCCCGCAGCATCGGCAGGATCGGGGTGATGCCGATCCCGCCCGCGACGAACACGTACGCCGGGGCGGCCACCAGGGGGAACCGGTTGCGGGGCGCCCGCAGCCGCAGCTCGGCGCCCTGCACCAGCCGGGCGTGCGCCTCGCGGGAGCCGCCGCGGCCGTCCTCGATCAGCCGGACCGCGATCGTGTAGCGGCCCGCGTCGGCGGGGTCGCCGCACAGGCTGTACTGGCGCACCAGCCCCGACGGCAGTACGACGTCCACGTGCGCCCCCGGACTCCAGGCGGGCAGCTCCGGCGATTCCAGGGTCAGCCGGACGACGCCCCGCGCGGGTTCGCCGCGCGCGACGACCGAGGCCCGCAGCAGCCGGCGCGGGGAGTGGCCGGAGACCGGGGTCTCCAGGGCCGGCAGCGGCCACAGGGGGGAGCGCCGGATGCGCCGGCGCAGCGCGCGCCGGGTCAGCAGCGCGGCGCCCGCCGCCGCGGTGAGCGTCAGCGCGCGCCTCATGCCCGCACCCCGCCGTTCGCGCCCGGCGAGGTGGCGAGGTAGGCCGCGGCCTGGGCCGTCGAGCCCTCCTGCGAGGGGTGGTAGGTCCGGGAGAGGTAGGTCGGGATCGACTTGAGCATCGAGCCCGTCGAGGGCAGCACACCCTGCTGCCCGGCCCGGAACATCCGGCCCAACGAGGCCTTGGCCGCCGGGAGTTCGGGATCGTTCTCCATGAAGAAGCGGACGCCGCGCTGCCAGAGGAACGCCAGGGCGGCGAAGGCCGTCGCCCAGGTCCGCACCCGGCGCCGGTAGCCGCCGTCGAGGTGCATGAAGAGGTCGAAGGCCACCGCGCGGTGCTCGACCTCCTCCGCCCCGTGCCAGCGCAGCAGGTCCAGCATCATCGGATCGGCGCCCCGGCGGTCGAGTTCGTCGGCGTTCAGGACCCAGTTGCCGAGGAACGCCGTGTAGTGCTCGACCGCGGCGATGATCGCCACCCGTTCCATCAGCCACCACTTGCGGGCCCGGCCCGGGGGCAGGGTCCGGTCGCCGAGCAGCTTCTCGAAGAACCAGTCGACCTGCGCCGTGTACGGGGTCGGATCCAGGCCGAGCCGTTTCAGGTGCGGCAGCACGTCGTCGTGCGCGGCGGCGTGCATGGCCTCCTGGCCGATGAAGCCGACGACGTCCGCCCGCAGCCGCTCGTCCGTGATGTACGGCAGCACCTGCTTGTAGACGTGCACGAACCAGCGCTCCCCGGCGGGCAGCAGCAGGTGCAGGACGTTGATCGTGTGTCCGGCGAACGGGTCGCCGGGGAGCCAGTGCAGCGGGGTGTCCTCCCAGGAGAAGGACACGTTCCGCGGCTGGAGGCCCGTGTGCTCGTACAGGCCCGGGTGTTCCGACGCCACGGGGGCGGGCGCGTGCGGCGTATTAGACATGGCGTCAATGTACTGAGGGGTAGGGCCGAGCAGAACCCCTCTGCGCCGGGATTTTCCGGCTCCGGTCTGCGCCGGATTCCGGCACGCGCCCGTTGGGCTCCCCTCAGCGCAGGGCTTCCGCCTTCGTGCCGTCCGTCAGCCTGCCCGAGAGGTCGACCTGCGCGCCCTGCGGCGCCTTCACCGCGAGACGGTTCCCGTTCGCGCTCCCGTTCACGCCGCCACCGGATGCCGTCAGGGAGGCGAACTGGGCGCTGCCCGCGGCCAGTACGTACCACTGGCCCGCCTTCGACTTCCACAGCACGCCCGCCAGCACCCGGGGCTCCCGGGGGCCGCACGCCGCGGAGCCCTCCGCCTTGGCCGCCTGGGCCGCGAGCTGCGCGCCCGGGGCGAGGAACTGGGCCTGGACCCGGTCCGCGGTGCCCTGCCAGGTCTCCGCCCGGCTGCACAGCCAGGTCGCCGTCCCGTCCCCCTCGGGCAGCGGCTGCTTCGCGTACGTCCAGGCGTTGACGGTGCGGACCCCGTGCGAGCGGACCGAAGGCAGCAGGCACGCCGTCCGGGACCACTCGCCCAGCTCGGCGGCCTCCGTCACGTCGCGCTCGGCACCCGGTGCGCCCGAGGTCAGCCGAACCGGGGTCAGTTCACCCAAATCCGTCACGAGCCGGGTGGCGCCGTCGCCGGTCAGGGCCAGCGCGTTCCAGCTCGTGCAGCTGCCGGTGGGGGCGGGGCCGGGCACCGGCGGTGTCATCCCGTCCGGGGTCAGTTTCAGCACCGAGGGCGACTCGCCCGGCTTGAGCAGGTCCCGCAACGCGGCGCCGAGCACCCAGGGGGCGGTCAGGTACCGGACGTTGCCGTCGACCCGGCTGAGCACCAGAGCGGTCGCGGTGTCCGCCGACGCCCCGTCCGTACGGGCGAAGTCGAGGGCGGCTCCGGCGGTTCCGCTGCGCGGCTCCGCGTACCGGACCACGCGCAGCCCGTCGTACAGCAGGACCACCACCGCCTGGTCCACGGCCCCCGCGAACAGCAGCTGCGGCGGGCCCATCGGCGGCCCCGACGGCGTGCCGGGGGTGGCCGAGACGACCACCGTGCGGCCGGGGCGGGCCCACACGGTCAGTGCCCGGCGCAGCAGCGCGGCGTCGTCGGCCCGGTCGCCGCGGGCGGGCCACGCGGAGAAGTCGGTACGGGAGGAGGTCCGCCAGAGCGTGGACGGGACCCGGACCAGCTGCCCGGGATCCAGCGCCTGCTCCGCGACGGCGTTCTTCGCGTACAGCGGGGCGGCGGGCCCGTCCGAGCCCCAGCCGCCGCCCGGCAGCGCGAGCAGCGCGCCGCACACCGCGAGGGCGGCCGAGGCGGCGATCCCCGCCCGGGCGAACCGGCGCCGCCGCAAGAGGTCGGTGGGCCGGGCCTGGAGCACGCACGGGTCGAATTCGGGGGAGGCGAAGAGGGCGTCGTGCGCCGGGTCCCCGGACTCCGCGACCGCCCCCGTCGGGTTCGCCACCCCGGCGTCGGCGAGCACCCGCAGGACATCGGGCTCCGCCAGCCCCTCCAGCGCCCGCAGCACGCACGCCGCGCGCCCGGGACCGCTCAGGGTGGTCAGCCACTGGTCCAGCGCCAGCTCCTCGGCCCCGCCCGAGCGCGGGAACAGCCGCAGCCCCCACACCTGGGGGAGCAGCCGGGGCAGCTGCCCGCGCAACGGGAGCGCCCGGAAGGTGAACGGTACGCCCGCCTCAAGGGCGGCGCGCAGTACGCGCAGCCGTACGTACGGGTACCCCGACTCGGGGCCCTCCAGCCCGCCCCGCTGCGCCGGGACCCCGCCGCGCACGGCGGGATCGCCGCCCCGGCGGCCGCGCGGCAGCGCCCGCTGGGTCAGCGAGTGGGCGGTGAGCACCCGCCGGTTGCGGCCGAGGGAGGGCGGCAGCACCAGGTAGGCGAGCCGCACCAGCCGCGGGTAGTGCTCGACGATGGCGGCCTCGGCCTGTTCCAGGCCGGGCGTCAGGGGAGGCAGGGGGCGGGTGGCGGTATCCGGCGCAGTCACGTTCAGCAGAACGAGCGAATCGTCGGATGGTCACCCGCCGTCAGCGCACCCGTTCGGGCGATTCCGCGCGGCGGGCGCGACGGGCGGCCGCCACGAGGACCGGGCCGGGACCCGCGCACCCTCAGGCGATCAGCCGGGCCCGCAGCGCATCGACGGCCCCGTCCGGAACGCCGAGCCCCTCCCGTACGTACTTCTCCATGGACCCGTAGCGGGCGGCGACCTCCTCCAGCGCCGTCTCCAGGTACGCGGGGAACACCCCGATCAGCGCCAGCGCGATCTCCGGGTCGCCGCCGGCCGCCGTGAAGCCCTCGATCATCGGCGCGAACGCCTGCTTGACCGCCGGGTTCACCGACATGTACTCGTCCATCAGGGTGCCGTCGTCCGCGCCGAGCAGTGACAGGATGACGGTCGCGCCCCACCCCGTGCGGTCCTTGCCGGCGGTGCAGTGGAACAGCAGCGGGCCCGCCTGCGGATCGGCGGCCTCGGTGAGCAGCAGCCGGTAGGCGTTCTGCGCCGAGGCCGAGTTCACGAAGGACCGGTAGACCTCCCCGAAGACGGCCTGCGCCTTGCCGCCGCCCAGGTGCTCCTCCGCCACGACCGGGTCCGCCATCAGGTCCTTGAGCTGCGCCGCGGGGGGCATCTTGGCTATCCCCGCGCTCATCCTGTCCGCCAGTACGTCACTGATCAGCAGCCGCGCACCGGCGGGCAGCCGGTCCGGGTGGTCGGCGCGCTCGGCGTCGCTGCGGAAGTCGATGACGGTACGGATCCCCAGCGCGGCCACTGCCGGATCGGCGTCCAGGTCGAGCCGGTCGAGTGCGCCGGAGCGCAGCACCAGCCCCGGCCGGACCGTGCGGCCGTCCGCGAGCGGAGTACCGCCGAGGTCGCGCAGGTTCGCGACGGTGGTGGAGGGGGTGGCGGTCATCGGGCGGCTCCAGGCTCCGGCGGCGGGAGGAGAAGGGCGGGCAAGCGGGGCGGGGTCGATCACGCGTGTCATACGGGTCTATTGAGACCGATTTTCTGATGATTCACCCCGGAAAGACAATCGACGGCCAGCGAGAGGCCGATGCCGATCCCGAGCGCGACCAGGTGTCCGGCGTCGGTGAAGGTGCGCCCGCGCCCGAGCACCGGCCGGGCGGCGATCGCCAGCAGCCCCACCCGGGCGGCACCCCGCGGGCGCCCGTGCGGCAGCGCCGAGGTGAGGGCGCCGAGCACGGCGTTGAACCCGTAGCTGGTGCCGACGTCCAGGGCCCTGCGGGTCTCCCGGTCCGCCGTGCGCCGCAGCACCCCGTGGACGAGCAGCGTCGCCGCCGCGTGCCCGAAGAGGAACACGCAGGCCGTCCACCAGGCCCCGTACGCGTACTCCGCGTACCCGAGCACCGCGACCAGCAGCAGCGCGTACGGCAACGGCATGGGTTCCTCGACCGTGCAGGCGCTGCTGAGCAAGGTCTCCCAGCGGCCCGCCTCCAGGTTGTCGACGTTCGTCGAGCAGCGGCGCAGCAGTCGGTCCCGCGCCCGGGGGTCCAGCCGCTCCAGCGCGTGGGCGCCGAGCTGGACCCCGCCCGCGTAGACGACCGCGAGCGGCACCGGCCAGGAGGAGCGCGGCCGCGGGCGCGGCGGCCCGGCAGAGGGCGGGCACGTCGACGGCGACCACGACCACGGCAGCAGGTTCACCCCGCCATGATCGGATACGGCCTCCCCGCCGGGGCCGTCGGGGTCCATGGGAGCATGAGCCGACATGTCTGTTTCCCGCGCGCCGGTGCGTGCCCTGCGGGCCGCGATGTTCGCGGCGGTGTGTGTCGCTCTGGGTGCGGTGGGGCATTCGTACATGTCCGGGGTGGAAGTTCCCGCTGCGGGGCTTCTGCTGTCTTTCGGGGTGATCGGTTCTCTCGCCTGGCTCGCCGCCGGGCGCCGCCGGGGCCCCCTCGCGATCACCGCGGCGCTGCTCGCCGCGCAGAGCGCGCTGCACCTCGCCTTCACCGCGGGCCAGGCGGGCCGGGCGGGCCGGCCGCCGGGCCCCGCCTCCGCCCCGATGCCCGCACACCACCACATGCCGGGCATGGACATGAGCGCCATGGGCGCCGATGCCCCCGGCATGACGGAGCTGCCCGGCGCGGCCGGTATGGCGGACCTGGCCGGACACGGGCACGGCGGCCTCGGCATGATCGCCGCGCACGTGCTCGCCGGGGTGTTCTGCGCGGCCTGGCTGGCCTGGGGCGAGGCGGCCGTCTTCCGGCTCGCCGCGGCCGTCGGAGCCGCCGCGCTGCTGGCGGCCCGCCCGCTCGCCCGCGCGCTCGTACTCCTGCGGACCCGGGTGGCCCCCCGGCCGGCGCCGCCCGCGTACTGCGCCCCGTACGAACGGCCGCGCCGGCTGCGCGGCGCCGTACCCGCCCACGCCCTGGTCCGGCGCGGGCCCCCCGTCCGGCGAGACCCCCGAGCCACGGTCCCGGACCGGCCCGCCCCCGCCTGAAAGACGCGTGCGGCGAGGCCCGGGGCCGATCACCCATGTCTTCGCCAACTTTCAGGACACCCATGTCTCTTGACGAGCTCCAGACCGGCCCCACGGGGACGGCCGAAGCACCTGCCGGCACACCCTCCGGCCCGTCCGCCCCGCGCAGCCCGGGAGCCTGGGCCGCGCTGCGGCCGCTGCTCCTGCGGATGCACTTCTACGCCGGGCTGCTGATGGCCCCGCTGCTGTTCGTCGCCGCCGCGACCGGGCTGCTGTACGCGGGCTCCTGGCAGGCCGAGAAGATCCTCTACGCCGACGAGCTGACCGTCGCCCGCGTCGGCGACCACGCGCAGCCGCTCGCCGGCCAGGTCGCGGCGGCCAAGGCCGCCGCGCCCCAGGGCAAGGTCGTCGCCGTCTGGCCCGCGCCCGACGCCGGGGCGACCACCCGGGTGATCATGGAGAGCCCGGGCCTCGGGGACGACGAGAACCTGACCGTCTTCGTCGACCCCTACACGGCGGACGTACGCGGCCGGCTCACCACCGCCGGCGACGCGCTGCCGCTGCGCGCCTGGCTGAGCGGGCTGCACGCCGACCTCCGGCTCGGCGCGTTCGGCCGCAACTACAGCGAACTCGCCGCCAGCTGGCTGTGGGTGGTCGCCCTCGGCGGGCTCGCCCTGTGGATCGGCCGCCGCCGCGCCGGCAAGGCCCGCCTCGTCCTGCCCGACCGCGCCGCGACCGGCCGCCGCCGGACCCTGTCCTGGCACGGGGCGGTCGGCCTGTGGGCCGCCGCCGGACTCGTCGCCCTCTCCGCCACCGGCCTGACCTGGTCGAAGTACGCCGGTGAGCACATCGGGCGGCTCCAGGACGGGCTCGGCGGGGCCACCCCGTCCGTCTCGGCCCAGCTGTCCGGGAGCGCCGGCGCCGACGGCGGCGACGAGCACGCGGGCCACGTCATGACCGAGGGCATGGAGATGCCCCCGCCGCCGCCCACCGCGGACGTCGGCATCGACCGGGCCGTGGCCGCCGCCCGGGCCGCCGGCGTCACCGAGTCGCTGCGCGTGACGCTCCCCGCCAACGGCAAGGGCTACGTCGTCAAGGAGGCGGACAAGCAGGTGCCCGTGCACCTGGACTCCGTCGCCGTCGACCCGGCCGACGGCAAGGTCATCGACGAACTTCGCTTCGCCGACTATCCGTTGCTCGCCCGGCTGACGCGCTTCGGCATCGACCTGCACATGGGTCTGACGTTCGGGATCGTCAACCAGCTGGCGCTGGCGGCGCTGGCCGTCGCGCTGATGTTCCTCGTCTTCTGGGGCTACCGTATGTGGTGGCTGCGCCGGCCCACCAAGGAGCGCAGGCTCTCGGCCGGCCGGCCCCAGCCGCGCGGGGCGTGGCGCAAGCTGCCCGTGACGCTGCTGCTGCCGCTCGCCGCGGTGACGGCGGTCGTCGGGTGGTTCGTGCCGATGCTGGGCATCAGCCTGCCGGCGTTCCTGGCGGTCGACGTCCTGCTCGGCTTCGCCGCCCGCCGCCGCGCGGCCTAGCCCGGCAGCCGGGCGGGCCCGTGCGCGCCTCCTCG
>NZ_JBSGYT010000091.1:0-10445 GCF_053610645.1 Streptomyces sp. NPDC054883 | reverse complement strand
CATCGAACGCCGCCGCGAACACCGGGAACGCCTCGTACAGCCCACGCCCCATCCCGAGGCGCTGCGCACCCTGCCCCGTGAACAGGAACGCCGTCCGACCACCCGACCGGGCCTGGCCCGTCACGAGGGCGCGGTGTTCCTCCCCCGCCGCGAGGGCGGCGAGGGCACCGAACCGGCTCGCCTCGTCGCCCGACACCACCGCCCGGTGCTCGAACAACGAGCGGGTCGCCGCCAGCGAATGGCCGACGTCCCCGGGCCGGTGGTCGGCCCCCGCGAGCGCCTCCAGCAGCGCACGTGCCCGGTCCGCCAGCGCCTGCGGGGTCTTCGCGGACACCGGCCACGGCGCCGCCGACGACGGCATCGGCGCCGGTTCTTCCCCGGCCGGGGAGTCCGCCGTCGCCTCGGGCGCCTGCTCGACGATCACGTGCGCGTTCGTGCCGCTCAGGCCGAACGAGGAGATGCCCGCCCGGCGCGGCCGGCCCTCGGCCTGCCACTCCCGGGCCTCGGTGAGCAGTTCCACGTCCCCCGCCGACCAGTCGACCTGGTCCGACGGGGCGTCGACGTGCAGGGTCCGGGGCAGTACCCCGTGCCGCATCGCCATCACCATCTTGATGACGCCCGCGACACCGGCAGCCGCCTGCGTGTGACCGAAGTTGGACTTCACGGAGCCCAGCCACAGCGGCCGGCCCTCCGGCCGCTTCCTGCCGTACGTGGCCAGCAGCGCCTGCGCCTCGATCGGGTCGCCCAGCCGGGTCCCCGTGCCGTGCGCCTCCACCGCGTCGACCTCGGCCGCCGACAGCCCGGCGTCGGCGAGTGCCTGGCGGATGACGCGCTGCTGCGCCGGGCCGTTGGGGACGGTCATGGCACTGGACGCGCCGTCCTGGTTGACGGCGGATCCGCTGACGAGCGCGAGGACCGGGTGCCCGTTGCGGCGTGCGTCGGAGAGCCGCTCCAGCAGGAGTACCCCCGCGCCCTCGCCCCAGCCGGTGCCGTCCGCGGCCGCGGCGAACGGCTTGCACCGGCCGTCGGGGGCCAGTCCGCGCTGCCCGCTGAAGTACACGAGCATGTCCGGGGTGGACATGACGGTGACGCCGCCCGCGAGCGCCAGATCGCACTCCCCGGACCGCAGCGCCTGGGCCGCCAGGTGCAGGGCCACCAGCGACGACGAGCACGCCGTGTCGACGGTGACAGCGGGGCCTTCGAGGCCCAGCGTGTAGGCCGTGCGGCCGGAGACGAAGCTGCCCGCGCTGCCGTCCGCGTAGTCGTGGTACATCACACCGGCGTACACACCGGTCCGGCTGCCCTTGAGCCGGGTGGGGTCCACTCCCGCCCGCTCGATCGCCTCCCAGGAGATCTCCAGCAGCAGCCGCTGCTGGGGATCCATGGTCAGCGCCTCGCGCGGGGAGATCCCGAAGAACGCCGGGTCGAACTCGGCGGCGTCGTAGAGGAACGCGCCGTCGCGGGCGTACGACTTGCCGGGCGATCCGGGCTCGGGGTCGTAGACGTCGGGGTCCCAGCCGCGGTCGGCGGGGAAGCCGGACACCGCGTCGGCGCCGTCGGCGACCAGCCGCCACAGCCCTTCGGGCGTGCCGGCCCCGCCGGGGTAGCGGCAGGCCATGGCCACGATCGCGATGGGGTCGTTGCCCGCCGCCGTCAGCCGTGCGTTCTCCTCGCGCAGTCGCTCGTTGTCCGTGAGTGACTTGCGCAGTGCCGCTACGACCTGTTCCACCGATGTGCTCACGTCATCCTCGAATTCCGGTCGATCCGGTCGGTTCCGGTCGGTTTCAGCTGGGTTCGCCGCCGGCCATGGCGGCGCGAATGAGGTCGTCCACGCCCATGTCCTCGATGGCCGCACCCTGGTCCGGCGTTTCGGGCACCGCGGCCGTGGCGGCCGCGGCGGCGCCCGGGACGCCCTCCGCCAGTGCGAGCAGGGCGTCGAGCAGCCCGGACTCGCGCAGCCGTGCGGCGGGAACGGCGAGCAGGGCCCGCCGGATGGCGTCCTCGTCCAGGTGCCGTCCGGCCGCCGGGGTTCCGCGCTCCGACCCGGGTTCCACTTCCTCCGGTTCGAGTTCTTCCAGCAGGAAGCCCGCGAGCGCCGCCGAGTTGGGGTAGTCGAACATCAGGGTGGCGGGCAGGCGCAGCCCGGTCGCCTTCTGCAGCCGGTTGCGCAACTCGATCGCGCCGAGCGAGTCGAGTCCGAGTTCGGTGAAGCCCCGGTCCGCCTCGACGCCCGCCGGGTCGCCGTGTCCGAGTACGGCTGCCGCGTGGCCCCGTACGAGTTCCTCCGCGTAGCGGACCCGCTCGGGCCCGGCGGGGAGTCCGGCGAGCTTGGCCCGGACGAGGGAGCCACCGGTGTCGGCGGCGCCCGTCGCGGGCAGCTCCGTGGGCCTGGCGGCTCGGCGGGCGGGCGGGCCGGCGAGGGCGCGCAGCAGGGCAGGGACCTCGTCGGCCCGGCGGCCCAGTGCCGCGCGGTCGAGCCGGACGGGGGCCAGCAGGGCCTCGTCCAGGGCGAGGGCCGCGTCGAACAGGGCCAGGCCGTCGGGGAAGGACAGCTCCAGCACGCCAGAGCGGCTCATGCGGCGCAGGTCGGCCTCGGTGAGTTCCGGGCCCTCGCCGATGGTGCCTTCCCACAGGCCCCAGGCGAGCGAGGTGGCCGCGAGTCCGGCGGCGCGGCGCTCGGCGGCCAGCGCGTCGAGGAAGACGTTCGCCGCCGCGTAGGTGGCCTGCCCGGCGGACAGGATCTGGCCGCCGGCCGAGGAGTACAGCACGAAGGCGGCGAGGCCCAGGTCCCTCGTCAGTTCGTGCAGGTGCCAGGCGGCGTCCACCTTGGGCCGCAGCACCTTGCTGACCTGCTCCTTGGTGACGGCGCCGACCAGGGCGTTGTCCATGACGCCCGCGGCGTGCACGACGCCCGTGAGCGGGTGCGCGGCCGGGATCTCGTCCAGCAGTGCGGCCAAGGCGTACCGGTCGGCCACGTCGACGGCGACGATCCGTACGTCGGCTCCCGCCGCGGTGAGTTCGGCGCGCAGTTCGGCGGCTCCGGGGGCGTCCGCGCCCCGGCGGCTGGTCAGCACCAGGTGGCGGACGCCCTGAGCGGTGACCAGGTGCCGGGCCAGGACGGCGCCCAGCAGGCCGGTGCCGCCGGTGATCAGGACGGTGCCGGCCGGGTCCCACGCCGGCGCCCCGGCGGGTGCGCCGGTCGCCGTGACGTAGCGGGGCAGGAGGACCTCGCCCTGCCGGACGGCGGCCTCCGGCTCGGCGGAGGCCACGGCGGCCGCGAGGGCGGCTGCCGATTCCGGCGTCCCGTCCAGGTCGACCACGGTGAAGCGGCCCGGGTTCTCCGCCTGCGCGGCGCGCAGCACACCCCACAGCGGGGCCTGGACACAGTCCACGGGTTCCCCGTCGGCCCGGCCGGTGAAGACGGCGTCGCGGGTGACGAGGACCAGGCGGGAACCGGCGAATCGGGGGTCGGCGAGCCACTGGGCCAGTGCGTCGAGCAGCCGGCCCACGGAGGTGCGGACCTGCTCGGGGATCCCGGCGTTGGTGCCGAAGACGTCGGAGACGTCGGGCGCCGTCAGTACGACCACACCCGGAACGCGCTGCTCCGAGGCGAGGTCGGTGAGCGAGGCGACCGGGCGCAGGCCCGGCAGCCCGGCCCCGACCACCACCCAGTCGTCCGTGCCCGCCACCGGCTCGGCTGAGGGCTGGTACGTCTGCCAGTCGACGCGGAACAGGGTGCCGCCGCCGGCCGCCGCGTCGCCCGACAGCTGCTCCGCGGACACTTCGCGCACGACGAGCGATTCGACGGTGGCGATGGGCTCACCGGTGGGTGCGGTGATCCGCAGCGCGACCGCGTCGGGGCCCGGCTTGGTGAGGCGGACCCGCAGTGCGGCCGCACCGGTGGCGTGCACGGTGACGCCGTTCCAGACGAAGGGCAGGGCGGCCCGGACCGGGCCGTCGGTGTCCGCGTCGAAGATCCGCTCCGCGTGCAGGGCGGCGTCGAGGAGCGCCGGGTGCAGGGCGAAGGGGGCGGCGTCGGTGCGGGCGTGAGCGGGCAGCGCGATCTCGGCGTACAGCTCGTCACCGCGCCGCCAGGCCGCCCTGAGTCCCTGGAAGAGGGGGCCGTACCCGTAGCCGAGTCCGGCGAGGTCCTCGTACATCCCGCTGACGTCGACGGGCCGGGCGCCGGCCGGGGGCCAGGCTTCCAGGTCGGGGACGGCCGCCGCCGGCTCCGGTGCGAGGACGCCGCGGGCGTTGCGGGTCCAGGGCGCGTCGGCGGCCAGGTCCTCGGCCCGCGAGTACAGGGCGACGTCGCGGCGCCCGGAGGGGTCCGCCTCACCGACGACCACCTGCACCGCCACTCCCGTCTTCCCGGGGAGCAACAGCGGGGTTTCCTGGGTGAGCTCCTCCAGCCGGGCGCAGCCCACCTCCTGTCCGGCGCGCAGTGCCAGTTCGACGTACGCGGTGCCCGGGAGCAGGACGCTGCCGTGCACGGCGTGGTCGGCCAGCCAGGGGTGGGTGGCGGTGGAGATCCGGCCGGTGAGCACCGGGGCTCCGGTTTCCGGGGAGACGAGGACGGCGCTGAGCAGCGGGTGCCCGGCTGCGGCCTGTCCCATCCCGGCCGCGTCGCCGACCGCGGCGGGGGCGTCGAGCCAGTAGCGGGTGCGGAGGAAGGGATAGGTGGGCAGGTCGACGCGCCGGCCGCCCGTGCGGGCGAAGTACGCCTGCCAGTCCACGGGCACGCCGGTGGCGTGCAGCTGTCCGAGGGCGGCGGTCAAGGCTTCGGGTTCGGGGCGGTTCCTGCGCAGGGCGGGTACGAGGACGGCCCGCTCGGAGTCCACGGTCTGCTGGGCGAGGCCGGTCAGGATGCCGTCCGGGCCGATCTCCAGGAACCGGGTGGCTCCCAGCTCGCGCAGCGCCGCGACCGCATCGGTGAACCGGACCGCCTCCCGGACCTGGCCGGCCCAGTACTCCGGGGACTGCCAGGCCTCGGACAGATCACCGGTGACGGTGGAGACCACCGGTATCCGCGGAGCGGAGTACGTCAACCGAGCGGCAACCGCGCCGAACTCGTCCAGCATCGGGTCCATCAACGCCGAGTGGAAGGCGTGCGAAACAGCCAGCCGGCTGGTCTTGCGGCCGGCGGCCGCGAAGTGCTCCCCCACCGCCAGCACGGCGGCCTCCACACCCGACACCACCACCGAGTCCGGGCCGTTGACCGCCGCGACGGACACGCCGTCGGTGAGGTGCGCCAGCACCTCCTCCTCCGTCGCCTGCACCGCGAGCATCGCGCCCCCAGCGGGCAGCGCCTGCATCAGCCTGCCTCGTGCGACAACCAGCTCGGCCGCATCCGCCAGCGACAGCACACCCGCCACATGCGCGGCGGCCAGCTCACCGATCGAATGCCCGGCGATCAGATCAGGGGTGACCCCCCACGCCTCCACCAGCCGGAACAAGGCCACCTCAAGCGCGAACAGAGCCGGCTGCGTGATCGCCGTCGCGTTCAACGCCTCCGCATCCCCACCCCACACCACCTCACGCAACGACCGCCCCAGACGCCGGTCGACCTCGACACACACCGCATCGAACGCCGCCGCGAACACCGGGAACGCCTCGTACAGCCCACGCCCCATCCCGAGGCGCTGCGCACCCTGCCCCGTGAACAGGAAAGCCGTCCGACCACCCGACCGGGCGGAGCCTCGTATCCCGTCACCGGCGGCGACGGCGGCCAGCCCCCGCAGCACGCCCTCGTGGTCGGTGCCGGAGGACACGACCACCGCGCGGTGCTCCAGTGCCGCCCGGGCCGTCGCGAGGGTGCGGGCCACGTCGGTGAGGTCCAGCTCCGGTTCGGCGAGCAGCCGGGCGTGCAGCTGCTCGGCCTGGCGGGCCGGTGCCTCCGGGTCGGCGCCGGACAGCAGCAGCGGCAGGGCCGGAAGGCCCGGTGCCTCGCTCACGATCGGGTTCGGCTCGGGGGCCTCCTCCACGATGAGGTGGGCATTCGTCCCGCTCAGGCCGAACGAGGAGACGGTGGCCCGGCGCGGTCGGTCGGCTCGGCGGGGCCACGGCCTGGCCTCGGTGAGCAGCCGGACGTTGCCGGCTTCCCAGTCGACCTCGGGCGAGGGCTCGTCCACGTGCAGGGTCTTGGGCATCAGTTCGTTGCGCAGGGCCATCACGGACTTGATGACGCCGCTGACGCCGGCCGCGGCCTGGGCGTGTCCGATGTTGGACTTGATGGAGCCCAGCCACACCGGGTCGTCGGCGGGGCGTCCCTGCCCGTAGGTGGCGAGCAGGGCCTGGGCCTCGATGGGGTCGCCGAGCCGGGTTCCGGTGCCGTGGCCCTCCACGAGGTCCACGTCGGCGGTGGTGAGTCCGCCGGCTGCGAGGGCGCGCTGGATGACGCGCTGCTGCGAGGGCCCGTTGGGGGCGGTCAGGCCGTTGCTGGCGCCGTCCTGGTTGATGGCGGAGCCGCGGATCACGGCGAGTACGTCGTGGCCGAGCCGCTGCGCGTCGGACAGCCGCTCGACCAGGAGCAGGCCGACGCCCTCCGCCCAGCCCGTGCCGTCGGCGCCGCCCGCGAAGGCCTTGCAGCGGCCGTCGGCGGACAGGCCGCGCTGCTGGGCGAACTCGACGTAGATCTCGGGTGTCGACATGACGGTGACGCCTCCGGCCAGCGCCATCTCGACCTCGCCGCGCCGCAGTGCCTGGCAGGCCATGTGGAGGGCGACCAGCGACGAGGAGCACGCCGTGTCGACGCTGACCGCGGGGCCTTCGAGGCCGAGGGTGTAGGCGACGCGGCCGGTGAGGATGGAGGCCGCGGTGCCGTTGCCGAGGTAGCCGGCGACGTCGTCGGGGATCTGCTGGAGGCGGGACCCGTAGTCGTGGTACATCACGCCGGCGTAGACGCCGGTCTGGCTGCCGCGCACGGCGGAGGGGTCGATGCCGGCGCGTTCGAAGGCTTCCCAGGCGGCTTCCAGGAGCAGTCGTTGCTGGGGATCCATCGCGATGGCCTCGCGCGGGCTGATCCCGAAGAACGCCGGGTCGAACTCGGCGGCGTCGTAGAGGAATCCGCCTTCGCGGGCGTACGTCTTGCCGTGCAGGCCGGGTTCCGGGTCGTAGATGGCGTCGGTGTCCCAGCCGCGGTCGGCGGGGAAGTCCGCGATGGCGTCGCGGCCTTCGGCGACGAGGTCCCACAGGTCTTCGGCGGAGCGCACGCCGCCGGGGAAGCGGCAGCTGATGCCGACGATGGCGATGGGTTCGTCGTCGGAGTGCGCCGCGGGGGCGGCCTGTGCGGAGGTCGGCTCGGGTTCCGTGCCGCCGAATTCGCGGGCGAGGTGATCGGCGACGGCGCGGGTGGTCGGGTAGTCGAAGACGAGGGTCACGGGCAGGCGGAGCCCGGTGGCCGCGTTCAGCGCGTTGCGCAGTTCGACGGCGGCCAGCGAGTCGAAGCCGAGTTCCTTGAACGCGCGGTCCGCTCCGACGGTGTCGGTGCTCTCGTGGCCGAGGACGGCCGCGACCTGGGTGGCGACCAGGTCGAGGAGGGTCCGCTCGCGTGCGGCGGTGGTGAGGGCCGCCAGCTTGCGGGCCAGGCCGTCGCCCACGGGGGCGGCCTGGGCCGCTGCGCGCCGGGTCGCGGGGCGTGCCGTGCCGCGCAGCAGCGGCGGGATGTCGGTGCCGCGGGCGTGCAGGGCGGCGGGGTCGACCGGCAGGGGGGCGAGCAGGGCGTGCCGGGTGCGCAGGGCTTCGTCGAAGAGGGCGAGGCCGCGGGCGGCGGGCAGGGCGGGCAGGCCGAGCCGCTTCATCTTCTCGACGTCGGCGTCGGTGAGTTCGCCGCCGAGGCCGGTGTTGACCGCCCACAGCCCGTACGCGAGTGAGGTGGCCGGCCGTCCGGCTGCCCGCCGGTGGGCCGCGAGCGCGTCCAGGAAGACGTTGGCTGCGGCGTAGTTTCCCTGTCCGGCGGGCAGGACGAGTCCGCCGGCCGAGGAGAACAGGACGAACGCCGAGAGGTCCATGCCTTCGGTGAGTTCGTGCAGGTGCCAGGCGGCGTCGGCCTTGGGCCGCATGACGGTGTCCAGGCGTTCCGGGGTGAGGGCGGCGGTCAGGCCGGGGTCCACGACGCCCGCCGCGTGGACGATGCCGGTGAGCGGGTGGGTGTCCGGGACCGCGGCGAGGACGTCGGCCAGTGCGGCCCGGTCGGCGGCGTCGCAGGCGGCGATGCGTACGTCCGAGGCGCCGGCTTCGAGGAGCCGGTCGCGCAGTGCGGCGGAGCCGGGGGCGGCGCCGCCGCGGCGGCTGGTGAGGACCAGGTGCCGGACGCCGTGGCGGGTGACGAGGTGTTCGGCGACGCGGGCGCCGAGGCCTCCGGTGCCGCCGGTGACCAGGACGGTGCCCTCGCCGCCCCACGGGGACTGCGCCTCCGGGACGGCCGTCTTGACGAGCCGGGGGGTGAGGAACCGGCCTCCGCGCAGGGCCAGTTCGGGCTCGTGCTGCTCCAGGGCGAGGGCGACGACGCCGGGGTCGGTGTCGGCGGGTGCGGCGGGCTCGTCGGGGTCGGTGTCGAGCAGCACGATCCGGCCGGGGTGCTCGGCCTGTGCGGCCCGGACCAGGCCCCATACGGGCGCCTGGGTGAGGTCGGGGGCGGCGGCCGGGTCGGTGGTGACGGCGCCGCGGGTGACGACGACGAGGGTGGATTGCGCGAACCGCTCGTCCGTGAGCCAGGACTGCAGCTGGCCCAAGACGTACGCGGTGGTCGCGCGGGCCGCCTCGGGCACCGGCCGGCCGGCCGGTGCGGGGTGGCAGGCCAGGACGACGGCGGGGGCGTCGGCGAGGATGGCCAGCCCGTACTCGTCCAGGACGACCGAGGAGGAGTCGCCGGGCAGGACGGCCGCCGGCAGGCTGGTCCACTCGATGTGCCGCAGGTCGTCGGAGACGGCGCCGCCGGCCGGTTCCAGCTGGTCGGCGGAGACGGGCCGGCAGATCAGCGAGGCCACGGTCATGACGGGACGGCCGGTCTCGTCGGCGACGACCATCGCCGACTCCTCGGCGCCGCGGATGCGGCGGACGTGGACGCGCAGCGCGGCGGCGCCGACGGCGTGCAGGGCGACTCCGCTCCACGCGAAGGGCAGCAGGGCCTCGGTGCCGCCCTCGCCCTGGTCGACGAGGACGTCGACGTGCATGGCGGTGTCGAGGAGCGCGGGGTGCAGGCCGTACTGGCCGGCCTCGGCGCGCACCGACTCGGGGAGTTCGACCTCGGCGAAGAGTTCGTCGCCGCGCCGCCAGGCCGCCTTGAGTCCCTGGAAGGCGGGGCCGTACCCGTAGCCGCGCTCGCGCAACCGCTCGTACGCGCCCGCGACCTCGACGGGTGTGGCTCCGCGCGGCGGCCACTGGGTCAGGTCGGCCTCGACGTGCGGGGGCGTTCCCGTGGCGAGGAAGCCGGTGGCGTGCCGGGTCCAGGCGTCCTGGGAGGCGCCGTCGAGGCGGGAGTGGATGTGCAGCGGCCGGCGGCCCGTCTCGTCGGGTGCACCCGCGGCCACGCGCAGGGACGCGCCGCCGGACGGGGGCAGGACGAGGGGCGCCTCCAGTGTCAGTTCCTCCAGCAGGTCGCAGCCGACCTGGTCGCCGAGGCGTACGGCGAGTTCCACGAACCCGGTGCCGGGGAGCAGGACCGCGCCGTGCACGCCGTGGTCCGCGACCCAGGGCTGTCCGGCCGTCGACAGCCGGCCGGTGAGGACGACGGAGCCCGACTCGGGGGACAGGACGGCGGCGCTGAGGACGGGGTGGTCGAGCGGGTCGAGGCCGGCCGACCCGACGTCGCCCGGCCGGACCGGCACGTCGAGCCAGTAGCGCTTGCGCTGGAAGGCGTACGTGGGCAGGTCCACGAGCGGGCCGGGGCGGCCGGCGCGGCCCAGCAGGGCGGCCCAGTCGACGGCGGTTCCGCGCGTCCAGGCCGCTCCGACGCCGGTCAGCGTCTCGCGGGCCTCGTCGCGGTCGCGGCGCAGCAGGGGGAGGAAGGCGGTGTCCTCGCGGCTGACGCAGCCGGCTCCGAGCGCGGTCAGGACGGCGTCGGGGCCGATCTCCAGGAAGGTACGGGCGCCCAGTTCCTCGGCACGGCGGACGGCGTCGGCGAACCGGACGGGCTCGCGGACCTGGCCGGCCCAGTACTCCGGGGACTGCCAGGCCTCGGACAGCTCACCGGTGACGGTGGAGACCACCGGGATGCGTGGAGCGGAGTACGTCAACCGGGCCGCCACCGCGCCGAACTCGTCCAGCATCGGGTCCATCAACGCCGAGTGGAAGGCGTGCGAAACAGCCAGCCGGCTGGTCTTGCGGCCGGCAGCCGCGAAGTGCTCCCCCACCGCCAGCACGGCGGCCTCCACACCCGACACCACCACCGAGTCCGGGCCGTTGACCGCCGCGATACCCACCCCGTCGGTGAGGTGCGCCAGCAC
>NZ_JBSGYT010000090.1:0-10505 GCF_053610645.1 Streptomyces sp. NPDC054883 | reverse complement strand
CCGCCCGACCGGGCGGGGGCCTTCGGGCATTTCAGCCCCGCCGGCGTTTGAGGCGGCCCTTTCAGCCCCGCCGGCGTTTGAGGCGCGGGGTGCGGGGCGGAGCCCCGAGAAGCCCGGCGCAGCCGGGGCCGCGCAGCGCAACGGCGCCGCACCCGAACCGCGCAGCGACCGGCTAGCGCCGCCGCATGTCCGCCACCCGCGCCCGCTCCCCGGCCTGCTGCTCCAGCAGACCGGCCGGCGCGCTGCGCAGCTGCGCCGTCGGACCACCGCGACGCTGCACCGGCAGCGGCGACTCCCGCCGCGGCCGGCGGCCCGCCATGCCGTCCCCGCCGGAGGCCGTCGCGCCGCCCGCCACCGTGATCTGCACGCCCTGGTCGGCCAGCGCCTGGAGTTCGGTGCCGGCCCGGTCGTCGTGCGGTGGCGGCTCGTCGGTCACCAGCCGCGTCATGACGTCCGTCGGTACGGTCTGGAACATGGTGTCGGTGCCCAGCTTGGTGTGGTCGGCGAGGACCACCACCTCCGCGGCGGCCTGCACCAGCGCCCGGTCCACGCTCGCGGAGAGCATGTTGGACGTGGAGAGCCCGCGCTCGGCCGTCAGGCCGCTGCCGCTGAGGAAGGCCCGCGACACCCGCAGCCCTTGGAGGGACTGTTCGGCACCGCTGCCGACGAGCGCGTAGTTGGAGCCGCGCAGGGTGCCGCCGGTCATCACCACCTCGACCCGGTTGGCATGGGCCAGCGCCTGGGCGACGAGCAGCGAGTTGGTGACCACGGTGAGCCCGGGTACCCGCGCGAGCCGGCGGGCCAGCTCCTGGGTGGTGGTACCCGCGCCGACGACGACGGCCTCGCCCTCTTCGACGAGGCCGGCCGCGACGTCGGCGATGGCCGTCTTCTCCGCGGTGGCGAGATGGGACTTTTGCGGAAAGCCGGACTCCCGCGTGAAACCGCCCGGCAAGACCGCACCGCCGTGCCGGCGGTCGAGGAGTCCTTCTGCCTCCAGTGCCCGCACGTCCCGCCGTACGGTCACTTCGGAGGTCTGGACGACGCGGGCGAGCTCACGGAGCGATACCGCTCCGTTGGCCCGCACCATTTCGAGGATCAATTGGCGACGTTCTGCAGCGAACACGAAACTGACAGTAACCCGGGCGACCGACTGCTTTCAGCTCCTTCCGCCGGAATACCGAAGTTGTCCATAAGGTGGGGCGACAAGTGGTATACGCGGCCGGACAGTTGCGTGAACAGTCCGCCATCGCCCCTCCCGTCACCCCAAATCCCTTGCGGAACAGGGCGGTTCGCGGCGGTTACGACTCCCCGGCGACCTTGCGGGTGTGCAGCTGGCGCGCCACCTCGGCGATCGAACCGGACAGGGAGGGGTACACGGTGAACGCGTTTGCGATCTGCTCCACCGTCAGGTTGTTGTCCACGGCGATCGAGATGGGGTGGATGAGCTCGCTGGCGCGCGGCGCGACCACCACGCCGCCGACCACGATCCCGGTGCCGGGACGGCAGAACAGCTTCACGAAGCCGTCCCGGATGCCCTGCATCTTGGCCCGTGCGTTGCGCAGCAGCGGGAGCTTCACGACCCGGGCGTCGATCTTGCCCGCGTCCACGTCGGCCTGGGTGTAGCCGACGGTGGCGATCTCGGGGTCGGTGAAGACGTTCGAGGAGACCGTCTTGAGGTTCAGCGGGGCCACCGCGTCGCCGAGGAAGTGGTACATCGCGATCCGGCCCTGCATGGCGGCGACGGAAGCCAGCGCGAACACGCCGGTCACGTCACCTGCGGCGTACACGCCGGGCGAGGACGTGCGCGAGACCTTGTCGGTCCAGATGTGGCCGGACTCCTTGAGCCGGACCCCGGACTCCTCCAGGTTCATGCCCTGGGTGTTGGGGACGGCGCCGACCGCCATCAGGCAGTGCGTGCCGCTGATGACCCGGCCGTCGGAGAGGGTGACCTCGACCCGGTCGCCGACCCGCTTGGCGGACTCGGCGCGGGAGCGGCCGATGACGTTCATGCCGCGGCGGCGGAAGACGTCCTCCAGGACGGCGGCGGCGTCCGGGTCCTCGCCCGGCAGCACCCGGTCGCGGGAGGACACCAGCGTCACGCGGGAGCCGAGGGCCTGGTAGGCGCCGGCGAACTCTGCGCCGGTCACGCCGGAGCCGACCACGATGAGCTCCTCGGGCAGCTCGTCGAGGTCGTAGACCTGGGTCCAGTTCAGGATCCGCTCGCCGTCGGGCATCGCGTCGGGGATCTCGCGGGGGTGGCCGCCGGTCGCGATCAGCACCGCGTCGGCGGTCAGGATCGTCTCGGAGCCGTCGGCCGCGGTGACGATGACGTCCCGGGTGCCGTCGATGCCCTGCGGGCCGCCGAGCTTGCCGCGGCCGCGCAGGACGCGTGCGCCCGCCCGGGTGACGGAGGCGGTGATGTCGTGCGACTGGGCGAGCGCGAGGCGCTTGACGCGCCGGTTCACCTTGCCGAGGTCGACGCCGACGACGCGCGCGGCCTGCTCGATGTGCGGGGTGTCGTCCGCGACGACGATGCCCAGCTCCTCGTACGACGAGTCGAAGGTCGTCATGACCTCGGCGGTCGCGATGAGCGTCTTGGAGGGCACGCAGTCGGTCAGTACCGAGGCGCCGCCGAGTCCGTCGCAGTCCACGACGGTCACCTCCGCGCCGAGCTGAGCCCCTACGAGGGCCGCCTCATACCCGCCGGGTCCGCCGCCGATGATCACGATCCGGGTCACGAAAACTCCGCCTCACGTCTACCCGGCCGGCTGCCGCCCCGGCCGGGGCTTCCGGGGGGTCTCCCCGGGGGATGCATTCCGTGCCCCATTGTCCCGCACGCTTCAAGGTGCTTCACGCCCGGTCCCGCCATCCGGTCCGCCGATGCGGTCATCCCCCGGTCATCCATCCGGGCACGCCGCCCGGGCCGCCCTCCCGTACCCTCGACCTCATGTCGCTCTACGCCGCGTACGCCGGCAACCTCGACCCGCGGCTGATGACGCGCCGCGCTCCGCATTCGCCGCTGCGCGGCACGGGCTGGATCAACGACTGGCGGCTGACCTTCGGCGGCGAGCAGATGGGCTGGGAGGGGGCGCTGGCGACGATCGTCGAAGCGCCGCGCCAGCAGGTCTTCGTCGCCCTGTACGACGTCGCGCCGCTGGACGAGGACTCGATGGACCGGTGGGAGGGCGTCGGGCTCGACATCTACCGCCGGATGCGGATCCGGGTGCACACCCTGGACGGCGAGGAGGCCGCCTGGGTGTACGTCCTGAACGGCTACGAGGGCGGCCTGCCCTCGGCCCGCTACCTCGGCGAGATCGCGGACGCGGCCGAGTCCGCGGGCGCACCGCACGACTACGTGATGGAACTCCGCAAGCGCCCCTGCTGACGCCCGTTCCCGAACGCGCCCCTCGCACGGCCCGCCGCCACAACCCGGCCCCCGCCGGCACAACCGGCCCCGCCGGTGTTCGAGGCGCGGGGTCTGGGGCGGCGCCCCGGGAAACCCGGCCCCGCCGGGAAGCGCGCGGGCTCGTCACAGGCCCGGGGACGATTCGGCGGAAACGACAAGGCAACGATCCGAACACCGTGAGCTGTGCCATCTACGCGCGTAGGCCAGGAACGGTTACGCTCGTCAGCGTGAACGCATCTGTTACCGACCCCTTCGCCGACGCCACCGCCGCGGCCGCCCGCCTGCGGGAGCTGACCGGCGCCGAAACCCACGATGTCGCCCTCGTCATGGGCTCCGGCTGGGCCCCCGCCGCAGAGGCGCTCGGTGCGCCCGAGGCCGAATTCCCCGTCACCGACCTGCCCGGCTTCCCGCCGCCCGCCGTGGAGGGCCACGGCGGCAAGATCCGCTCGTACAAGATCGGCGACAAGCGCGCGCTGCTCTTCCTCGGCCGGACCCACTACTACGAGGGCCGCGGTGTCGCCGCCGTCGCCCACGGCGTCCGTACCGCCGTCGCCGCCGGCTGCAAGACCATCGTCCTGACCAACGGCTGTGGCGGTCTGCGCGAGGGCATGAAGCCCGGCCAGCCGGTCCTGATCAGCGACCACCTCAACCTGACGGCCGCATCGCCGATCGTCGGCGCGAACTTCGTGGACCTCACCGACCTCTACTCGCCGCGCCTGCGCGCGCTGTGCAAGGAGATCGACGAGACCCTCGAAGAAGGCGTCTACGTCCAGTTCCCCGGCCCGCACTACGAGACCCCGGCCGAGATCAACATGATCCGCGTCATGGGCGCGGACCTGGTCGGCATGTCCACCGTCCTGGAGGCCATCGCCGCCCGTGAGGCCGGCGCCGAGGTGCTCGGCATCTCCCTGGTCACCAACCTGGCGGCGGGTCTGTCCGGCGAGCCGCTGAACCACGAAGAGGTGCTCCAGGCCGGCCGTGACTCGGCCTCGCGCATGGGCAAGCTGCTGACCCAGGTCCTCGCCCGCATCTGAGGACCGTACGAGCCGTACGAGAGGTAAGGCGGAAGTAGTGCAGGAAGTGCAGGACGACCTGATCACCCGGGCCCGGGCCTGGCTGGCCGAGGACCCGGACCCGGAGACGGCGGCCGAGCTGGCCGGGCTCGTCGGGGCCGGCGACACGGCGGAGCTCGCGGACCGCTTCTCCGGAATGCTGCAGTTCGGCACCGCGGGGCTCCGTGGCGAGCTGGGCGCGGGCCCGATGCGGATGAACCGCGCCGTGGTCATCCGGGCCGCGGCGGGCCTCGCGGCCTACCTCAAGGCCCGGGGCCACGCCGGCGGCCTGGTCGTCGTCGGCTACGACGCGCGCTACAAGTCGGCGGACTTCGCCCGTGACACCGCCGCCGTGATGACCGGCGCCGGGCTGCGCGCGGCCGTCCTGCCCCGTCCCTTGCCGACGCCCGTCCTCGCGTACGCCATAAGGCACCTGGGCGCCGTCGCCGGCGTCGAGGTGACGGCGAGCCACAACCCGCCCCGGGACAACGGCTACAAGGTCTACCTCGGCGACGGTTCCCAGATCGTCTCCCCGGCGGACGCCGAGATCGCGGCGGAGATCGAGCGGATCACCACCCTCGACTCCGTCCCGCGCCCGGAGTCCGGCTGGGAGGACCTCGGTGACGAGGTCCTGGAGGCCTACCTGGCGCGTACGGACGCTGTTCTGACCCCCGGTTCCCCCCGGGGCGTGCGGACCGTCTACACGGCCATGCACGGCGTCGGCAAGGACGTCCTGACGGCCGCCTTCGCCCGGCACGGCTTCCCCGCCCCGGTCCTGGTGGCCGAGCAGGCGGAGCCGGACCCGGCCTTCCCCACGGTGGCCTTCCCGAACCCGGAGGAGCCGGGTGCGATGGACCTGGCCTTCGCCACGGCCGCCGCGGCCGGCCCGGACATCGTGATCGCCAACGACCCGGACGCGGACCGCTGCGCGGTGGCCGTCCCGGACGACGGCGGCTGGCGGATGCTCCGCGGCGACGAGGTCGGCGCGCTGCTGGCCGCCCACCTGGTCCACAAGGGCGCCCGCGGCACCTTCGCGGAGTCCATCGTCTCCTCGTCGCTCCTGGGCCGGATCGCGGAAGCGGCGGGCGTCGGCTACGAGGAGACCCTGACGGGCTTCAAGTGGATCGCCCGGGTCGAGGGCCTGCGCTACGGGTACGAGGAGGCGCTCGGCTACTGCGTGGACCCCGAGGGCGTCCGCGACAAGGACGGCATCACGGCCGCGCTCCTGGTCGCCGAACTGGCCTCGGAGCTCAAGGAGCAGGGCCGCACCCTGACCGACCTGCTGGACGACCTGGCGATGGCCCACGGCCTGCACGCCACCGACCAGCTGTCGGTGCGGGTCTCGGACCTCTCGGTCATCAGCTCGGCGATGGCGGCGCTGCGGGCGCGGCCGCCGGTGTCGCTGGCGGGGCTGCGGGTGGTCTCGGCGGAGGACCTGAACGAGGGCACTGAGTCGCTGCCGCCGACGGACGGCCTGCGGTACTACCTGGAGGGCGACTACAAGGCCCGGGTGATCGTGCGGCCGTCGGGTACGGAGCCGAAGCTGAAGTGCTACCTGGAGGTCGTGGTCCCGGTGGCCGAGGCCTCGGACCTCACCCCGGCGCGCAGCCGGGGCCAGGAGGTCCTGGACGCGATCAAGAAGGACCTCTCGGCGGCCGCGGGCCTCTGACCCTTCCCGCGCCACCCGCCCGCCTTGGCCCTGGCGGGCCCGCCGCTTGACGGACTCCGTCCGCGAGCGGCCGGCCAGTACCTGTACGGGTCCAAACGCCCCCCGAGCCGTCCGGACCGGGGGGCGTCGCCGTTCCCCGGGCCGTCCGGTCCGGTACCTGTACGCCCCCCCAGGCCCGACCCGGCGTGGCAGTGCCCGGACAGACGCATCGGCCGTCGGGCCTTCCCGGTTCGGGGGCTGTCGCGTCGTACGGCCGCTGCGCGGGGCCTTTCCCCCACCCCGCCCGGACCCTCCCCCAGACTCCGTCCCGGGGGGACCCCCACTCAATCGCCGGCGGGGCTCGATGCGCCCCGGACTCAGCCGAGCCCCATTCGGCCCCGCCGGCGTTCGAGGCGCGGGGTACGGGGCGGAGCCCCGGGAAACGGCGGGGCAGCCGCATTCCAGCCCCGCCGGCGATTGAGGCGCGGGGACCGGTCGGAGCCGCCCCACGGCGTGGGGGCGTCAGGAAGGCGTCGGGCGGACCACGTCGCCCAGGGTCGGGACCGATTCCGGCCGCGACCGGACGGCGTCACTGCACTCCCACGCCCGCGGCGGATCCGCGTCCGGACCGCCCAGGACCACCGGCCCCGGCCCCGCCGACACCGCCTCGCTCTCCGACAGCGTGCACACGATCTGCGACAGCGCCACCGGCGGCAGGTCCTCCGGCTTCCGGCTCAGCCGTACCGTCCCCGCCGGGTCGCCCGCCCGCGTCGGTGCCGCCGACAGCCCGGCCGGGACCCCGGTCGTGAAGCCGGCGTCCCGCTCCTCCGCCGACGGCTCCCGTTCCAGCGCCTCCAGCAGCGCCTGCGCCGCCAGCACCACCGGCTCCCGCGCCGGCCTCTTCTCGGGCACCGTGACCACCCGCTCCACGCCCACCAGCTGCGAGCCGCACACCAGTTCCACCGTCGCCCGGAACCCGGGCACCCCGCTCGGCTGCTGCCCGCCGCCCGGCTGCGCCTTGGTGTCGCACGACACCCGTGACGGCGCCGCCCCCACGTCCACCGGCACCGTCGTCGCCCGGATCCCGCACCCCGCCGTCAGAGCGGCCAGCACGAGCACCCCCGCCACGCACCCCGCCCTACGCCTCACCGGCGATCACCTTTCCCACGTCCACCGGCAGCCGCAGCGTGAACAGCGCCCCGCCCTCGGCCCCGTTGGCGGCCGTGATGTCGCCGCCGTGGATGTGCGCGTTCTCCATCGCGATGGACAGCCCCAGCCCGCTCCCGTCCGACTTCGGGCGGGACGCGCTCGCCTTGTAGAACCGGTCGAAGACGTGCGGCAGCACCTCCTCCGGAATGCCCGGACCGTTGTCCTTGACCGCGATCAGCAGCCACTCCCCCTCCACCCGCACCGACACCCGGACCGGCGAGCCGCCGTGCTTGAGCGCGTTGCCGATGAGATTGGCCAGGATCACGTCGAGCCGCCGCGGGTCGAGCCGCACCACGATCCCGCGCTCCGCGTCGAGTTCGACGGCGTCGAGCCACGCCCGCGCGTCGATGCAGGCCGTGACCTGGTCGGCGACGTCCACGTCGTCCAGCACCAGCCGCGCCGTCCCCGCGTCGAAGCGGGTCACCTCCATCAGGTTCTCCACCAGGTCGTTCAGCCGCCGGGTCTCGCTGACCACCAGGGCCACCGCCGGTGCGATCATCGGATCGAGGTCGTCGACCTCCTCCTCCAGCACCTCGGCGACCGCCGTCAGCGCCGTCAGCGGCGTGCGCAGTTCGTGCGACATGTCCGCGACGAAGCGACGGCTGGCCTCCTCCCGCGCGCTCATGTCCGCGACCTTCTTCTCCAGCGCCTCCGCCGTCTTGTTGAAGATGTGCGACAGGTCCGCGAGTTCGTCGGTCCCCGACACGTCCAGCCGGTGGTCCAGTTCGCCCTCCCCGAGCCGCCGCGCCGCGTCGCCGAGCCGCTGCACGGGCTTGAGCACCGTACGGGCCGCGGCCTGCGCCAGCAGCGCGGAGCCGAGCAGCGCGAGCCCGGTGGCGATGGTCAGGGACCAGCCGAGCGCGTTGAGGTCGTCGCGTTCCTGTGCGAGCGACTTGTACATGTATCCCGTCGGCCCGCCGCCCACGATCCGCGTCCCGCCCACCAGGTACGGGTTTCCGTGCGGCTTCGTCCGCTGCCAGTACATGTGGTACTCGGCGTCGTTGGCGGCCGTCGTCTTCTGCCGGTCGTTCACCGCGGACCGGAGGGACTGGGGTACGTCGTCCAGCCCGAAGGAGTCGGGGCCCGCCGCACCGAACACCTTCCGGCCGCCCTTGAGTTCGTCCACGAGCAGCACGCTGTACCCGGGGCTGCTGCCCGCCATCAGCTCGGCGGTGCGCTGCAGCTCCTCGGGCGTCGGATCGGCGGGCAGCCCCGCGGCCCGGTTCTGCATCTCCTGGCGGAAGTCGCCGAGGGCCGCGTCCTGGGTACGGGTGAGGACCGCCTCGCGGTTGAGCCAGTAGGCGATCCCGGAAGCGGACACGGCGGCCGTCAGCGCGACGAGGGCGAACACCACGAGGAGCCGCAGCCGCAGGCTGGTCCACCGCCGGCCCGCGAACAGGCCGCCCAGGAACTGCTTGGTCACTGTGGGGAGTCCAGGCGGTAGCCGACGCCCCGGACGGTGCGGATCAGCGTGGGTGAGGACGGGACTTCCTCGACCTTGGCGCGCAGCCGCTGCACGCAGGCGTCGACCAGGCGCGAGTCCCCGAGGTAGTCGTGCTCCCAGACGAGGCGCAGCAACTGCTGGCGCGACAGCGCCTGGCCGGGCCTGCGGCTGAGCTCCAGCAGCAGGCGCAGCTCGGTCGGGGTGAGCTGGAGGTCCTCGCCGTTCTTCGTCACCGTCATGGCGGCACGGTCGATGACCAGGGACCCGAACACGGCGGAGTCGCTGGCCTCGCGTTCGCCCCGGCGCAGCACGGCGCGGATCCGGGCGTCGAGCACCCGGCCCTGCACGGGTTTGACAACGTAGTCATCGGCTCCGGACTCCAGCCCGACCACCACGTCGATGTCGTCGCTGCGCGCGGTCAGCAAGATGATCGGCAGTTGGTCGGTGCGCCGGATCCGCCGGCACACCTCGAAGCCGTCGATCCCGGGCAGCATCACGTCCAGCACGATCAGGTCCGGCCGCTGCTCGCGCAGCAGCTTCAGGCCGTCCTCGCCCGTCGCCGCGGTGGCCACACGGTGGCCCTGGCGTGACAGGGAGAGTTCGAGGGCCGTGCGGATGGCGTCGTCGTCCTCGATCAGCAACAGGAAAGGCACGGGCTCATTCTGTCCCATCGCTCGTCCGGACTCGACCGTCCGTCGTACGGGGTTGCGGCAGCGGACCGCTGTGACAGGTCTGTGACAGTCGCAGGACACCGCGGTTAAGTCGGCGGGGCAGGCTTCTACCAGAGACGGACCGAAGCAGACTCCACGACGGGGGGCGCGAGATGAACACGCTGCACAGCACCACGACCAGCGCGGTCGTCACGCGGCTGCACGATGCGAACCGCCGGGCGGGTGTCCGTACGGCGACGGTCGCCCGTCAGCGGCCGACGCATCCTGTAGCCATTGACGCGAACACGTACCGGGCGGTTCCCGCTCCGGCGAAGCCGTCCTCCTCGGAGGCGGAGTTCACGGCGTACGTACAGGAACGGCGCGCCGCGCTGTTCGCGACGGCGTTCCACCTCACCGGTGACCGGTACGAGGCGGAGGACCTGCTCCAGAGCGCGCTGTTCTCGACGTACCGGGCGTGGGACCGGATCAGCGACAAGGCGGCGGTCGGCGGGTACCTGCGGCGGACCATGACGAACCTGCACATCAGCGCGTGGCGCCGGCGCAAGCTGAACGAGTACCCGACGGAGGAACTGCCGGAGACGGCCTCCGACACGGACGCGATGCGCGGTACGGAACTGCGGGCGGTGCTGTGGCAGGCGCTGGCCCGGATCCCGGAGCCGCAGCGGACGATGCTGGTGCTGCGGTACTACGAGGGCCGCACGGACCCGGAGATCGCGGAGATCCTGGGCATCAGCGTCGGCACGGTGAAGTCCAGCATCTGGCGGTCGCTGCGGCGGCTGCGGGAGGACGACGTCCTGAGCTTCGGCCGGGACGAGGCGGAGTCCTTCGGGGAACTCGTCGCCTGACGAAGACCATCGGGCCAGGGGGCCCGTCCTACGGGGGTAGGGCGGGGGCCGCGGGGGGAAAAGGCGGGATCAAGCGGTCGGGGGTCCGCATGATCCCGCCTTTTCGCATGCGCGGCGTCACCGGACCAGCCACGTTCAGCCCTGCCGGCAAAGTCAGCCCCGCCGGCGTTTGAGGCGCGGGTGCGGGCGGCGCCCCGGGGCCGGGCCCACACCCCCGCGCGGGGGGGCTG
>NZ_JBSGYT010000089.1:0-10736 GCF_053610645.1 Streptomyces sp. NPDC054883 | reverse complement strand
GGCCCGGCGCAAGCCGGGCCGGGCCCCTGCCCGTGGGCCGCGCCCCTACAGGGTGTCGAGGAACGCCAGCGCGACCTTCCAGGTCTGCTCGGCGGCCTGCGCGTCGTAGTCGTCGAGTTCCGGATCGGTGAACAGGTGCCCGGCGCCCTGGTAGCTGTGGACCTCCACGTCCGCCCCGGCCCGGCGCATCCGCAGGTACCAGGCCGTCAGCCAGTCGTGCGGCTCGAACGGGTCCGGGTCCGCCACGTGCAGCTGCACCGGGAGCCCGTCGGCCGAGGCACCGTCCTCCAGGTCCGACGTCCCGTGCAGGAGCAGCAGCCCGCGCGCCTTCTCGTCGTGCAGCGCCAGGTGCTGGGCCATGGAGGCGCCGAACGAGAAGCCGGCGTAGACCAGGCCCTGGTCGGAGTAGGGGGCGGCGGCCAGCACGGCCCGCTTGAGCAGCTCGTCGCGGCCGATCTCGTCCTGGTGGGCCATGCCCTCCTCGACGGTGCCGAACGTCCGCCCCGCGAAGAGGTCGGGCACCCGGACCGTGTGTCCCGCCGCGCGCAGCCGGTCGGCCGCCGCGTGCACCGCTGGCCGCAGCCCGTAGGTCGAATGGAAGAGCAGGATGTTCATTCCTCCATCGTGCCAGTTTCCGAAAGCGCGATCGGGTTAGGTTGCCCGCATGGAGATGGAGAACTTCCTTCGCCCCGCCGCGGTCATCGGCGGCTCCCTGGTCGTGACCCTGCTCGCGGGCTGGGCCCTCGACCTGCTGCTGCGCCGCGCCGATGCCCGGCACCACGAGACGCCCTTGTGGGGCCTGCTGCGCCGCTGCCGGGTGCCGTTCCAGATCGTGCTGTGCACCGCGCTGCTCAGAGGCTCCTACCGCTCCTCGCGGATCCTCCCGCAGCACGCGGACGGCGTCGGCCGGACCCTGACCCTGGTCCTCATCGCCTCCACCGCCTGGCTGCTGGTCCGGATCGCCGCCGCGACCGTCGATTCCGGCTACGCGCGCTACGCCTCCGGCTCCCGCGACGCGGCCCGGGTCCGGCGGGTGCGCACCCAGGTGGTGCTGATCCAGCGGGCGGTCACGGCGGTGGTCTCGGTCGTCGCGGTCGCGGCCATGCTGCTGACCTTCCCGGCGATGCGTACGGTCGGCGCTTCGATGCTGGCCTCGGCCGGTGTGCTGGGCATCGTGGCCGGCATCGCCGCGCAGTCCTCCCTGGGCAACCTCTTCGCCGGCCTGCAGATCGCCTTCGGCGACACCGTGCGGATAGGGGACACGGTGGTGGTGGACAAGGAGTGGGGCACGGTCGAGGAGATCACCCTGACGTTCCTGGTGGTCCGCACCTGGGACGAACGCCGCATCACGATGCCGGTCTCGTACTTCACCGGCAAGCCGTACGAGAACTGGTCGCGCGGCGGAGCCCAGATGACGGGCACGGTCTTCCTGCACCTGGACCACTCGGCGCCGATCGACCTGATGCGGGAGCAGCTCATGTACATCCTCAAGGAGACCCCGGAGTGGGACGGCCGGGCGAGCGGCCTGGTGGTGACGGACACCACACCGCACACCATCGAGGTCCGGGCGATGGTCACGGCGAAGGACGCCGACGACGTGTGGACCGTCCGCTGCGCGGTCCGCGAGCGCCTGATCGCCTGGCTGGTGGACGAGCACCCGTACGCCCTCCCCCGCGTGGCGACCGCCGACGCGGTCCGCCGGCCCTGTTAGGCGGCCGCGGTCGCCGCCCTCGGGGTCGCTCGGGCTCAGGGGTTGCGCAGGCTCCGCACGTCCAGGTGGCGCAGGACCCGGTCGACGATCTCCGGATCGGCGCCGGGTTCGCTGCGTGCGGCCAGCACCTCGTGCCGGGCCGCCGACATCATCTCCCGCTGGATGCGCTGGACGTCCCGGATCCGCTCCACCCGTTTCGCGTACGCCTCGCGCCGTTCCTCGTCGACCATGTCGGGGCTGATCCTGGCCCCCACGTCGTACGCCCTGCGGTACAGCACCTCCAGCAGGTCGTCGGGGAGGTCCTCGGCCCGCTCGATCTCCTGCAGCCGCACCTTGGCGGCCTTGGCGGCGCGGACCGCGAGCCGCCGCTCCGTCTCCCGCTCCGCGTCCTCGTCGGCCTCGACCCCCAGCCGGCGCACGAGCCAGGGCAGCGTCAGCCCCTGGCAGAGCAGCGTCACCATGATCACGGCGAAGGCGATGAAGATGATCTGGTCCCGGGCCGGGAAGGGCTCCCCGGCGTCGGTCTTCAGCGGGATGGCCAGCGCCAGCGCCACCGAGGCCACGCCCCGCATCCCGGCCCACCACATGACCGTGCTCTCCCGCCAGCTCACCGGGATCTCTTCGGCGTAGTCGCGCCGCTTGTGCAGCCGCTTCGCCAGCCAGCCCGCGGGCAGCAGCCACAGCAGCCGTACGCCGACGACCACCGCCACGACGGCCGCCGCCCAGCCCGCCATCTGCTCCTCGCTGCCGCGCGCGGTACCGAAGACGTGGTGCAGCTCCAGCCCGATCAGCCCGAACGCGACACCGGTGACCAGCGTGTCGACGATCTCCCAGAAGGTGTGGCCGGCCAGCCGCCCCAGCACGTCGTCGGCATCGGTCGCGTACTCGGCGAGGAACAGGGCGGTCGTCAGCACGGCCAGCACGCCCGAGCCGCGGAGCTCCTCCGCCACCACGTACGCGACGAAGGGCACGAGCAGCGTCAGCCCGATCTGCAGCGTGGCGTCGCCGAGCCGCCCCATGAGCCGGTTCGTGAGCCATCCGAGGGCCAGGCCCACGGACAGGGCGACCACGGCGGACAGCACGAACTCGCCGAGCGCGTCCGGCCAGGAGAAATCGCCGCTGACGGCGGCGCCGATGGCCACGTGGTAGAGCACGATCGCGGTGACGTCGTTGAACAGGCCCTCGCCCTCCAGGATCGACACCAGCCGGCGCGGCAGCCCCAGCTGCCCGGCGACGGCGGTGGCCGCCACCGGGTCGGGCGGGGCCACGAGCGCGCCGAGCGCGACGGCGGCGGCCAGCGGCAGCCCGGGCACCACGGCGTTCGCCACGGCGGCGACGGCCGCCGTGGTGACGAAGACCAGGGCCACGGCCAGCAGCAGGATCGGCCGGACGTTGGCGGCGAACTGGCGCCAGGAGGTGCGCTGCGCGGAGGCGTACAGCAGCGGCGGCAGCACCAGCGGCAGGATGTACTCGGGCGGGATGTCCACGTTCGGCACGACCGGCACGAGCGCCAGCACCACCCCGCCGATGGTCATCAGCACGGGCGCGGGCAGCTTCAGCCGGTCCCCGAGCGGCACGGTGACCACGGCGCCGAGCAGCAGTACGAAAAGCAGAGCGAGCTGATCCACTCCCCCACCCTGCCATTGCGCTGCCGCTCGCCCGCGGGGCCGGGGCTCTGGCCGCGCCCGTGTCGGACGGGCGCAGGCACCCCCGGCGCTCCACGCCGCGCCCATTCAGCCCGGCCGGCCGAACCAGCCCGGCCGACTGAACCAGCCGCGCCTCAAACGCCGGCGGGGCTGAATGGGCCTGGCCCGCGCCTCAAACGTCGGCGGGGCTGAAAGATGCGCGCCCGGGGGCGTTACGGCAACGGGCGCCGCATGGCACGGTGCGGGATGCCCGCGTCCTGGAACTCCGGGCCGTAGGCCACGTAGCCCAGGCGCTCGTAGAAGCCGAGCGCGTGCGTCTGCGCGCCCAGGTCCACCGCGGTGAGTCCCAGCCGGCCGGCCTCCGCCTCGATGGCCCGGACCAGGGCCGCGCCCACGCCCAGCCCGCGGGCGGCGGCGCTCACGGCCAGCCGCCCGAGGGAGCCGACCTCCGGGGAGCCGGTCTTGCCGAGGGCGTCGGGCCCGTGCAGCAGCCGGCCGGTGCCCAGCGGCTTGCCGTCCGGCCCCTCGGCCAGCACGTGCACGGCGCCCGCGTCGTAGGCGTCGTACTCGATCGACTCCGGCACGGACTGTTCGACCACGAACACCTCGGTGCGCACCGCGAAGCACGCCGCGAGATCCGCCTCGCCGGCCGCGACGCGGACGGTGAAGGCCGTCACTCGCTCTCGGCCCGGATCACGTCCAACGCGTGCTGGAGGTCCGCCGGGTAGGAGCTCTCGAACTCCACCCACTGCCCGTCCGCCGGGTGCTCGAAGCCGAGGCGCACGGCGTGCAGCCACTGCCGGGTCAGTCCGAGCCGCTTGGCGACGGTGGGGTCCGCGCCGTAGGTCAGGTCGCCGACGCAGGGGTGGCGGTGCGCGGACATGTGCACCCGGATCTGGTGCGTGCGGCCGGTCTCCAGCTTGATGTCCAGCAGCGACGCCGCCCGGAAGGCCTCGATCAGGTCGTAGTGGGTGACGGAGGGCTTGCCCTCCCGGGTCACCGCCCACTTGTAGTCCGCGCTCGGGTGGCGGCCGATCGGCGCGTCGATGGTGCCGCTCATCGGGTCCGGGTGGCCCTGCACCAGCGCGTGGTAGCGCTTGTCCACGACGCGCTCGCGGAACTGGTTCTTGAGCGAGGTGTAGGCGCGCTCGGACTTCGCGACGGCCATCAGGCCGGACGTGCCGACGTCGAGGCGGTGCACGACGCCCTGGCGCTCGGACGCGCCGGAGGTGGAGATCCGGTAGCCGGCGGCGGCGAGGCCGCCGATGACGGTGGTGCCGGTCCAGCCCGGGCTCGGGTGGGCGGCGACGCCCACCGGCTTCATGATGACCACGATGTCGTCGTCGTCATGGACGATCTCCATGCCCGGGACCGGCTCGGCGACGAGCTCGACCGGCCGCGGCGGCGCGGGCATCTCGACTTCGAGCCAGGCGCCGCCGTGCACGCGCTCGGACTTCCCGACGACGCTGCCGTCGACCGCCACCTTCCCCGCGGCCGCGAGTTCGGCCGCCTTCGTCCGGGAAAATCCGAACATACGGGCGATGGCGGCGTCGACGCGCTCGCCCTCGAGGCCATCGGGAACGGGCAGGGTGCGGATCTCGGGAATCGTACTCACCTGTCGAGTATGCAGGACTCGGCAGACGGGCAGTCCCGCGATCAGTCCTTGTGGACGGTGCCGTCGGGGTCCAGCCCCTTGAACGAGAGCAGGACGATCAGGACGCCCCCGCACACGATCGCCGAGTCCGCGAGGTTGAACACGGCGAAGTGCGCGGGCGCGATGAAGTCGACGACGGCGCCGCGGAAGACGCCCGGCGAACGGAAGATCCGGTCGGTCAGGTTGCCGAGGGCGCCGCCCAGCAGCAGGCCCAGCGCGATCGCCCACGGCAGGCTGTAGAGCTTGCGCGCCAGCCGGACGATCACCACGATCACGGTGGCCGCGATGCAGGTGAAGATGATCGTGAAGGCCTCGCCGAAGCCGAACGCTGCCCCGGGGTTGCGGATGGCCTCGAACTTCAGGAGGTCGCCGACGACCTCGATCGGCCGCTGGTGCTCCAGCTTGGCGACGACGACCATCTTGCTGCCGAGGTCGATCAGGTACGCCAGTACCGCCACCACGAGCAGCGCCGCGATCCGCCGGCGCCCCTTGGGCCCGGTCGGCTCCGCTTCCGCGCCGTCCCCGACGTCCGGCGTACCGATGATGCGCTCCGCCTCTGCCACGTGAGTCCCTCGAACTAGCACGAACCAGGTTCCCGGCAGGTTCCTGGACCCTGACGAGACACGAGGGTACGTCAGGGTCCCGTGAGCCGCGCCGCCTACCCGGGCCGGGTCAGTGCCGCCGCTCCTGCTTCTGCTTGCAGTCCACGCACAGGGTGGCCCGCGGGAAGGCCTGCATCCTGGCCTTGCCGATGGGCTTTCCGCAGTTCTCGCAGAAGCCGTACGTACCCGCCTCCAGCCGTTCCAGGGCCCGCTCGGTCTGCTCCAGCATCAGGGTGGCGTTCGCCGCGAGGGCCAGTTCCGATTCCCGGGTGATGTTCTTGGTTCCCGTATCGGCCTGGTCGTCGCCGGCGCCGTCGCCCGAGTCCCGCATGAGGCCCGAGATGGCCTGCTCGGAGGCCTCCAGCTCGGCACGCAGCCGCAGCACCTCGCTGGTCAGCTCCGACCGGGCGTCGGCGACCTCGGCGGGCGTCCACGGGTCCTCGCCGGGGCGTACGGGCAGCTGGCCGGGGGCGACGGGGCCCGCGGTGGCGGGGACCGCCTTGGGCAGGCCGCTGGTGGCGGCCTCGGCCGTCTTGCGCGTCGCGCCGGTGCTCTTCTTGGCAACCACTTTCCGGGCTCCAGTCTCTGTCGCGGCCTGCGCCGCCCCCTCGGCCCCGGCCTTCTTGGCCGCGGCCTTCCTCGCCGTCGTCTTCTCGGCGGCCGCCGTCGCCTTCTCGGCGGCCGCCGTCGCCTTCTTGGCGGGCGCCTTGGTCGCGGGCGCCTTCTTGGCGGGCGCCTTGGTCGCGGATGCCTTGGTCGTCGGCGCCTTCTGCACAGCTGTCTTCTCCACAACTGCCTTCTTCACGGGTGTCTTGGTCGCGGATGCCTTCTCGGCGGTCGCCTTCTCGGCAGCTGACTTCTTCCCGGGCGCCTTCTTCGCGGGTGCCTTTGTCGCCGGTGCCTTTCTCGTGCCCTTCGCGGTGGACGGCGCCGCCTTCTCGCCGGCCGTCGTTTTCCCGGCCGCCCTTTTCGCGGCGGCCTTTTTCCCTGCCGCCCGCCCGGTGGCGGGCGCGCTCGGGGATGCCTTCCTGGTCGCGGCCCCCTTCCCGGCCGGGGCGTCCGTCCGGGCACGGGCCTCGGCAGCCTTTCCGACAGCCTTCTCGGTTGTCCCGGCGGTCTTCCTCGCCACCATGGCCGCGGCCCCTTCACATACTGTGATCATTGCTCGCGAATCGTGCCGGAACGATAAATCGGCTCCGGCCCCACGGCAACGGGGCGCGCATCCGTCGTGGCCAACCTGCATCCGTTGTGCCCATCCGGAAGCCCGGTAATCCGCCCCTGCCGCCCCGGCGGATCCCGGACCGGCCCCGTCGGCCCATCCGGGTCACGCGCGGGGCCCCGCCGGGCCCCCGGCGGACCCGGCCGCGCCCCCCCCCGCGCCGCGCGGCAAACCGGTCGGCCGCGCACCGCCCGGCCCCGTACACTGGGCCCAGCGAAAGGCATGGATGGGGACGAGTAGCGTCGGACGCAGCCAGGAGCGACCCGGGGACGGTGAGAGCCCGGGGGCGAGCGCGATGCGAAGGATCACCCCGGAGCCGCCGGAAGAAAGCCGTCACGACGGCGAGTAGAACCGGCTTCGCACCCCAATGAGGGGGCCACCGGCGCTGTCCGGCGGCCAAGGAGGGTGGTACCGCGGGAGCAGCAGACGGCTCTCGTCCCTCCGGACGGAAGTCGCATCCCGCCGGAGGAAGAGTTCAGCCTCATGACCACACCGCCGCAGTACCGCCCGGTACCCGCCCAGGTCGACCTGCCTGCCCTTGAGCACGCCGTCCTCGACTTCTGGCGCGAGAACAAGACCTTCGACAAGACCCTGGCCCAGTCCGAGGGCCGCCCCGAGTGGGTCTTCTACGAGGGCCCGCCCACCGCGAACGGCATGCCCGGTGCCCACCACATCGAGGCCCGCGTCTTCAAGGACGTCTTCCCCCGCTTCCGCACGATGCGCGGCTACCACGTCGCCCGCAAGGCCGGCTGGGACTGCCACGGCCTGCCCGTCGAGCTCGCCGTCGAGAAGGAGCTCGGCTTCAACGGCAAGCAGGACATCGAGGCCTACGGGATCGCCGAGTTCAACGCCAAGTGCCGCGACTCCGTGACCCGCCACACCGACGCGTTCGCCGAGCTCACGACCCGGATGGGCTATTGGGTCGACCTGGACGACGCCTACCGGACCATGGACCCCGAGTACGTCGAGTCCGTGTGGTGGTCGCTCAAGGAGATCTTCAACAAGGGTCTGCTGACCCAGGACCACCGGGTCGCCCCCTGGTGCCCCCGCTGTGGCACCGGCCTGTCCGACCACGAGCTGGCGCAGGGCTACGAGACCGTCGTGGATCCCTCGGTCTACGTGCGCTTCCCGCTGACCTCCGGCCCCCTCGCGGGCGAGGCGGCGCTGCTGGTCTGGACGACGACCCCCTGGACGCTGGTGTCCAACACGGCCGTCGCCGCACACCCCGAGGTCACCTACGTGGTCGCCACGAACGGTGAGGAGAGGCTGGTCGTCGCCCAGCCGCTGCTGGAGAAGGCCCTGGGCGAGGGCTGGGAAGCCACCGGCCGGACCTTCACCGGCAAGGAGATGGAGCGCTGGACGTACGAGCGTCCCTTCTCCCTCGTCGAGTTCCCGGCCGAGGCCCACTACGTCGTGAACGCCGAGTACGTCACGACGGAGGACGGCACCGGTCTGGTCCACCAGTCCCCCGCCTTCGGCGCCGACGACCTCGCGGTCTGCCGCGCGTACGGCCTGCCGGTCGTGAACCCGGTCCGCCCCGACGGCACCTTCGAGGAGGACGTCCCGCTGGTCGGCGGCATCTTCTTCAAGAAGGCCGACGAGAAGCTGACCGCCGACCTCGACGCCCGTGGCCTGCTCTTCAAGCACATCGCCTACGAGCACAGCTACCCGCACTGCTGGCGCTGCCACACCGCGCTGCTCTACTACGCGCAGCCGTCCTGGTACATCCGCACCACCGCCGTCAAGGACGCGATGCTGCGGGAGAACGAGAAGACGAACTGGTTCCCGGACTCGGTCAAGCAGGGCCGCTTCGGGGACTGGCTGAAGAACAACATCGACTGGGCGCTGTCCCGCAACCGCTACTGGGGCACCCCGCTGCCCATCTGGCGGTGCGAGGAGAACCACCTCACCTGCGTCGGATCGCGCGCGGAGCTGTCGGAGCTGTCGGGCACGGACCAGTCGGCCCTGGACCCGCACCGCCCGTACATCGACGACGTCACCTTCACCTGCACCCACGAGGGCTGCTCCCTCGAAGCGGTCCGCGTTCCCGAGGTCATCGACGCCTGGTACGACTCGGGTTCGATGCCGTTCGCGCAGTGGGGATACCCGTACAAGAACAAGGAGATCTTCGAGAAGCGCTACCCGGCGCAGTTCATCTCGGAGGCCATCGACCAGACGCGCGGGTGGTTCTACACGCTGATGGCGGTCGGCACCCTGGTGTTCGACAAGTCCTCGTACGAGAACGTGGTCTGCCTGGGCCACATCCTCGCCGAGGACGGCCGCAAGATGTCCAAGCACCTGGGCAACATCCTCCAGCCCATCCCGCTCATGGACCAGCACGGCGCGGACGCGGTGCGCTGGTTCATGGCGGCGGGCGGTTCCCCGTGGGCGGCGCGCCGCGTGGGCCACGGCACCATCCAGGAGGTCGTCCGCAAGACGCTCCTCACGTACTGGAACACCGTCGCCTTCCAGGCGCTGTACGCCCGCACCTCGAACTGGGCCCCCTCGGCGGCCGACCCGGCCCCGGCGGACCGCACGGTCCTGGACCGCTGGCTGCTGTCGGAACTGCACTCGCTGACCGCCGAGGTCACGGAGGCGATGGAGTCCTACGACACCCAGCGCGCCGGCAAGCTGCTGTCCTCCTTCGTGGACGACCTCTCCAACTGGTACGTCCGCCGCTCGCGCCGCCGGTTCTGGCAGGGCGACGCGGCCGCGCTGCGCACGCTGCACGACGTGGTTGAGACGGTGACCCGGCTGATGGCCCCGCTGACCCCCTTCATCACGGAGCGGGTCTGGCAGGACATGGTCGTTCCGGTCACCCCGGAGGCCCCGGAGTCGGTGCACCTGTCGTCGTGGCCGGTGGCGGACGCCTCGGCGGTCGACCCGGTCCTGTCGCGGCAGATGCAGCTGGTCCGCCGCCTGGTGGAGCTGGGGCGCGCGACGCGTGCGGAGTCGGGCGTGAAGACCCGCCAGCCGCTGTCGCGGGCGCTGGTCGCGGTCTCGGGCTTCGAGTCGCTCACCCCGGAGCTGCACGCCCAGATCACGGAGGAGCTGAACGTCTCCTCCCTGGCCTCGCTCTCCGAGGTCGGCGGTTCGCTGGTGGACACCACGGCCAAGGCCAACTTCCGTGCGCTGGGCAAGCGTTTCGGCAAGGGCGTGCAGGACGTGGCGAAGGCGGTGGCCGCGGCCGACGCGGCGGCCCTGTCCCTGGCCCTGCGCTCGGGCGAGGCCTCGGTGGACGTGAACGGCGAGACGGTCACCCTCACCCCGGAGGAGGTCATCATCACGGAGACCCCGCGCGAGGGCTGGTCGGTGGCGTCCGACTCGGGTGCGACGGTGGCGCTGGACCTGGAGATCACGCCGGAACTGCGGCTGGCGGGCCTGGCGCGGGACGCGATCCGGCTGATCCAGGAGGCCCGGAAGAACTCCGGTCTGGACGTGGCGGACCGGATCGCCCTGCGGTGGTCCTCGGCGGACCCGGAGGTCGTGACGGCCCTGACGGACCACGCGGCGCTGATCTCGGACGAGGTCCTGGCGACGGACTTCGCGCAGGGTCCGGCGGACGGCACCTACGGCGCCGAGTTCACGGACGAGCCCCTGGGCCTGACGTTCTGCCTCCGCAAGGCGTAGCCGCCCCGGCCCACCTGTGGCCCGGTCCCCCGCACGGGGGTCCGGGCCACAGCCGTACCCCGCCCCGACCGCTGACGCGGCTCCAGGCCACTGCACGGCGCTCCGCGCCCGCGCCTCAATCGCCGGCGGGGCTGGGAGTGCCGCCCCGGGCGGAGATCCGACTCACCGGGGCAAAACCAGCCCCGCCGGCGCTTGAGACGCAGGGTGGGGCGGAGCCCCGGGGGCCGGCGGCGCCACGCGAAACGGGCCGGGCCCGGTGCCCCCGAAGGGGAAC
>NZ_JBSGYT010000088.1:0-10833 GCF_053610645.1 Streptomyces sp. NPDC054883 | reverse complement strand
TCCTCCGCCGCCTCGGCGGAGAGCGGGTGGGCACGGGTCCCGGCGTCGGCGGCGGGGTGGGCGAGCTCGATGTCGTGGCCGTCGACGCCGCGGCCGCTCACGGTCAGCGCCGTGGCCACCGGCGGGTATCCCGTCGCGATGACGGTGTACTCTCCGCCGTCCAGGTCGGTGAAGGCGTACGCGCCGTCGGCGCCGGTCCGCGCGGTGGCGACCACGTTGCCCGCCGCGTCGACCAGCGTGACGCGGGCGTCGCCGAGCGGTCCGCCCGGAGCCCGGACGACGCCCTGGACCTGCGCGCCGGAACTCAGCTCGACCTCGACCCGGGTCACGCCCGCGGCGCCGACCTCGACGTGCAGGGCCTTCGGGCGGCGCCCGGCGGCGTTCACCGCTACGGTCACGGAGCCCGGCACGAGCTCGGCGAAGGCGAACCCGCCCTGCCCGTCGGTGGTTCCGGTGGCCAGTACGTCCCCGCGCACATCGGTGACGATGACCATGGCGCCCTCGACCGGGGCTCCGGTTTCGGCGGACCGTACGACACCGCTCAGGCCGCTCGTCCCGCTCAGCAGGATGTCGTAGACGACCGGCTCACCGTTCACCACGATGGTCGAGGCCTGCGGCTGGAACCCGTCGGCCGCCGCGATCAGTACGTACGAGCCGCTGCCCGGCGCGTCGAGCTCGTACGAGCCGTCGGCCTGGGCGACCGACCGGCCCAGCTGACGTCCCGCCAGGGAGATCAGCGTCACCGCCGCCCGGGGCACGGGCGTGCTCTCGGCGCCGCGCACGTGGCCGCGTACCGGAACGCCCTCGGGCAGGGAAGCGGACCCGCCGTCACCGGTGGTGGCGGCGGCCGTCTGCCGCGGCACCCGAGGGGCGGACCCGGCCGGGTCGACGGCCCGCTCGGGGGCGTCCGCCGGGACCGGGATTCCGGCGTCGGCGCCGGTACCGGCCCGGATGCCGGCTTCGGCGTCGGCCTGCGAGGCCTGCGCCAGGCCGCCCGACGTCCGCAGCGGGACCTCCTTGATGAAGAGCGTGACGAGGAAGGCGATCAGCGCCAGCGGCGCGGCGATCAGAAACACGTCCGCGATGCCGTGGCCGTACGCGCTCTCCATCACGGTGCGCAGCGGTCCGGGCAGGCTGTTCATGTCCGGGATGCTGCCGCCGGAGCCCGACTGCGCCGCGGCGGCCGCGTACTTCGGGTCGAGGGTGGCGAACCCGTCCTTGGCGTAGTGCGTGATCCGGTCGGCCATGATCGCGCCGAGCGCGGAGACGCCGATCGCACCGCCGAGGGAGCGGAAGAACGTCACCGTGGAGCTGGCCGATCCGAGGTCGGACGGCGCCACCTGGTTCTGCGTGCACAGGACCAGGTTCTGCATCATCATGCCGATGCCCAGGCCCAGCAGCGCCATGAAGACCGCGATGTGCCAGTACACCGTGTCGTAGCGGATCGTGCCGAGCAGACCGAGGCCCGCCGTCACCAGCACGCCACCGCACAGCAGCCACGCCTTCCACCGGCCGGTCTTGGTGATGACCTGTCCCGAGACGGTGGAGGAGACGAACAGGCCGGCGATCATCGGGATCGTCATCACGCCGGACATGGTCGGGGACTTGTCGCGGGCGAGCTGGAAGTACTGGCTGAAGAAGACGGTGCCGGTGAACATCGCGACGCCGACGAAGAGCGACGCGATCGACGACAGCGCGATCGTGCGGTTGCGGAACAGCCGCAGCGGGATGATCGGCTCGCTCGCCTTGGACTCGACGAGGACGAACAGCGCGCCGAGGACGACCGAGCCGCCGACCATCGCGTACGTCTGCCACGACACCCAGTCGTACTTGTCACCGGCGAAGGTGACCCAGAGCAGGAGCAGCGACACGGCGGCGGAGATGAAGAACGCACCGCCCCAGTCGACCTTGACCTCGCGCTTGACGACGGGGAGGTGCAGGGTCTTCTGCAGGACGATCAGCGCGATGATCGCGAAGGGCACGCCGACGTAGAAGCACCAGCGCCAGCCCAGCCAGTCGGTGTCGGTGATGACACCGCCGAGCAGCGGGCCGCCGACGGTGGCGACTGCAAAGGTCGCGCCGAGGTAGCCGCTGTAGCGGCCGCGCTCGCGCGGGGAGATCATCGCCGCCATCACGATCTGGGCGAGGGCGGACAGGCCGCCGACGCCGATGCCCTGGACCACGCGGCAGGCGATCAGCATGCCCGCGTTCTGCGACATGCCGGCGACGGCCGAGCCCAGTACGTAGATGACCAGCGCTATCTGGACGAGCGCCTTCTTGCTGTACAGGTCGGAGAGCTTGCCCCACAGGGGGGTCGCCGCCGTCATGGACAACAGGGCGGCCGTGACCACCCAGGTGTAGGCGGACTGGCCGCCGCCGAGGTCGCCGATGATCTGGGGGAGGGCGTTGGAGACGATCGTCGACGACAGGATCGCGACGAACATGCCGAGCAGCAGCCCGGAGAGCGCCTCCATGATCTGCCGGTGGGTCATCGGGGCGCCGTCGTGGCCGCCGCCGCCGTGCTTGGCGTGAGAGGCCCGCACACCGGCTGGTGTGGTCGTTGCCATGCGCTTCCTTACGTTCTTATGCGGGTGTACGGGTGGTCGGTTCGTCCGGGTACGGGAGCCCCCCGGTGGTCGAGCGGCAGTCTCCGAAGCTCGTGCGCAGCCGGGTCATCAGCCGGATCAGCCCGCCGACCTCCTCGTCGGACCAGTCGCTCAACCGGTCGGCGAGGAGCCGCGACGTGCGCCCGGAGAGCTCGTCGAGCCGCTCCTGCCCCGCTGCGGTGAGGCGCAAAATGCGTGAGCGCCCGTCGTCCGGGTCGGGCAGCCGTTCTATCCAGCCGCGGTCGGCGACGTGCGCGACGTGCCGGCTGGTGACGGAGGTGTCGACGGAGAGCAGTTCGGCGAGCCGGCTCATCCGCATGCCGCCGTGCCGGCCGAGCAGGGTCAGAACGGCGGCGGACCCGGCGGGACAGTCGTGTGGCAGGATCCGCCCCATGTCCCTCTTGACGGCGCCGATGGCGCTGAGCTCGCGGGCCAGTTCCTCGTACTGCGCCTGCTCGGCCATCCCGCCTCCATTTCGTTGCTCTAGGCAACCGTAGAAGTAGTTGGTTGCTCCACGCAAACCAAATCGGGCCCATCCCTCTAAAGTCTTCGCAAAGGCAAGCACCGGCGACCTTAAACCCGCAGCTGGGAGGGCCTGACCCGGGCCGGGGGCCGCTCCGGATCACGCAAGAGAGTGGTTCGGCTCCGCGTCGCCTTGTCCCGCCCGCCACGGCGTGGCACCGTCGCAAGCGCTTGATCCACGACGAAGGAGAGGCCGCGCGATGCCCGACGACCTGGCCGCAGACACCATCCGGAAACTGGAGGACATCGTGGGGTCCGGCTCGCTGCCGGAACACACCACGGAACTGCTCCGCGTGTCCCTGAGCCAGGCCCGGGCGGCGAAGGGGGCGGGCCGCGACGAAGAGGCGATCACCATCGCCGCCCAGGCCCTGGAGACGGCGGAGAACCCTTCGACGGACCGGTAGCGGAACGCGGCGGCCGACGGGGCGCGGGCGCCGCACCCGCAGGCGCACGCCGCCGGCCCCCGGCCCCCAGGAGCGGGGAACCGGGGGCCGGGAGCCGCGAGGGCCCGTCAGCAGTGGCCGACGCTGGTCTGGCCGCCCACCAGGGACGAGTGGACGTAGCCGGTCCCCAGGTAGCTGGAGACGCGGAACCACCGGTTGGACGCGTAGTTGGAGCTCGGCGGATACACCCACTGGCTGTCCAGCCAGCACAGCATCGTCACGCCCGTCCCGTTGGACAGGTAGCCGAGCGAACCGCACCCGGTGTTGGCGCAGGTGCGCTCGTTCGCCCCGCCGCTGTTCGACGAGATGTAGCTGCCGGCCGCGTCGGCGCCGCCGGCGCCGGCGAGCAGACCGGTCAGGGCGACGGCTGCCGCGGCGGCGGCCAGTCCGGCCCGGGACCGCAGAGTGGTGGTCGTCATGCGCATCGTCGTTCTCCCTCGGAAGACCCACTGTGGTGTGCGGCGCCCCGGCGGATCCGGCGGCGCCCCACCAGAGAGCCATCCGGACGGCGGCCGGGGGAAGGACGGAACCGCAGGTCGACCAGGCCCGTACGGCGGTCCGTACAACTCCGTACGGCCACCGGGCGGCGCGCGTTCACCGGCACGGCGGCGCGTACGGCAGACCCGGGACGAGCTGGGCCCACTCCTGGGCCGTGATGACCGTCCCGGCCCGCTCGCACAGACGCCGGGCGATCTCCTCCTCGTCGCGGGTCCACAGCAGCGCTGCCGGGCCCGCGCCGCCCGCGGCGAGGGAGTGCCCGTCCGGGCCGTACGCGACGGCGTACACCTTCCCGCCGAGCCCGCTCAGCACGGCGCGGGGCCGCGGCCGCCGGGTGCCGGCGGTGTCCCACAGCCACACCGTGCCGTCCGTACTGCCGGCGGCGAGCGTCCCGCCCTCCGGGCTGAACGACAGGGCGTACACGTAGCTGCTCGGACCCGTCAGCGGCGGCCCGGCGGTGCGCGGCCGGTCCCCGCTCACGTCCCACAGCCACACGTCACGGTCCGCGCTGCCGGCGGCCAGGGTGCGGCCGTCCGGACTGAACGCGACGGACATCACGTAGCTCCCGGGCCCGCGCAGGGTGGACTCCAGCACGGGCCGGCCGCCGGCCGGGGGCAGCCGCCACAGCAGCACCTGCTTGTCGACGGTGCCGGCGGCGAGCCGCCGGCCGTCCGGACTGAACGCCACCGAATACACGTAGTTCGTCGGTTCCGGCAGTTCGGCCGAGAGCGCCGGGTGCGCCGGGTCGGCCGTGTCCCACAGGCGTACGGTCCGCCCCTCGCTCCCCACGGCCAGGATCCGGCCGGTCCGGTCGAAGGCCGCGGACTGAATGGTTCCGGCGCCCCCGGCCAGGGGTTCCCCGTAGGGCGCGGACCGGTCCGGGCGGGACACGTCCCACAGCCACAGCCTGCCTTCCCGGCCGCCCACGGCGAGGGTGCGCCCGTCCGGGGTGAAGGAGACCGTCGCGGAGTACCCCGTCGGATTCGCCAGGGGAGCCCCGACGGGGCGCGGGGCCCAGGGATCGGAGACGTCCCACAGCTGTACGTCGCGCCCCGCGACGGCGAGCAGCTTCCCGTTCGGCGCGAAGCCGATCGCGTTGACCGTGCCCTGGAAGCCGCGCAGCGGGCGGGCGGGCAGCTGCCACAGGCGCACGGTCCCGTCGGCGGCGCCCGTCACCAGCTGCCGCCCGCCGGGGTGGAACGCGAGCGAGGTGACCGGTCCCGGGTGCGGGAACACCCCGGCCAGGCTCCGCGTCCGCGCGTCGTACAGGCGCACCTGGTTGTCCGCGCTGCCGGTCGCCAGCCACTGCCCGTCCGCGCTGTAGGCGACCGCGTTGAGGTAACTGGCGGGGCCCTCGGGAGCGGCCGGGGCCCCGCCGGTCACCGCGGGCGGGTCCGGGGCGGTGCCCGGCGCGGGTACGGTCCACTCCCGTGTGGACCGGTCCTGGCTCCCGGCGACGAGCCGGGCGCCGTCGGCCGTGAAGGCCAGCCCGAACACCGGGCCGGCCGCTCCGGTCAGCGGCTGCCCGTACCCGAGCGGCCGGCCGGGATCGGCGAGGTCCCACAGCCGTACGGAGCCGTCCGCGCCCCCTGCGGCGAGCAGGGCCGCGCCCGCGCCCGGCCGGAAGGCGACGGTGTGCACCGCCCCGGTGAACCCGCCGAGCCGCCGGACCCCGGCGCCGGCCGGCCCGGAATCCCCTCCGGCACCGGAATCCCCTCCGGCACCGGAATCCCCTCCGGCACCGGAATCCCCTCCGGCACCGGAATCCCCTCCGGCACCGGAATCCCCTCCGGCACCGGAACCCCCGCCGGCACCGGGGCCCGCCGCATCCGGCCACACGTACACGCCGCCGTCGGCGCCCGCCGCGGCCAGCGTCCTGCCGTCGGGTGCGAAGGCGACCCCGTACACGGCCGAGTCCGGGCCCTGCAACACCCGTGCCCGCGCTCCGGCCGCCGCCGGATCCGGGCCCGACGGCTCCCACACCCGTACGGTCCCGTCCCCGGACCCGGCGGCGAGCCGTCGGCCGTCCGGGCTGAAGGCCAGCGCGTACACGGTGTCGGCGAACGTCACCGGCGCCGCCCCCAGCGGCCTGGGCCGCTCCGGATCGCGCAGGTCCCACAGCGCGACCTGGTGGTCCAGGCCGCCCGCGGCGAGGGTGTGCCCGTCCGGGCTGAGGGCCACCGCCTGTACGACGCCCCGGAACGCCAGGATCCGGGTCACCGCCGGCAGCGCGGAGGCGTCCATCAGCGCCGCCCGGGCCTCGGCGGTCGGCGCCGTACGGTAGGCCACCAGACCGAGTTGCGCGGCGAGGGCGAGATCGCTCCCCCGCAGCCGTTCGGCGCGCGCGGCCACCAGCCGGGACAGGGCGACGGCCTGCTGTCTCTCCGCGTCGCGGCGCTGGACCACGGCGACACCGGTCAGCAGGCCCGAAAGGACGACCAGCACCGAGAGCAGGACCAGGAGCCGGCGCAACCGGCGGGCCCCGCGCCGCTCGCGCCGGACCCGGAGCTCCTGCGCCAGCCGGCTGGCGTCGAGGAACTCGCTTTCCCGTGCGTCCAGTTCCGGAGCGTGTCCGCTGTCCTCCGCCCAACCGGAGGCGACGGCCAGCCGGGTGTCCCGGTAGAGCAGCGAGGCATCGCGGCCGTGCGCGAGCCAGCGGTCCGCGTCACGCGTCAGGTCCTGCCACACCATCTGTCCGGCCCGGTCCGTGTCGATCCAGCCCCGCAGCCGCGGCCAGGCCGTGAGCAGCGCCTCGTGGGTGATCCTGGCTCCGTCGCCGTCGAGCGTGACCAGCCGCCGGTCGACGAAGCGCTCCAGCACTGCGTACACCTGCCCGGCCCGGTCGTCCCGGCGGGCGGGCGGGGGCAGCGGCAGCACCCTGCGGGTGTCGGGCACGCCGTCGCCCACCGCGACCATCCGCAGGAACAGCTGCCGGGCGAGTACGGATTCGGCCTCGGACAGACCGGCGTAGACCTCTTCCGCGGTCCCCGAGACGGCCGCGGACATCCCGCCGCCCGCCCGGTAGTCGGCGATGGTCAAGGCGGCGCCGCGCCCGCGCTCCCAGGTCGACAGCAACGCGTGCGACAGCAGCGGCAGCGCCCCTGGGCCGCAGTCGCGGAGGTCGGCGAGGAGGACGTCGATGAACCCTTCGTCCAGGGCGAGGCCGGCCTTGGCGGCAGGACCGCCCACCACCGCGCGGATCTCGTCCTCGCTGAGCGCGCCCACGACGGTCTGGCCGTTCTGCAGGGCTGCCGCGAGGGGCCGCTGGGCGAGGGCCTGGCTGTAGAAGTCGGCGCGCAGACACCCCGCGACGCGTACGCCGGGGGAGGGGAGGGCGGCCAGGCACCGGAGGAACCGCTCCCGTTCGGCCGGGTCCGGGCACGTGGTGAACACCTCCTCCAGCTGGTCGACCGCCACGACGATGCGCACGGCCTCGCGGCCGGCCAACGCCTTGATCTGAGCGGCCAGTTCCAGCGGATCAGTCGCCAGGACCTGCTGCTCCCGTTCCCACTGCGCGGTGACGGCGGCCGCCAGCGCGCGCATCGGGTCGCGGCCGGGAACCAGCAGGAGCGGCGTGCACCCGTGCTCGCCCCGCAGGGCGGGCAGCACCCCTGCCCGCAGCAGGGAGGACTTGCCCGATCCGGAGGCGCCGACGAGCAGTTGGGGTACGTCGGCCCCCTCCGAAAGGATCCGGTCCACGACGACCGCCCGCAGCCGCTCCCGGCCGAAGAACCAGTCGGCGTGCCGTTCCTCGAAACCCGCGAGACCCCGGTAAGGGGACGCGCCTCCCGAGACGCGCAGGACCCGTGAACGCCGAAGCTCCGCGAGTCGTTCCAGCCAGCGGTCGATCTCGGCCGCGTCGCTCACCCCGCACACCCGCAGTACCCGGCGGAACAGGGGCAGGGAACCGATCGACGGCAGGTTCTGGCCGGCGAACCAGCCGCCGATGGTGCTGTGGGCGCCCGGCGCGTCGACGCGCGCGGCGACGGCGCGGACGGTGAGGTCGGCCTTCTCTCTCAGGCGGGTCAGTTCGGCAGCGAACTCCAGGCGGGACAAGGGTGGTTGGGGGAGGAACGGGGTGGGGTCCATGGGGCCTCCGGGTTCCGGTTCCGCTCAGGCGGTGATGCGGTGGACCACCCTTCCTCCGTCCGTCCGGCCGGAGGGCCGGAACACCCCGATCCGGTCCCTTTCTACGCCGTCCCACCGGCGCTTTCCAGCCACTCACCGCCGTCTCCGCACCCTCCCCCGCCCCACCCCTTGCGGCGGACTCCACGGCGCCGGGCTGCCGCGCCGCCGGCCCTGTGCCAGGCTGGAAGGGCCGACCGGACGGCTGGACCGAACGACCCCGGCAGACCTTGGACACGCCATGTCTCCACGTCTCTTCCGCTTTTCGCGCAGCCTGCCGTCGGTGCTCGCCGGCGCCTCCCTCGCCGTCCTGCTGACGGCTCCCGGCGCCCTCGCGGCCCGGCCCGGATCCGATACGGCGCCCGCCGCGGCCGTCTCCGGCATCCAGAGCGCCACACTGTCGATCCCGGCCATCGGGATCTCCGGGCTACCCGTCGTCCCGTACCAGGGGAGCCCCGATGACGCCCCGGGTACCCGGATCCAGGACCAGGGCGTGGCCGCGAGCCCTTACGGGCCCGGCGGTGGCGTCGGTCCGGGCGACGTGGGCAACTACATCGTCACCGGCCACCGCATCGCCGCGGGGGGACCGATGAGCGCCTTGCCGTCGCTGCCCGCGGGCGCCTCCGTGTTCGTCACCGCGGGCGGCGTGACGTACGAGTACGTCATCGGCGCCACCCGGACGACGTCCTTCCGGTCGTCGGCCTCGATGGAAGAGCAGCGCGCCGCCGTTCCCGGTTCCAGCGGCACATCGCCGTCCCGCGCGATGATCACCGTGTCCACCTGCCTCACCCCGGAGGACGACGCGGCGGGCAACACCTGGCGGGACGCGCACGACAATCCCGAGCACCGCATCGACAAGGTCGGCGTCCTCACCGGGACCCAGCCCTGACCGGGCCGCTTCCGGGGGTGCCGGGCGCCCGGCGCGGCGTCCCGGCCCCCGGGTGGTCAGGGGAGGGTGAGCACGCGGGGGCCGTCGTGGGTGATGGCGACGGTGTGCTCGATGTGAGCGGCCCGGCTTCCGTCGAGCGTACGCAGCGTCCAGCCGTCCGGATCGGTACGGTAGTCGCCCCGCCCCCCGGCCATGAGCATGGGCTCGATGGCGAGCGCGAGCCCGTGGCGCAGGCGGGGGCCGCGAGCGGGTCGTCCGTGGTTCGGGACGGCCGGCTCCTCGTGCATCCGGCGGCCGATGCCGTGGCCGCCGAAGTCGGCCGGCATGCCGCAGCGCGCGTCGCGCGCGACGGTGCTGATGGCGTGGGAGATGTCTCCGATGCGCTGGCCGGCGCAGGCGGCGGCGATCCCGGCGTCGAGGGCCCGCCGGGTGGCGTCGATGAGTTCCAGGTCGGCCGGACGGGCGGTGCCGACGGTGAAGCTGATCGCGGCGTCGCCGGTCCAGCCGTCGAGTTCGGCTCCGCAGTCGATGCTCACCAGGTCGCCGTCGCACAGGCGGTAGCCGTCGGGGATGCCGTGCACGATGGCGTCGTTGACCGAAGCGCAGATGACGGCGGGGAACGGGACGGGGGCGAAGGAGGGCTGGTAGCCGAGGAAGGGCGAGCGCGCCCCCGCCGTGTCCAGGACCGCCCGGGCCGCCTCGTCGAGCTCGCTCAGGCGTACCCCGACGGCTGCCGCCGCCCGGGCCGCCGCGAGGGCGTTGGCCACGACGCGCCCGGCTTCCCGCATCGCCTCGAGTTCCGTGTCGGTCTTGATCTCCATCATGTGTCGTCACTCCCGGGGGTGCGGTGCTGTCCAATACTTATACCGGTATTAGTATCACGGTCATGGTGAGAGTCCCATTGAGTCCGCAGGAACGGGAGCGCGGAGAGCGCTTCGGTGCCCTCCTCCGTCTGGCCCGTGGGGAACGGAGCATGGTGGAGGTGGCGGCAGCCGCCGGAGTGTCCGCGGAAACCCTCCGCAAGATCGAGACGGGCCGGGCCCCGACCCCGGCCTTCTTCACCGTGGCGGCGCTGGCCCACGCGCTGGACCTGTCACTGGACGCCCTGGTCGTGGCGTGCGCGGAGGAGTCCGACGACGGCGGGGAGGCCCTGTCGGCCTGAGGGCGCGGCGGAGTCCTTCCGCCACCGCGTCACGTCCGCCGGTCGCGGTCCGTCAGTGAGGTGATGAAGCAGTGCGGCCCCACCCGGAGCGGCGACGAACCCGGCGCCCCGGCGTGGAGGCCGCCCGACCGAAGAACGGACAGGGCAACACGATGCTGACGAACATCATGTACGTGACGCTGTACGTCACCGACCAGGACCGCGCGCTGCGGTTCTACACGGAGCAGCTCGGCCTGGAGAAGCGCGTCGACCACTCGGGTCCGGAAGGACGCTTCCTCACCGTCGGCGTCGCCGGGGGAGCACAGGAGATCATCCTCTGGCCGCACGCCGCGGCCGCGGGCCGGCCCGCCGAGGTGCAGGCCGGCGGCACGCCCGGCTCGCTCTTCCTCGAATCGGACGACCTCCGCAAGGACTTCGAGGCGCTGCGTGCCCGCGGTGTGGAGTTCGACGGGACCGAACCGGAGGACTACGGCTTCGGAATTCGCGTAGAGGCGGTGGACCCGGACGGCAACCGGATCTCCCTGCGCCAGCGCAGCCGGGCGGGCGGCGGCGACGGCTGACCGTCCGCAGGCCCCGCGTGCCCGGCGC
>NZ_JBSGYT010000087.1:0-14257 GCF_053610645.1 Streptomyces sp. NPDC054883 | reverse complement strand
CCCCCGAACCGGCCGGTTCGGGGGCGCCCCACGTCGTATGCGGGAAGGGGACGCGCTCAGCGCGTCTTGCCGCCGCGCGGCATGCGCATGCCCTTGGGCATCGGGCCCTTCGGCACCGGCATGTTGCTCATCAGGTCACCCATGGCCCGGAGCTTGTCGTTGACCTGGGTGATCTGGGGGCCGTCCATGACGCGCGGCAGCTTGAGCAGCGTCGTACGGATCTTCTTGAGGGGCACCTCGTCCTCGCCGGTGCCCACGATGAAGTCGTGGACCGGGACATCGGGCATGATCCGGGCCAGCTTCTTCTTCTCGGCCGCGAGCAGGGTCTTGACCCGGTTCGGGTTGCCCTCCGCGATCAGCACCACGCCCGCCTTGCCGACGGCCCGGTGGACGATGTCCTGGTTGCGGTTCATCGCGACGGCCGGGGTGGTCGTCCAGCCGCGCCCCACGTTGTCCAGTACGGCCGCGGCCGCGCCCGGCTGTCCCTCCATCTGCCCGAAGGCAGCCCGCTCGGCCCGCCGCCCGAAGACGATCGCCATCGCGAGGAACGCCACCAGGAGGCCCAGGATGCCCAGGTAGACCGGGTGGCCGATCAGGAAGCCGATCGCGAGAACGACACCGAACACGGCGATGCCCACGCCCGCGACGATCAGACCGACCTTCGGGTCGGCCTTGCGCGTCATCTTGTACGTCAGGGCGATCTGCTTCAGTCGCCCGGGGTTCGCAGCAGTCTCTGCGTTTGACTTCCTCGCCATAAGGCGAAGTTTACGTGGCCTGCGGGGTCCGGGTCGCCGCGGCCTCGAGTACGTGCTCGGTTTCGACCCGGTCCTTGGCCCTGCGGCGGTCTTCGAGGACCGCGGTCCACGCGTTGCGGCGGGCACCGCTCATGAGCAGCGACTCGATGCCGCGGAAGGCGTCGGAGAAGGTCGGGATGGCGATGGCGCGTACGGGCGCGGCCTGCATGATGTCGATCCCTTTCACGGTGCTCACAGTGCTCACGGGACGGTGCTCACGGGTGGAGACGGCGTGCGTAGGTGTGTGCGGTGCGTGGACCAAGCGTCACTGAACGGTGTTACCAGGGCATGACCGGCCGGTCAAATGTGATCGACACGTTGTACAAGGCGACGCGGCCCGCCGGGCTCCGGACAAGAGCCTAGGGGCCGCGCCATAGCGGTGTTACCCGTTGGTAGCCTTTTGTGCGGGACTTCACACGGTCGGCCGTCAGGCGTTAGCGCGCCTACGCTCCGGCTCGGCTGCGCTTCTGCGTTCCCGAGGTCGAGCTCCGCCTCGCCACCACTGCGGCCGCGTGCCCGCCCTCGTACCTCGGGCGGACCCGCAACCTACGCTCCGGCTCGGCTGCGCTTCTCCATCGCCTGCTGGTAGAGGCGACCCGCCCGGTACGACGACCTGACCAGCGGGCCGGACATCACGCCGGAGTAGCCGATCTCCTCGGCCTCCTTCGCCAGCTCCACGAACTCCGCCGGCTTCACCCAGCGCTCGACGGGGTGGTGGCGCGGCGAGGGCCGCAGGTACTGGGTGATGGTGATCAGCTCGCAGCCCGCCTCGTGCAGGTCGCGCAGGGCCTGGCTGACCTCCTCGCGCTCCTCGCCCATGCCCAGGATCAGGTTCGACTTGGTGACCAGGCCGTAGGCGCGCGCCTTGGTGATCACGTCGAGCGAGCGCTCGTAGCGGAAGCCCGGGCGGATCCGCTTGAAGATGCGCGGCACCGTCTCGACGTTGTGCGCGAAGACCTCGGGGCGGGAGGCGAAGACCTCCTCCAGCAGCTCCGGCACCGCGTTGAAGTCCGGGGCCAGCAGCTCGACCTTGGTGTGGCCGGACTCGCGGCCGGCGGTCTGCTGGTGGATCTGGCGCACGGTCTCCGCGTACAGCCAGGCACCCCCGTCGGGCAGGTCGTCGCGGGCGACGCCGGTGATGGTGGCGTAGTTCAGGTCCATCGTGACGACGGACTCGCCGACGCGGCGCGGCTCGTCGCGGTCGAGGGCCTCGGGCTTGCCGGTGTCGATCTGGCAGAAGTCACAGCGCCGGGTGCACTGGTCGCCACCGATGAGGAAGGTGGCCTCGCGGTCCTCCCAGCATTCGTAGATGTTGGGACAGCCGGCTTCCTGGCAGACCGTGTGCAGTCCTTCGCCCTTCACCAGGGCCTGCATCTTGGTGTACTCGGGACCCATCTTCGCCCGGGTCTTGATCCACTCGGGCTTGCGCTCGATGGGGGTCTGGCTGTTACGGACCTCCAGGCGCAGCATCTTGCGTCCGTCGGGTGCGACTGCGGACACGACCGGCTCCCTGTGACTTCGATTCTTCGGCGCCCACCAGGGTACGCCCGTAATTTCATACGCTCTTACGTCGGGCAACCCGGAGGTCGCCGGACCCATTCCCGAGCGTCAGCCGAGCGACGGCTCTACGTCCCGGGGCCGCAGCTCCGCCTGCTCCAGCACGTCCTTCAGGTGCCGCTCCACCACCGGGACCACCTCGGCGACGGTGACCTCGCGGCCCAGCTCGTAGGAGAGCGAGGTCACACCGGCGTCCCGGATGCCGCAGGGGACGATCCGGTCGAACCAGGTGTTGTCCGGGTTCACGTTGAAGGAGAAGCCGTGCATCGTGACGCCCTTGGCGACCCGGATGCCGATGGCGGCGAGCTTGCGGTCCTCGCGGCGCTGGCCGGCGTTGGACGGGGCGTACTCGGGACCGTTCAGCCGGGGGTCGAACTCCTCGTCGTGCAGCCGCGGGTCCAGGTCCAGGCTGAGCCCGCCGAGCGCCGGGCGCTCGGTCACCGGGTCACCGAGCACCCACACCCCGCTGCGGCCCTCGACCCGGGAGGTCTCCACGCCGAAGTCGGCGGCGGTGCGGATCAGCGCGTCCTCCAGGCGGCGGACGTGGGCGACGACGTCGACCGGCCGGGGCAGCTTCATGATCGGGTAGCCGACCAGCTGGCCCGGGCCGTGCCAGGTGATCTTCCCGCCGCGGTCCACGTCGACCACGGGCGTGCCGTCCAGCGGCCGTTCGCTGTCGTCGGTGCGCCGCCCGGCGGTGTACACCGGCTGGTGCTCCAGCAGCAGGCAGGTGTCGTCGATCTCGTCCGCGAAGCGCGCGGCGTGGACGCGGCGCTGCTCTTCCCAGGCCTCGGTGTACTCGACGTAATCCGGCCCGAAGCCCAGATGGACAAACCGAAGGTCAGTCACCGCAGCGCCTCCTCGTTGAACCTGCTGTGTGCACGTATCGCACCAGCAAGGGTACGGCCGTCCCGGCGCGGCCCCTCAGGGCCCCGGCGCCGGACCCGGCAGCTGCTTCGGCCGCCGCCTTCCCCGGGGCGGCCGGTCCGGGTCCTCGTCCGCGCGCGGCAGCCGCCGGTGGCCCTCGGAGTGGTCGTTGACCCACCCGCACACTCCGCACGCGTACCGCCCGTCGAGCCCCGCGATGTACGTGCCGCAGCGCCGGCACTCCGCCTCGGTCAGCTCGGGCGCGGGCAGCGGGGCGGCGGACTCTGCGTAGTCGTCGGGGATCTGCGCCTCGGCGGGACGGCGGGTCATGGGGCGCAGCCTATGCGGGTGGAGGGGGTCGATCCGTAAAGGGTCATACCGGTTCTGCACACGATCGGATGAATGTGGGACAGAGCGGGCGGTACGGGCGGAGTTCGCCGCTACATTCACGCCGTTCACAGGGCCGGTGACTCCGGTCCGTCACGTCAGGAAACCGTGGAGCCGATGACGGAACGACCTGCCCAGCGTGTCCCCAACCGGCAGCTCGCGGCGCTGATCGCCGAAGCCGGGTTCTCCAACGCCGGGCTCGCCCGCCGCGTCGACCAGCTAGGCCTGGAGCACGGTCTCGATCTGCGGTACGACAAGACCTCCGTGACCCGCTGGCTGCGCGGGCAGCAGCCGCGCGGCACGACGCCCGCGCTGATCGCGGAGGTCTTCACCCGGCGCCTGGGCAGACGGCTCTCGGCCCAGGACCTGGGGCTGGACGCGTGCGCGCCCGTCTACGCGGGCCTGGAGTTCGCGGCCACCCCCGAGGAGGCCGTGGACATCGCGAGCGGGCTGTGGCGCAAGGACTCCGGTTCCCACGCCGAGCTGCGCAAGATCGCCTTCACTCCGGCCGGGCTGGTCGTCCCGAGCCGGGACTGGCTGATCGGCCGGGCCGACGAGCGGGTCGGGCGGGGGGCGGACAGCGCCGCCGCCCGCGTCCCGCTCCAGGGCCGCACCACGGTGCCCCGCCAGCGGCAGATCGACCGCGGCCCCGGGCAGCGGGTGACGGGCGGGGACATCGCGGCCCTGCGGTCGGTGAGCGAACTGTTCCGGGCCCTGGACCACGCCTACGGCGGCGGGCACGCCCGCCAGGCCCTGGTGCGGTACCTGGAGCACGAGGCGGAGCCCATGCTCCGCGGGACCTACGGGGAGACCACCGGGCGGCGGCTGTTCTTCGCCGCCGCCGACCTGACCCGGCTCGCGGGCTGGACCTCGTACGACATCGCCGCCCACGGGCTCGCCCAGCGGTACTTCGTGCAGGCGCTGCGCCTCGCGCAGGCCGCCGGGGACCGGCCGTACGGGTCGTACGTGCTGATCACCATGAGCCGGCAGGCGGTCTACCTCGGCCACGGCCGCGAGGCGGTGCAGCTGGCCCGGGTCGCCCAGCAGGGCGTGGGCTCGGGGCCGCCGCCGGTGGTGCAGGCGCTGCTGCACTCGGCCGAGGCGCGCGGGCACGCGGTGCTCGGCGAGGTACGGGCCTCCACGGCCTCGCTGGTGCGGGCCGAGCGGGCGCTGGGCGCGGCCCGGCCGGGCGACGACGTACCGCACTGGGCCCGGGACTACGACGAGGCGCAGCTGGCGGACGAGTTCGGGCACTGCCACCGGGACCTCCAGCAGTACCGGGCGTCGGCGCAGCACGCCGAGCGCTCCCTCCAGCTGCGGGCCCCCGCATACGCGCGCTCCCGGCTGTTCTGCCGGGTGGTGCTGGCCACCGCCCGGCTGGGGCTGGGCGAGCTGGACCAGGCCTGCGCGCTCGGCGCCGAGGCGGCGCAGCAGGCGATGGAGATGCGCTCGGTGCGCGCGGTGGAGTACGTGCGGGACTTCGAGCGCCGGCTGGAGCCGTACCGGGACGCCCCGGCGGTACGGACCTACCGGGACCGGGTCGCGGCACTGGCGTGAGCCGCGGCCCGGTCCGGGGTGATTCAGGCCGCCACCGGGAGCGGGCGCTCGGCGGCGGCCGGTACCGGGATGCCGAAGTCGCGCAGGACGGCGGCCGCGGCGCGGCGGGCGGAGTGCAGGGCTCCCTGGACGGTGTTGGAGTCGCGGTGGTCGCCGCACACGTACAGCCCGGCCAGGACCCGTACCGGGCGCCGCAGGTCGTACGGCGGCGGCATGGCGGGCACCGCCTCCGGGGTGTGGTGGACGGCGAGCAGCTCCCAGTCCCGGGTCGGGGTGTCGTAGAGCCGGGCCAGCCGGGAGGCGACCGTCCGGACGGGCGGCGGCGGTCCGTGCACGGTGGTGGTGACCAGGCTGCGCCCGGCCGGCGCCCGCGTCGGGTCGACCGCGCTCATCACCGTGGTGTGGGCGACCGGCCACTTCGGGTCGGCGTCCAGGAGCAGTGAGCCGTCCCATGGCAGGACGGCGGGCGTCGCGTGGTGCAGGACGGTGACCTCGTGGAAGTCCGGCACGCGCAGCCCGGGCAGCAGTTCGGCGGCGGCCCGGGCCCCGGTGGCGAGGACCGCGGAGCGGCAGCCGAAGTCGCCGTGCCGTTCGGTGGTGACCAGGTTGGTCGCCACCGACCGCACCCGGACCCCGGTGCGTACGGTGCCGGGCGGCAGGGCGGCGGCGAGCAGGGCGGGCAGGGTCGCCGCGCCGCCCTCGGGGACGGCCAGCCGGCCCCGGGCGAAGCCCCGCAGGGCGAGGTCGGCGACCCGGCTGGAGGTGGTGAGGTCCGGGTCGCGCAGCAGGGTGGCCAGGAGCGGGCGCAGTACGCCGCTGACCGTGCGCGGGGGCAGGCCGCGTGCGGTGAGGGCGGCGAGGGCGGTGCGTTCGGGCCGCGCGAGCAGCCGTTCCTCGGGCTGGGCGGCGAGCCGGCCGAGGGCCGCGCTGAGCCGGGCCTGGTCGAGGGAGCCGCTGGCCAGGGCGCGGGCGGGGGTGAGGGCCCCGGCGCGCTGCTGCCTGCCGTCGGCGCCGTGGACCAGGACGCCGGGCGCGAAGGTGCGCAGGGTCAGGGCCTCCAGGCCCGGGGTGCGGGCGGGCTCGGTGTACGAGGTGTTCAGGAGCTGGCCGACCCGGTCGAGCCGGAAGCCGTCGGCCGACTCGGTGGCCATCCGGCCGCCGGGGTCGTCGGCGGACTCCAGCACGGTGACGGTGACCCCCTGGGCGATCAGGTGGTGTGCGGCCGCGAGTCCTGAGACTCCGGCTCCTACGATGACGACGTCCGCATGGTGTGCGCTGCTGAGCACGTGCCCCTCCCCGAGGTCGGCGCGGCTGTGTGGGGTCCTCCTTCCCCACTCCGGCTACGGCAGAACCCAAGTCCTTTGGGGTATTGCGCACAACTCCGGTCGCATGACGGTCGCATGTGGGTCACAAGCGGTCGCACATGGACGGCCGACGCTCCCCCGGGCCGCCGGGTGCGGACGCCGGGCGCCCTGGGCTCAGTCGGCCAGCGCGGCGCGGATCGACGCGTCGATGCCCGGGTGGCGGAAGACGAAGCCGGACTCCAGCAGGCGGGCGGGCCGCACCCGCTGGCTGCCCAGCACGTCCCCGGCGAACTCCCCGAGCGCCACCCGCATCACCGGGGCCGGGACGGCGAACACCGCCGGACGGCGCAGGACGCGGCCCATGGCGGCCGTGACCTCGCGGTTCGTCAGCGGCTCGGGAGCGGTGAGGTTGACCGGACCGGTCAGCTCCGGCGTGTCCACGAGGTGGCGCAGGGCGGCGATCTCGTCGTGCATCGAGATGTACGACCAGTACTGGCGGCCGTCGCCGAGCCGGCCGCCGAGCCCCGCGCGGAAGATGGGGAAGAGCTTGCCCCAGGCCCCGCCCTCGGCGGAGACCACCAGGCCGGTCCGGGCGAACACGGTCCGGATCCCGGCGGCCCGGGCGGGCCCCGCGGCGGCCTCCCACTCCACGCAGACGGAGGGCAGGAACCCCTTCCCGGCCGGGGCGTCCTCGTCCACGACGCGGTCCGCGGTGTCGCCGTAGTACCCGATGGCGCTGCCGCAGACGAGTACGGCCGGGGGCTGCTCCATCGCCGCCACGGCCCGGGCGACCGCGGCGGTCCCGAGCACCCGGCTGTCCCGGATCTCCCGCTTGTAGGCGGCCGTCCACCGGCGGTCCCCGACCCCGGCGCCGGCCAGGTGCACGACGGCCCCGCACCCGGCCAGCCCGGCCGGGTCCACGTAGCCGCGGGCGGGATCCCACCGTGCTTCCCCGTTCCCCGCGGGGGCGCGGCGCACGAGGCGCACGACCTCGTGCCCGTCCGCGTGGAGGTCCCGTACGAGGGCACTGCCGATGAGACCGCTGGATCCGGTGACGGCGATTCGCATGGGCCCAGTGTGCGGGCCGGGACCCGTCCGGGCGGCCTTCTGCCGCCCGCGTCGTCAGCCGGTGCTCCCCAGCAGCGTCCCGACCGCGTACGTGACGGCCATGGCCAGCGCACCGCCACCGACGTTGCGCAGTACCGCCCGCCCCGCCGGGGCGCCGCCCAGCCGGGCGCTGACCAGCCCGCACAGGGTCAGCGCCGCGAGTACGGCCGCCACCGTGACCGGCACCCTCGCCGAGGGGCCGGGCAGCACGATCGCGAGCAGCGGCAGCACCGCCCCCACCGTGAAGGCGATCAGGCTGGCCCATGCCGCGTGCCGGGGGTTCGCCAGCTCGTCCGGGTTGATGCCGAGCTCCACCCGGGCGTGCGCCCGCAGCGCGTCCCGTTCCGTCAGCTGCTCGGCCGCCTCCCGGGCCAGCTCCCGGCTCAGCCCCCGCTCCGTGAGCAGCCCGGTCAGTTCCTCCAGCTCCGCCTGCGGGTCGTCCACGAGTTCCCGCCGCTCCACCTCCAGGGCGGCCCGCTCGGAGTCGCGCTGGGAGCTGACCGACACGTACTCCCCCGCCGCCATCGACAGCGACCCGGCCAGCAGCCCGGCCACGCCCGCCGTCAGGATCGTCCCCCTCGCGGTCGTCGCCCCGGCCACGCCGACCACCAGACCCGCGGTGGAGATGATCCCGTCGTTGGCGCCCAGCACCCCCGCCCGCAGCCAGTTCAGCCGGGTGCTGATCGCCCCGCTGCGGGTGTCCGCCGTATCCGTCACGGCACCACTGTCCGGCGCCGGCGCGTTCGGCACCACCCGGCGTGCGGTGCCCGGCCGCCGGAGCCAGGGTGGAGGGGTGATGCACGGACGCGAGGAGCCCGGCTGGCTCCGGGGCGCGCCGCCGCCGCGCTGGGCCCGGGCCGCGCCCTTGGCGGCCCTGGTCGTGCTGACCTTCGTGCAGTGGCTCACCCCCGGCATCACGGAGCTCGGCTACTTCCTGGCCGCGATCCCGGCCGTGGCGGCCTTCTCGTACGGGGCCGTGGGGACGGCCGCCTACGCCGTGGTGGTGCTGGTGCTGCTGGGCTTCCACCGGCTGGGCGTCGGGCAGGCCCGCGGAACCGACCTGGCGACCGTGGCGACCGTCGGCCTGCTCAGCGTGGTCCTCGCCTGGGTCCGGCGCCGCCGGGACGCCCAGCTGGTCAGCGTCCGTACCGTCGCCGAGGCGGCGCAGCTGGCGCTGCTGCCCCCGGTTCCGGAGCGGGTGGGCCGGGTGCGCTGCGACGGCCTCTACCGGGCGGCCCAGCGCGGCACGCTGGTCGGCGGCGACCTGTTCGACGTACGGGCCGGGCCGTACGGGGTGCGGGCGGTGGTGGGCGACGTACGCGGTCACGGTCTGGCGGCGGTCGGGACGGTGGCCGCGCTGCTGGGCGCGTTCCGCGAGGCGGTGCTGGACGACCCGGGGCTGGACGCGGTCGCGGCCCGGCTGGACCGGCGGCTGCTGGAGGACGCGGCGAACGGGCCCGAGGAGCACCCGGAGCTGTTCGCCACGGCGGTGCTGCTGGAGTTCCCGCCGGACCGGGACGTGGTGCGGATCGCCTCGTGCGGGCACCCGCCGGTGCTGCTGCTCCGGGGCTTCGCGGCCCACGAACTGGTCGTGGAACCGGGCCCGCCGCTGGGTCTCGGTCTGGCCGGCCCGGCGCCCGCACCGCTCACCGAGGTTCCGCTGCTGGCGGGCGACCGGCTGCTCGTGCACACGGACGGGGTCACCGAGGCCCGGGACGCCACCGGGGACTTCTACCCCTTGAGGCAGCGGGTCCCGATCCTGGTGAAGGACCCGGAGGGACTGCCGCGCGCGGTGTGGCGGGACCTGCTCGCCTTCACCGACGGCGGGCCGGACGACGACGTGGCGGTCCTGGTGCTGTCGGCGGCGGAGGCCGGTGCGGCGCCGGAGTAGGACCTGTCCGGCGCCGCGGGGGCCGGCCCCGGCCGCCGGGGCGTCAGCCGCCGTCGCGGATGAAGGAGCGCACCAGCCGGCAGGTGGTGTTGGACGGGCGGTGGATGCCCACCCGGACCGCCATGGTCCGGATCTTGCGGTTGGTGGCGCGCTTGGCGTCGTACGTCCCCGTGTCGAGCAGGGATATCGCCAGCCGCATCGCCTTGAGGCGGCGGTTGTGGCTCTCGTACCACTCGCGCGGCAGTCCGGCCGGCAGTGGCTTCTTCTTGGGCATCGAAATGATCGCGGCAGCGGCCATCTACAGCCTCCCAAACGGTAGTTGGCTTCCTGTCGTGCTCCCTCGATTTTACGGCGGCCCACTGACAATCACCCCTGGCCAGACGGGCCCCGGCCGGGCTCTGGCTAGGCTTCCGGCATGGAGATCTGGATCAACCCCGCCTGTTCGAAGTGCCGTAGCGCGCTGACCCTGCTGGACGCGGAGGGCGCGGAGTACACGGTGCGCCGCTACCTGGAGGACGTACCGTCCGAGGCCGAGATCCGCGAGGTGCTGGGCCGCCTCGGCCTGGAGCCCTGGGACATCACCCGTACCTCGGACCCGCTGGCGAAGGAGACCGGCGTACGGGAACTGCCGCGCGAGGAGACCGAGGAGGCGCGCTCGCGCTGGATCGCCCACCTGGCGGCGCACCCGAAGCTGATCCAGCGGCCCATCATCACCGCCGAGGACGGCACGGCGGTGGTGGCCCGCTCGGAGGAAGCGGTCCGCGAGGCCCTCTCGCGCCGGTAGCCGGCCGCGCCGCCCCCGGCCGCACTTAACCGGGACCCACCCGCGAACCCCTACCCTGGGCCGGGAAAAGGAGTACATACCGGATCAATGCGCAATAAGGGACCAATGTGACTGCATCGCCGCAGAACTCCGCCCTGTCACTCCCCCCGCCCCGCCGTCACGGCGGCTGGACCTTCAGCGGGGTGTACGGGACCGTGCTGGCCAGCGGGCTGCTGGCCGCGCTGGAGCGGACGGGCGAGCAGTACTCACCCCTCTACGACGCCACCTGGGTCCTGGTCACCGCCGCGACGGCAGCGCTCGCGCACGGCTACGCCCACCACATGAGCACCCATCAGCCCGGTTCCCCCGGCCACCGGTGGACGGGTCTCGGGCTCGCCATGTGGCAGGAGTGGCCCATGGTGGCGGCCACCCTGCCCAGCGTCCTCCTGCTGGTGCTCGCGGGGGTCACGGGGTGGCCCGAGTACGAGGTGACCGGTGTCGCGCTCCTACTGAACACCGCGCTGCTGTTCGGCTGGGGGATCTTCGCGGCCGTCCGGGTCGGCTACCGGCCGCGCAGCGCGCTGCTCATCGGCCTGGCGGATGCCGCGATCGGGGTGCTGGTCATCGTGGCCAACGCCCTCATCAAATAGCAGCGCCCGCCGGCCGCCCGCCGGGCCGGCCCGTGTCCGCCGGGGCGCCCGTTACGCCTGCGCCGCCAGGCGCTCCGCCTCCGCGAGGATCTCCGTCAGCCTCGCCCCGAACTCCGCTCCGCGCGGATCCGGCTCCCCCGTCCGCGCCGAGGTGAGCAGCGCGTCCAGCGCCCGGCCGTACGCACCGGGCACGTCGGTCCAGTCGGGCAGGGCGAAGACGCCCTCGGCGCCGCGCAGCTCCAGTCCGACCCCCGCCGCGGCGCGCGGCGCGCCCAGGCTGAGCACGGCCGTGCTGACCGCGCCCGAGGTGTGGCGCAGGGCCAGTTGGACGACGTCGGACGGCCCCCGGGTGGCGGAGACGGCGGTGACGTCGCCCAGCACCGGGATCAGTACGGACAGCGCGTGCGGCCCGACGTCCCACAGGCCGCCCTTGGCCCGGCGCCAGGGCGACTCGGCGTACGGGCTCGGCTCGCCGTCGGGCGGGAAGACCGCGCCGAGCCAGTGGGCGGAGGCGGTGAACCACCCGCTCCGCCCGGCCTGCTCCTCGACCCAGGCGGCGGCCGGTTCCGCGAAGCGGAGGGTGAGGAAGACGACGGAGGCCACGCCGTACCGTGCGGCGGCCTCCGCGACCGCGCGGGCCTCCTCGACGGTCGTGGCGACGGGCTTGTCGAGCAGCAGGTGGCACCCGGCGGCGGCCGCGCGGACGGCGAGCGGCGCCTGCACGTCCGGCGGCAGCGCGAAGGCCACGGCGTCACAGTCCGCGAACAGCGCGTCGGGGTCTTCGTACACCTTCACGCCGTGGGCCCGCGCCAGCTCGGCCGCCGCTTCGGGGCGCCGGCCCCACACTCCGGCGAAGTCGGAGCCCGTGTGCGCGGCGAGGGCCGGGGCGTGGGTGCGCTGCGCCCAGGGGCCGGTGCCGAGCAGGCCGACCCGGAGGCGGGAGCCTCCGCCGGTGGGCCGGACGGGATCGGCGGACGAGTTCAAATCGTACGAAATGCTCACCTGCCCAGTCTGCCGCACCCGCACGGGTGTTCCGTCCCCGACCCGCACGGCCACCCCCACCTGCGGGGTAAACCCCGGTAACACGGGGTTCACACCCGGGCAACGGAAGAGAAATCGCGGAGGGGCACGCTGCGAACAGCAGGGCAGTGTCAGAAGCCGCGGCGGTCGCGGAGTCTGCGCCGGAGCGACGTACCGAAGGATGGGGCCCGTGAGCTACAAGGCTGAGTACATCTGGATCGACGGCACCGAGCCGACGGCGAAGCTGCGCTCCAAGACGAAGATCGTCGCCGACGGGGACGCGCTGCCGGTCTGGGGTTTCGACGGTTCGAGCACCAACCAGGCCGAGGGCCACGCCTCCGACCGCGTCCTCCAGCCCGTGTTCTCCTGTCCGGACCCGATCCGGGGCGGGACGAACGTCCTCGTGCTCTGCGAGGTCCTCAACATCGACATGACCCCGCACGAGTCGAACACCCGCGCGCTGCTGCGGCCGGTCGCCGAGAAGTTCGCGGGCCAGGAGCCGATCTTCGGCATCGAGCAGGAGTACACCTTCTTCGACGGGACCCGCCCGCTCGGCTTCCCGGTGAACGGCTTCCCGGCCGCGCAGGGCGGCTACTACTGCGGCGTCGGCTCGGACGAGATCTTCGGGCGCGAGATCGTCGAGAAGCACCTGGACCACTGCCTGGCGGCGGGGCTGAGCATCTCCGGCATCAACGCGGAGGTCATGCCGGGCCAGTGGGAGTTCCAGGTCGGCCCGGTCGGCCCGCTGGAGGTCTCCGACCAGCTGTGGATCGCCCGCTGGCTGCTGTACCGCACGGCCGAGGAGTTCAACGTCTCCGCGACGCTGAACCCGAAGCCGGTCAAGGGCGACTGGAACGGCGCGGGCGCGCACACCAACTTCTCCACGAGGGCGATGCGCGAGGACTACCGCGCGATCATCTGCGCGTGCGAGGCCCTCGGCGAGGGGTCCAAGCCCATGGACCACGTGAAGAACTACGGCGCCGGCATCGACGAGCGCCTGACGGGTCTGCACGAGACCGCGCCGTGGAACGAGTTCAGCTACGGGGTCTCCGACCGCGGCGCTTCGGTCCGCATCCCCTGGCAGGTGGAGAAGGACGGCAAGGGGTACATCGAGGACCGCCGCCCGAACGCGAACGTCGACCCGTACGTGGTGACCCTCCTGATCACCGACACCTGCTGCACCGGACTGGAGAAGGACGGCCTCGTCTGACCGCTCCCGGCTCCCCGCTGCCGGACGACGCACCCCCGACGCCGCGCCCGCCGACCGCTTCCGGTCGGCGGGCGCCGGCGTGGGACGGCTGGGACGGATCCGACCAGCATGCGATACGGGGAGCGGACAGGAGGCCGTGCGGCCGAACCAGGCCGCCCCCGTTTTGCCGGGTTTGTGGCGGTCTTGCCAACCCACAGTGGCGGAATATGAGATACCGCTCCACGAAGTGAGACGCGCTCTGCCCCGGGCGCCGGACATCTGCTTGAATGACGCCCATGGCCAGCCACCCGCACACCCCGTCAGGTCGCAGCGACCTGGAGCCGTTCTGGCCGTCCCGTCAGGATCACGATTTCGACCGGGTGTGTTGCCGCGCGGAGAACGCGCCGGCCCTCTAAAGCTTCCGGGAACCACGACAGCGGACCTCCCCGAAGCCTTCGGTCTGCGCGGTACGACAACGACGACGTAGGTACGTCTCCTGCCGACCACTCCGCGTGAAAGAGCTGACCACTCATGGCTAACACCCGCTCCCTCACTTCTGCCGCCTCCGCCGCGGCCTCCGCCCCCCTGACCTATCCGCCCGGTCCGCGCCACCGGCTGCGCGCCGTGGACCGCGACGAGGTCGCCCGCGTGGTGGACCTCCTCCCGCCCGGTGCCACCTGGCTGCCCGCGCCCCAGCACACGCTGCCGGCACTGCCCGGACACCCGCCGATGGTCGGCTACCTGGTCCTCGTACCGGCCGACCAGCAGCCGCCGATCGCCTTCGCACCGCAGTCCGTTCCCGCCCCGGCGAGGACCGCCCCCGCCGCCCCGGAGACCACCGGCGACGCCCTCGTACGGATCGACCCGGCGCGGCGCACCGCCGAAGTCGACGGCCAAGTGCTGGACCTGACGTACCTGGAGTTCGAGCTGCTGGCCCACCTGGTGGCGCACCCGCACCGGGTGCACAGCCGGGACCAGCTGGTCACCACGGTCTGGGGCTACGGCCACGTCGGTGACGGCCGGACCGTGGACGTCCACATCGCCCGCCTGCGCCGCAAGCTGGGCGCGGCCCACCGCGACGCGATCCAGACCGTACGCCGGGTGGGCTACAAGTACGCCCCCTGAACCGGCGGACGCGGGCGCGGGCCCGTGCGCGCGAGGAGGCGCGCAC
>NZ_JBSGYT010000086.1:0-14607 GCF_053610645.1 Streptomyces sp. NPDC054883 | reverse complement strand
AAAACCTGACGCTGACGTCAGAGGCAAGAGAGGCACCGGACCCATGATGCGGGCGGTCGGCCGTTCGCGCGCCCCGCCCGCACCGGCCCCGCTACGCGTCCCCGGCCTCCTCGATGCGCCCGGTCCTCGACCTCGGCTGGTGCCCCGCGTCATGCCGCGGGGCGCGGGCGACTCCGAGGCGGGCGCCGCCCTTCTTCAGCGGCTGACGTACTCGTAGACGCCGCCGTCCGTGTGAGTGGGGGAGTGGGGCAACGGTTGCCCTGGCCGCTGGTTCCACGTCCCGGAACCAACCCCGGCTTCGGCCTGAGTACCGCGCCTTGCGAACGCGGACGGCTCCCGGCGCACCAGCGTGGACATGGAGATCAATCACATCCCCGCGAAGGCGTCCTACGCCCACCTCGACGAGCCCGGCTTCAGAACCAACAAGCGCGCCGAGTACTTCCAGGTCGAGCGGCCTCCGTTGATGCCGCTGCCGGAAGAGCCCTTCGAGACGGGCCGGCTCTTCACTCCGCGAGTCGACCGCTACGGCCAGATCGCGGTCCGAACGAACCGTCACTCGGTGCCGGTCCGGCTGATCGGCGAGCGCCTCCGGGTCGTGCTACACGCCTCCCACCTGGTCGTTTACGACCGGAACGTGGAAGTGGCACGACACGAGCGGCTGATCGCGAAGGGCGGCTGCCGCCTGGATCTGGACCACTACCTCAAGGCCCTGATCCGCAAACCGGGAGCCTTCCCCGGCGCCACCGCACTCGAACAGGCCTGCTCCGCTGGCAAGTTCACCCCTGTCCATGACGCCTGGTGGGCCGCAGCGGTCAAGGCCCACGGAGACACCGCCGGCACCCAGGCCTTGATTGAGGTGCTGCTGCTGGCCCGCCACATCTCGCACGAGCACCTGGTCACCGGACTCGCGATGGCTCTTCGGGCGCCTGACCGCGGACGCGGTCGCTCTCGAGGCCCGCAAGGTGGCCCAGGCCGAGGACGAACCCACCGGGCACCCTTCGTCGGCCGGCGCCGCCGGTGAGGCGACCGTGACGTTTCTGCACGAGTGGCGGCTCGCACATCTTCCCCCGGACACCAGGCCGCTGCCCTCGGTGACCCACTACGACCAACGAGTTCTCCGACATCGCCGACCGGGCGATGAAGGACCAAATGACCTACCGCGGCTTCCTTGCCGAGCTCCTGATGGCCGAGTGCGACGACCGGGCCCGGAGCCGTTCCGAGCGCCGGATCAAGGCGGACGGCTTCCCCCGGGACAAGTCCCTTCGGACCTTCGACTTCGACGCGAACTCCAACATCGACGCGGCCACCATCCACAGCCTCGCCAGCTGCGAATGGATCAAGAAGAGCCAGCCGCTCTGCCTCATCGGCGACTCCGGGACCGGCAAGTCCCACATGCTGATCGCCCTGGGAACCGAGGCGGCCATGGCCGACAACCGGGTCAGGTACGGGCTGGCGACGAAGCTGGTCAACGAGCTCGTCGAGGCCGCCGACGAGAATCAGCTCTCCAAGACGATCGCCCGCTACGGCCGTGTCGATCTGCTCTGTATCGACGAGCTCGGCTACATGGAACTCGACCGCCGCGGCGCCGGACTCCTCTTCCAGGTCCTCACCGAGCGCGAGGAGAAGAACAGCGTGGCCATCGCCTCCGATGAGTCCTTCGGCGGCTGGACCAAGACGTTCACCGACCCCCGCCTCTGCGCGGCCATCGTCGACCGCCTCGCCTTCAACGTCACCATCATCGAGACCGGCACCGACTCCTACCGCCTCGCCAGCACCCGAGCACGTGCTGAGCACGCTGCAGCCAGCTGACTGGCCCCTGCGCAAATCCTCTCGGGTCGACTCAGACATCGCTCCAAGAGGTCCGCTTGTTCGTGTCCGCCGCCAGCACGTGACGGCGGACGCCGATCCTCTCGCGCACCTTCAGCGTGGTTCAGGAGGCTGCGGCAGTCTTCTGGATACGGGGGACGAAGAGCTGGGCCAAGGAATGGACGGTGGCCGGGTCCAGGGAGCTGCCTCCCCCATAAAGGTATACCTGGGCTACGACCGTGCCCTGGCACATGGTGAGGTAGAGGGTGTCCAAGCCGCCGGCGTTGCGGTAGTACGCGTGGCTCTCGACGCCGGTGACGGGCGGGACCTCCGCCTTGGTGTACTTAGCCGACCAGTCCTTCTCCTTGCGGCACGCGGCCTCAGCGGCCTTCTTGTCGGCGAAGGCGTCGATGTGGAAGGCGGCAGTCTCGCCGACCTCTTCGAATGCAGCCAAGCCGTTTGCGATGCTGGTGCAGTCCCACGCTGTGTCCGGACCACACTCCGCCGCGGACTCAGGCCGTTCCTCGATGTTCACACGGCCGGTCTTCGGCTTCCAGCCCTTCATCGCCCCGGGGTCGGGGAGCGCCTGCCGGATCCGGTCCTCGGTGTTGAACACGGTGTCGAAGTCCGCCTTGCCGCCCTTCGGCTTATCCGATGGTGCCGACTTCTCCGTAGCCGGCGGCTTCTCCCCGACGGTATCGGAGCCGCCACCTCCACAGGCGGCAGCGAAGGCAGCCAGAGCCATCAGAACCGCCGCCCTCGAACCAATGCCGGACCTCAACTGCATTCCCCGTTCCCCCTGGTTTATCGGACCAACCCGTCGGGCTGCCGCATCGTCAGATGATCCTGACAGCTGACCCCGATGGTGATCAAACGGTGCCCAACCTCGGAGACGGTCGCGCCGGCTGATCCGCCCTTGGTATCGACCGCAAGGCACTGACGTTCCGCGGCACCGTTCCCCGAAGCAAGTCAGCGAGGGGCCCACCGAGAAGGTGACGCTGCCGTCATTTCCCATGCACATCCAGAGTGCGGGTGATCACTGAACGCCGCCGGAACCCACGAACAAACGCTGTCGGTTGAAGCGAACGAAGCCAGCCGACGATCGTCTTACGGCCTGACCAACGATTCAGCCCCGAAGAGAACCGCCCTCCATTCGAGACAGGGCGTCGAGCGTGGGCCTGCCTTCAGCCTCGTCACCGCATGGTTGAACAGCGCCACCGGCCCTCTGCGTGCGCCTCCCTATTCCTGCCGGGGCTCGGGTGTGCTGGGTTTGTGAGCGGTCTCGTCCTCTGCGGGTTCGAGCCAGGGGCCGAAGGGACCCGGTTCTCCGGGTCCGGCGGCGGCGAGGACGCCGGGGCCCTTCCAGCGGTGGGACGGCATGGGGATTTCTGGTCGTCTCCGTTCCGGGACTGCGCGAGCAGCTGGCCACCACGTCGTCGGTGCCGCCCTGGGCCTGGCGGATCAGGGTGTCCAGCACGGTGTCGCTGCCGAGGACCTGTGCGGTGAGCCGTTCCATCAGCTCTGGGTCGGTGCCGCTCCCGGGACTGGTGATGCGGGCGCGGAGCGGGCGGCGGGGGCCGATGACCTGCGCGTCATCCGACATGACGTCCTCCTCGGCCTCGGCGAGCGCCCGGTACAGCGAGGCGACCGAGGGGTGGCCCCGCGTTCTTGCCCGTCTTGATCGTGAGTTTCTTCGCGATGCCGGGTTTTGAGAGGGTTCTGCGAATGGCGGCCTGCGGATTCGTGAGCGAGTCCGGGGCGTTCGTAGAACTCTCGCAACTGGTCATTTGTGAGAACGGGCACGGTGCGGCGGAGCGGGATCAGTCAGTGTCCAGGCCGTCGATCAGGCGATTGAGGAACCGGGTGAAGGTGGCTTCGGGCGTGAGGGGGCGTCCGGGGGCGGCGAGCGCTTCGGCGAGTTCGGGGTGGCGGCCGTCCGCGGCGACAGCGGTGAGGTAGCGGGCTTCGGCTGCGGCTCGGTCGGGGGACTGCAAGGCTGCGGCCCCCGCAATCTCATGGGCGACGTGTCCGGCCACGAATGCGGTGAGTTGGGCGAAGACCTCCAGCTTCGCCGCACCGTCCAGCCCGGTGGGCCGCAGGGCGGCAAGCGCGCGTTCCAGGAAGGCCAGGGTGTTGGGGCCGGGGATGCGGCGGCTGGCCAGAGCGGCGGGAAGCCAGGGGTGTCGCAGCATGTGGGCGCGCTGGAGGTGGGCGATGGCTTTCAGCTCGGCACGCCAGTCGCCGGTGGGCGTGTTCGCGGTCGGCAGTTCGCCGCTGACGTGGTCGACCATCAGTTCCAGCAGCGTCTCCTTGTCGGGGGCGTAGCTGTACAGCGACATGGCGCCGGCTCCGACCTCTGCGGCGACTTTCCGCATGGTGACCGCTTCGAGCCCCTCCGCGTCCGCCAGGGCGACGGCTACCGCCGTGATCGCCTCTCGGCTGTACGAGGGCTTGCGGCCCCTACGGGATTGGGCGGAGCTCAGCCAGAGCTGCTCAGGGTCGACGCCCGGGGTGCCGGCCTTCTTTGCACGCGGCATGGTCCACGCTCCCTCCGTTGATTGAGGCGGCCCCTTGCAGGGTCACATCCAAGCATGGTCTATTCTCGTACATAGTACGGATAAAGAGGAGGGGAACGATGGCAGCACGCACGCACGGTCCTGCGACGAGGCCGACCTGGGCACCGCCCCCCGGTAAGCCGCCACTGGCATCACGGATCATGAGGGCGACCTGGCGCGGCCTCCCGGCCAAGCGGCACGATGTCGGGTGGGAGCCGGGGCTGCTGGTGCCGGCGGCCGACGGCAGCCCGCTGATCACGGACCACTACTTCCCACGCGCCGAGGGCGACTTCCCCACCCTCTTGGTGCGCTCGCCGTACGGCAGGGGCCTGCCGTGGTCCCCCATGTACGGCGTGCTCTTCGCCGAACAGGGCTTCCACGTGGTGCTGCAGAGCTGCCGCGGCACCGGTGGTTCCGGCGGCGAGTTCGACCTGTGGCGCAACGAAGCCGCCGACGGCCAGGCCGCAGTGTCCTGGCTGCGCGAGCAGCCCTGGTTCAACGGAACACTGGGGACCGTCGGCCCCAGCTACCTGGGATACGTGCAGTGGGCCCTCGCCGTGGACCCGCCACCGGAGCTGAAGGCGATGGTGGTGCAGGTGGGGCTGCATGATCCTCACGCCCTGTTCCACGCACATGGTGCTCTCCGCCTGGAGAACGCTCTCGCCGTCGGCGTCGGTATGACGTACCAGCACCAGGGGATGGCACCGTTCGTGAAGGCGACTCTGCGTCTGCAGCGGCGCCTAGGTGATGTCACCACCGCGCAGCCGCTGCGCGGGGCGCACGTGTCCGCCCTCGGGGGCGATGTGCCCTGGCTCGACGACGTGATGTCGCACCCGGATGCCGAGGACGTGTACTGGCGCGGTGCGTCGTTGGCAGCGGCGGCGGAGCGGCTGACGGTGCCGACCAGTTTGATCACCGGATGGCACGATGCGCTGGGCGACCAGACTTTCGAGCAGTACCACCGACTACGTGGGGCCGGGTGCGAGACCGCCTTGCTCGTCGGCCCCTGGACCCACACGTCCGCGCTGCAGCAGGGGTGGCCCGAGGTGTTCGCCGAGAGCCTCGCCTGGCTCCGCGCGCACCTGTACGCCGATCCCTCTGACCTCCGTCCCACAAGGGTGCGCGTACACGTCGGCGGCGAAAACGACTGGCGGGACATCGACGACTGGCCGCCGGCCGCGGTCGTCAGCCCGTGGTTTCCCGCCGCGCAGGGGCACCTCACCCAGCAGGCTCCCACGGAATCCGCACCACTGATGTCGTTCCGCTACGACCCGAGCGACCCCACCCCCTCTCTCGGCGGCCCGCTGCTCTCCCGTACGGCCGGTCCTCGCGACAACAGCACCCTGGAGAGTCGGGACGACGTACTGACCTTCACCGGCCCGCCGCTGACCGAGCCCCTGGACATCCTCGGCCCGGTCTCCGCACGGCTGAGCATCACCACGGACACCGGCCACGCCGACGTCTTCACGCGCCTGTGCGACGTGGACACACAAGGCCGCTCCGTCAACATCTGCGACGGGCTGGGCCGGCTACGGACGGACGGGCAGGAGCCGTCGCAGATCACCGTGCCGATGAGCTCCACCGCCCACCGCTTCGCAGTCGGTCACCGCATACGCTGGCAGATCAGCGGAGGCGCCCATCCGCGCTACGCCCGCAATTCCGGCACCGGGGAGTCGCCGGTGGACGCCACCACCTTCACACCGGTGCGCATCACGCTCCACGCGGACTCAGCGCTGATGCTTGCGATACTTGCCCACAGTTCCGGGCTCAGCCCCACGGGGAACAGCTGACAAGCCAGACTCGACGGTTGACCGATCAGCCCAGGGCCTCGTCGTGCTCCTCGCCCTCCTCGTCCTCGGTGGTGTCGGGGTCACGGAAAGGGCGCAGGCCCTGGCCGGGGCCGCTGGGCTTGATATTGAACAGGTAACGGCCCAGGAAGTTGATGTGCCGGTCCTTGAGCGGGGAAAGGCGGGCGATGTCCTCGTCCTTGATGTCGTGGCCCTCGGCATGCAGCCGGGCGACGGCGGCGTCCAGGTAGCGGATGTTCCACAGCACCACCGCGTTGAGGACCAAGCCGAGCGCGGCGGGCTGGTCCTCCTGGCCCTCGCGGTACGCCTGGCGGATCTGGCCCCGGCCGCCGTGGCAGATCGCGCGGGCGAGGCGGTGGCGGACCTCCTGGACGGTGAGCTGCCGGTTCATCAGGCGCCGGTAGGTGTCGTCCATCGGGTCGACCAGGGCGAGCAGGTGCATGGTCTTATTGATTTCGGCGTTTCAAGGTGAGGCTGGGGTGTCGAGGGTGAGGCCGGTGCTGGCTATGAAGCCGTCGAGGGTATGCGGCCGGTATTGAAGGCGTTTGAGCCGGTTACGGACCAGGGCTTCGAGTCGGTCGAGGGCCATGACGGCGAGGTTGGCGAGGCTGCGTTTGACGTGGGCCCACACGCCTTCGACGGGATTCAGGTCGGGTGAGTAGGCGGCCAGCAGGAACACCGTCAGCCACTCGGGCTCGGCCACGAGGTCCCGCATCCTGCGGGAGACGTGGGTGTTCAGGCGGTCCCAGACCAGCACGATCGGCGCCCTGACCAGGTGATGGGTTCCGTCGATGAGTGCCATGAAGTCCCGCTCGCTCATACTGCGACGTGTTCCCTTGCCTGCAGGGTGGGTACGAAGTCGGTGACACAGCCGGGTTCTCGAACCCGGCCGCATCGCGATCAGCCCGGGCACCGACAGCCGTCCCGAACGCCGGCCGCTGACCGTCACGACCGGAGTACGGCCCCGCCGGCCCCAGGTCCGTCCCCGGGGCGACCGTCGGGTGAAGCCGGCTTCGTCCTCGAAGCAGACATAGCCCCCGCATGCCGCCCGGACCCTCTTACCTCCGCCCAGGTCGCCTCCCGCCACAGCTCACGGCCTGCTCATCGCGCTCGGCGACCCGTCGGGCAGGGACTTGTGGGCTGAAGCCGAGCAGGTACATCAACCGGGTGGCACCCGAGACGCTATAGGAGACATGGAACTTCCTGCCGATCAAGGTCGCCACCCTCGATGCGGTCCACACCTGGTCCTCCACCCAGCCATGCGCGGCCGGACCTTCCTCCAGGAACCCCGCCAGCTTCTCGGGACACCGCGGCGACAGGCGGCACCGTGACCCACTCGGCCCCCGGGAAGCCAGAGCCTCAACGCCACCATCCCGCCACAACTGGTACCACTGATAAGCAGACTTCACACTCACCCGCTGCCGACGTGCGACTTCCGCCACCGCGATCTGCTGCTCGAACAGTTCGGCCGCTTGCATCCATGCCGTCTCGCGCCGCTGACGTCCCGCAGGAGTCAGGCCGCCCCCATCCGCATATCTCTCACACACACAGATACAGGCACTCAGCCACACCCATCAGGGACTTCGCAACGATTCACCTCAACGAGCGGAAGTCAGCATCGATCCGTCCGTACTCCGCGAACGCGGCGCCCAGCGGGGTGGGGTAGCCCTCGCGGCCAAACATCCGCAGCAGGTCGTAGGCGCGGACCTGCTTGGTGATGAGCGACCCGGCGACCCGGAGCATGTCCGGCCAGTGCGTGGTGATCCGGTTGAGTTGACCTTGTTGCAAGCCACGGCATCCAGCGGCCCGTACCCGTCGGCCGGCTCCCCGCCGTCACTGTGGCCTTCGGGCAGGTCGGCTCGCCAGAACCGCTGGTCCGAAAGGTCCCGGAAGCGCGGGGCGAAGCGGAAGCCGAGCATCTCGTACAGGCCGCTGCCCGGGGCTTGATCGGGTATCAGCGGCGGGTTTCGACCTTCAGGTCGCCGTGGGTCACCGCGCGCATCCTGTCACTGGCGAGCATGTCGTGCGGGAAGCCGAGTCCGATCGCGCTGGCCCCATCGAGGCGGGCCAGTTGGGAGGCCGTGAAGTCGACCTCCAAGGCGCCCAGATTGTCTACCAGCTGCGCGAGGGTGCGGGCGCCGATGAGCGATGAAGTCACATCCGGGTTCTGCAGGGTCCAGGCCAGCCCGACCTGGGCGGTTGTGTGGCCCAGCTCGGTGGCGACCTCCTTCACGACATCAGCGATGTCCAGGTTGCGTTCGGTGAGCCCGCCGTTGGTGATGTTGAAGTTCTTACGGGTGCCGTCGTCGACCACGGTGTTCGTCGCGGTCAGGTCGTCGCGGCTGTACTTACCGGTGAGCACCCCGCCGGCCAGTGGCGAGTACGGCACTACGCCCAACCCCATCTCGCGTGCCATGGGGATCAGGTCACGTTCCCCGGTACGCTCGATCAGGTTGTATTCGATCTGCAGGGCGACCAGCGGGGACCAGCCGCGCAGGTCGGCGATCGCCTGCATGCGCGACACCTGCCAGGCCGGGGTATTGGAGATCGCCACGTACAAGACCTTGCCCTGCCGGACCAGATCGTCCATGCCGCGCAGGATCTCCTCGACCGGTGTCGTGAAGTCCCACACGTGCAGGTAGAGCAGATCGATGTGGTCCGTATTCAGCTGTCGCAGACTTGCTTCCACCGACGCGAACAGGCTCTTGCGGTGAGGGCCCCCGGAATTCGGGTCGCCGGGCCGGCGCAGCGTGGTGTATTTCGTCGCCAGCACCAGGCTTTCGCGGTTGTCGCGAGTGAACTCGCCCAGCAGGCGCTCGGAGCTGCCGTTGGTGTAGGTGTTGGCGGTGTCGATGAAGTTGCCGCCGCGCTCGACGTAAAGGTCGAACAGCTTACGCGCCTCGTCCTGCTCGGCGCCCCAGCCCCACTCGGTGCCGAAGGTCGCCGCGCCCAGCGCCAGCGGTGAGACCCGCAGCCCGGAGCGGCCCAGCAGCCGGTAGGTGTCGAGGGTGAGCGACATCGTGTCCTCCTGTGCTTGTGATCCGTTGTCGGGAACAAGTCTGTGACCGCCGCAAGCCGGGGATAAGGGAAAAAAGTTCCTGGGAACACCAGTCCTACCCTGGCTGTTGGACCCAACATGTTGACCCGCACCCTGGACATGACACAGGAGCTGGCCGCGTTCCTGCGGACCCGGCGCGAACGCCTGGACCCGCGCGATTTCAACCTGCCGTCGCGGCAGCAGGCCCGACGGACCCCGGGACTGCGCCGCGAAGAGGTCGCCGAACTGGCCGGGGTCAGCATCGACTACATCGTGCGGCTGGAACAGGCCCGCGGGCTGCGACCCTCAGCGAACGTGGTGGAAGCGCTGTCCCGGGCGCTGCGCCTGGCCCCCGACGAACGCGCCTACCTCTTCAACCTGACCCAGCAGCGCCCCCGCAAAGCCGACAAGCCCGCCACCACCGCAGCGCCGCCGCTGGCCCGGCTGGTCGCCGACCTGTCGCCGCTGCCGGCCATGCTGATGAACCACCGCTACGACATCCTGGCCTGGAACGGAGAAATGGCGAGACTGCTGCTGGACTTCGACAGCCTGCCGCCGTCGCAGCGCAATGCGATGTGGCTGTGCCTGGTACACCCGGAAATTCGCGAGTTCTATGTCGACCGCGAACGCGTCGTACGGGAGGGAATCGCCCACCTGCGCGCAGCGTGGGCCGCGCACCCGGAGGACCAGGCATTGACCGACCTCATCATCGAATGCACCACCCATAGCGAGGAATTCGCACGATTGTGGGCCGAGCAAGACATCAAGAGCAACGGCCGCGGACACAAGGTGATGCGGCATCCGGGCGCCGGTGTGATCGCCGTGCACTTCGAAGTGCTCGTGCCACTCCAAGATCCGGACCAGCGGTTGATGATCTGCCGCGCCGCAGACGATGAGAGCCAGTCGGCATTGGACCGTCATCAGCGTGAGGGAGACTGACGAGCTCGGCGGCCGGAAAACGGATGGGGTCGAGCAGGTTGGTGATCAGTAGCCATTGTTCGGTGCGGAGGGTGCCATCGGTTTCAGTCAGCAGGGCTTGACGTACAGATCAGGAGCCAAACGCAACGGTGTTGCTCCTGACAGGCGCGGGTGATCTTGGTCCACACCCTCGTCCACCGATTCGCGGTCACACCGCCGGTTCGGAAAGAGCTCGGTGTTCCACTCGCTGAACTTGGTCACGGGAAGCGCCTTGTCCAGCCGAGCGGCGGCCAGGTCGTCGTGGCGGATCGTAAAACTCCCGTAGTAGTACTCGTCAGCCACGGGAAAACGGGCGAGTGACATCCATTCGCTCGTCAGCCGGTGCTTCTCCTTCTCCACATGGGAAGACCACTTCGCCACCGGGATGACGATCTCTCCGGCCCTCTCGAGCGCCGCGGCGGCCTGCTCCGCAATGCTCGTGATCACCTCATCGTCGGCGTACCCGCCGATGCAGGCGCTGGCGAGGCCTTCGCCAGGCCAGAGGTCGTAGGCGAGAGCGCAGAGTTCGTCCAGGTGCGGGACGTCACGCTCCAGGTCACAGGCCAACTGTTGCTGGAAAGGCGATAAATCGTCCCATTCTTCGTCCTCGTCTTCGTCAGTCCCGAACCAAGGGGGCAGCTCGGCGAGGAGTGCGGCGCTGACGTCGTACTGCTTGCCGGTGAACTCGGAGTGGGGCGATTCCGCGACCGCGGTATCGGTGCCGTCCTGTACATAGACGACTCGCGCGTACCTCCCGGTGTCGTCCAGATGATCCTGGAAGAGATGAACGGCAACGGATTGTTGCCGGCGGACAGCCAGTTCATGCCCAACGGCAGCCGGGGCAAAGCACCGAACCGCCTGGCCGGAACACCACCGGAACCCCCGCTCAACCCGATCGACAAACGGAGGTGCTGGCTGAACCTGCTGATCTCGTCGTCCGGGATGCCCAGCTCAAGCGCTGCACGACGAAATTGAGCCTGGTGATCCATGCCGAAAGCCTGTACACCAGCCCCTCGACCTGCGGTTTCAAGTTGGCGGAGGCTCACTCCAGTGAGCGCCGGCCGGTGGGGGAGCGGAATATCTCGGCACCCGGCCTACTCACTCGATGGCAGCAGCGATCACGATGCACGGCGGCGTGCGTCCACCGCCGATCTCGCGCACTCCCGACCGCACCGGTGCGCACCGGTGGTGCGCCTCACGTCCAGGCCACCGCACCGCCGGTGCGCACCCGGAGGCGATGGCGCGCGCACCGATGGACCCAGGTGTGCGCGCGAGGCGGTCACGAGTTCTTTCCGCGATGCGCATACCACCACGGTGGAGGTCGGCGCGTATCTCGTCGCGGATGCGGAGACGTTTGAACTGGTGAAGTCAGGTGAAGGTCTGCTCGACGACCCAGCGGGTCTTGCCCGGTCCTGAGCCGTGCGGAGCACCGCGACGGGCAATCTTGGGTGAGATGAAGCAGGCCCGGAGGATGTGGCGCTACTTGTCGAAGATGTAGCCGCAGTCAGCTAACACGCGTCGGGGACGCCATCCGGCCACATCCCGCCATCCGCTCTCGAAGCGCGGGCGGATGGCGGGTGCAGTCAGCGGTCAACTAGGCGATGTGTCTCGGATCTCCTGACGTCGGGGGCGTTTTGGCGTCAGGCTGGCTGTGCTCGGCCGCTACAGCTTCACCGCCTCCACTCCGGCGGGCGGCGACCTGCGTCCGCTGCGCGACCCTGACGCCGTCGAACTCGATGACGACGAGGACAGACAGGGCTGACTTCTCTGCAAGGCCACGGAGCAGCCCGGCGGAGCACGGGGTCATGTGGGAAGGTGAGGCGGGTGGGTCCCCAGCTCACGCGCCATGCCCCTGGCCTGCAGCGGACCGTTGCCGCCCGCGAAGATCAGCCCGCAGCCAGTGTCCGGTTCCCAGTGGAACCTTCTACGGTCGCTCCTACTCGTCCGTCACGCCCTCCACGAGGGCGTGACGGACGGGCAGGACCTGTTGTTCAGGTCGGTCTCGGCTACATGCCCTTGATGTGTTCGAGGGCCGTGTCCAGGAGTTTGCTCACGTCGTGGAGGCTGCGGGCGGTGGCGGTTGCCAGGTAGGCGGGGTGCTGGGCGAGCGGGGTGAGAACGGCGTGGCCTGCCTCGGGATCGTCGCCGATGAGGATCGGTGGGTGATCGGGGGCCAGGTAGGGATCCACGACGAGGAGTTGACCAGTGGCGCGGTATCCGCCCAGCACGGCGGGGCCGTCCCAGGCCGGCGCCGTCCCGCCGTAGGCGGTGTGCTGGTCGAGAACGGGACGGCCGCCTCGATGCACGGTCAGGCGCATGGTGAGGTGGCCGGGGGGCTCGGGGGTGCGGCCGAGGAGTTGCTCTTCGCGCAGGATGACGGCGGCGGTCGGTGCGAGGTCGACGGTGCACGTCTGGTGGAGGGTGCTGTTCTGGACGCTGATCAAGGGTTTGGGCAGCCAGGTCAGGATGGCGTGGTCGGCGACGGCGAGGCGGACGTCGTAAGTGGCGGGGGCGGCGGTGGCGCCGGGCAGCGCGATGGTGGCGGCCGCCGTGGACACCTCCAGCTTGGCGTGTTCCTCGGCGGTGACGTCGAGCGCGAGACGGTCTCCGCCGAGCGGTGCGCACATGGCGCTGATTACGCTGACTCGGGCCCACCCGTTGCGGGGTTGCGTCCGGTGCAGGTGGAAGGGACCACTGCTGCGCAGGCGCGGGACGGTGGTGACGGAGCCGTTGTGTACGGCCCTGATGACGGCGGTGGCCTGGACTCCCGAGAGCTCGGGGTCCGTTGCGGGCCTCCGTACGACGGCGGGTGCCTCGTGCGTCCGCCCGCTGTCCGTCTCCCCTCCTTTGACCACCGGCGTCGGCGTGCGGTGTTCCGCCGTGGGCGCCGGGCGCGCACGTGGTGCGGTGGCTGTCATACGACGGCCTCGGCACGCCAAGCGGACAGGCAGCCGTTGACCCACTCGGCGACCGGCTGGATGCCGTCGTCCGAGGCCAGGCTGGTGAAGACGACGGGGAGGGATCCGCGCTGCTTGCTCGCGTCGGCGGCCATGGTGCCCAGGTCCGCGCCGACGTACGGAGCGAGGTCGGTCTTGTTGACGACGAGGAGGTCGGCGGTGGTGATGCCGGGGCCGCCCTTGCGGGGGATGTCGTCGCCGCTGGAGACGTCGATGACGAACACCTGGTGGTCGACGAGGCCCTTGGAGAAGGTGGCGGTGAGGTTGTCGCCGCCGGACTCGATGAGGATCAGATCCAGTGTGGGCAGTGTCTCCTCCAGTTGTTCGACGGCTTCGAGGTTGGCGGAGATGTCGTCGCGGATCGCGGTGTGCGGGCAGGCGCCGGTCTCGACGGCGGTAATGCGCTCCGGCGGCAGTACGGCTTCACGGAGCAGGAACTCGGCGTCCTCGCGGGTGTAGATGTCGTTGGTGACGACCGCGATGGACAGCCGGTCGCGCAGGGCGCGGCACAGTGCGGCGACGGTGGCGGTCTTGCCTGATCCGACGGGCCCGCCGAGGCCGATGCGCAGGGCGCGGCGGCTGCCGTCGGGACGCAGTGCGTCGGCGCTGGGGGTGCGGTGGTGCGGCAGCATCGTGTCGTGGTCGAGGTGCATGGCGTTCTCCGAACGGTGTGGGGGGTCAGGAGGCGAAGAGGCGCATGGGCCAGGCGGCGTGCTGTTCACCGGTGATGTCAAGGAGCGGCGAGGATGCGGCGGGCAGGACTGCGATTCCGTCGGTGGCGAGCCGTGCTGCCGCTTCGGCGGCGGCGTGGGCGACGTCGTCGAGTTCGCCGGCGAGCCGGGCGAGCAGGGCGGTCGCGTCGAACGGGTTGAGGCTCAGCAGCCGTACCGCGGCCGTCGCAGGGCCGCTGATGCTCTCGTAGGCGGCGCACTGGGCGGCGTCCAACGGGGTCAGGCCGGCGGCGCGGGCGGCGACGCCGAGGACCACGGGCTGGTGTGCGCCCTGCGGCAGGCGGTGGGCGATCTGGTCGAGCTCGGGGCAGGGCCAGGCGGCCCGGGCCGCGCGCAGCATCTGCCGGCCGAGCTTGCGGGCGACCTGGCGCAGTGCCGGTACGGGGGTGCGGGCGTCGGCGGCCTCGTCCAACGCCATCGGGTCGTACCCGGTGGCGGCCCCGGCGGCGAGGCCGGCCGCGGTCAGCCCGGCGGTGTGCAGGCGGCCCCGGCAGAAAGCCTCCAGGCTTGCGGCGTCGTGGACCCCGTGCGAGGCGACCGCGGCCTCCACGCCGCCGGAGTGGGCGTGCCCACCGGCGGGGAAACGGCCGTCGGCCAGGACGAGCAGGGCGGCATGGCTCATGGGATCGGTGGCCTGCCTTTCACAGGTACGGGGTGAAGAGGAGGGCAACGGGAGAGTCTTTCCCCGGGAGAGCGGGCCCGGCGGCGCACCGCCGGGCCCGCTGCCGTGCGCAGAAGAGGAAGTACAGCCGGTCG
>NZ_JBSGYT010000085.1:0-14760 GCF_053610645.1 Streptomyces sp. NPDC054883 | reverse complement strand
CCGGCCGCACACGCGGCCGGTCCGGCGTTGTCCGTTCCGTCGGCCGCGGCGCCGTCGCGCGAGCGGCCCCGGGCTGCGCCCGGACTTTGTGGGGCTCCGCCCCACGCCCCGCGCCTCGGTCCCCGGCGGGGCCGGTTTTGGCGGCGGGTCACGCCTCCGGGGGCGTGTCCTCCTCCGGGGTCGCCGCCGGGGGGTCCTCCGGGGGCTCCGGGTCCGGCCTCAGGCGGGGCTTCGTGCGGCCGCTGGAGGTGTCCCGCAGGTAAGACCCGTCCCCCGGCTCCGCGGTCGCGGAAGGGTCCCGCCGCCGCAGGTACCGCTCGAACTCGCGGGCGATCGCGTCCCCCGACGCCTCGGGGAGGTCGGCGGTGTCCCGCGCTTCCTCCAGCGTCTGCACGTACTCCGCCACCTCGCTGTCCTCGGCGGCCAGTTGGTCCACGCCCAGCTGCCACGCCCGTGCGTCCTCGGGCAGTTCGCCCAGCGGGATCCGGATGTCGAGCAGGTCCTCCAGCCGGTTCAGCAGCGCCAGCGTCGCCTTCGGGTTCGGCGGCTGCGACACGTAGTGCGGCACCGCCGCCCACAGCGACACCGCCGGGACGCCCGCGTGCGTACAGGCCTCCTGGAGCACGCCCACGATCCCGGTCGGGCCCTCGTACTTCGTCTCCTCCAGGTCCATCGTCCGCGCCAGGTCGGCGTCCGACGTCACCCCGCTGACCGGGACCGGCCGGGTGTGCGGGGTGTCCCCCAGCAGCGCGCCCAGGATGACCACCATCTCCACGCCCAGCTCGTGCGCGAAGGCGAGGATCTCGTTGCAGAACGAGCGCCAGCGCATGGACGGTTCGATCCCGCGCACCAGCACCAGGTCGCGCGGCTTCGCACCGCCGATCCGGACCACCGAAAGCCTGGTCGTCGGCCAGGTGATCTTCCGAACCCCGTTCTCCAGCCACACCGTCGGCCGGTTGACCTGGAAGTCGTAGTAGTCCTCGGCGTCCAGCGCCGCGAAGACCTCGCCCTTCCACTCCCGGTCCAGGTGCGTGACAGCACCGGAGGCGGCGTCACCCGCGTCGTTCCAGCCCTCGAACGCGGCCACCATGACCGGGTCGATCAGCTCGGGCACGCCCTCAAGCTCGATCACCCAGGTCTCCTTCCGAAGTTCCCTTGCGTACGTGGGTCAGCCTAAGCCTTGAGGGGACACCAGCCACAGCCCACGACGGAGGGGCGGTTCCCCTCGGAACCGCCCCTCTTCCCCACTGCGACGAGTGCTACGCCTTGCCGCCCAGCATCTCCTCGACCCGGGCGCGGACCTCGGCGCTGTCCAGGCCGCGGACGGTCACCGTCGTGCGCCGGCGCAGCACGTCGTCGACCGTCTGGGCCCACTCGTTGTCACGGGCGTACGCGACCTGCGCCCAGATCTCCGGCCCGTCCGGGTGGATCCGCTCGGCCAGCGCCGGGTCCTCGTTCGCCAGACGGGCGATGTCGAAGGCCAGCGAGCCGTAGTGCGAGGCCAGGTGCCGGGCGGTCAGCGGGTCCATCCGGGTCCCGGGCTCCCGGTCCACCAGCAGCCGGTGCGCGACCGCGTTCGGGTTGGCGACACCGGGCAGCGGGACCCGGCGCACCAGGGACTTCACCGGCTCCATGTCCTCGGTCAGCGGGCTGCCCGGCAGCTTCGCCAGCTTGTCCATGACCACCCGGCCGATGTGGCGGTACGTCGTCCACTTGCCGCCGGCCACCGACAGCATGCCGCCAGCGCTCTCGGAGACGACCGTCTCGCGCTTGGCCTTCTCGACCCCGCCGGGGCCGCCGGGCAGCACCCGCAGGCCCGCGAAGGCGTACGTCATCAGCGAGCGGTCCAGGTCGGCGTCCTTCACCGAGAAGGCCGCCTCGTCCAGGATCTGCTGGATGTCGGCCTCGGTGGCACGCACGTCCGCCGGGTCGCCCTCGTACACCTCGTCGGTGGTGCCGAGCAGCAGCTGGTCCTCCCACGGCAGGGCGAAGGTGATGCGGTACTTGTCGATCGGGGTGGCCATGGCGGCCTTCCACGGCGACTTGCGCTTCATCACGATGTGCGCGCCCTTGGAAAGGCGGATCGACGGCATCGCGTGCTTGTCTTCCATGCGCCGCAGGTGGTCCACCCACGGGCCGGTGGCGTTGAGCACGACGCGCGCGTCGACCCCGAACTCGGTGCCGTCCAGGCGGTCCTTGAGCTCGGCACCGCTGACCCGGCCGCGCGTCATGCGCAGGCCGGTGACCTCGGCGTGGTTCAGGACGACCGCGCCCGACTCGACGGCCGCGCGGACCGTCATCACGGCGACCCGGGAGTCGTTCATCTGGTGGTCGTAGTAAACCGCGACGGCCTTGAGGTTGTCGGTCTTCAGACCGGGGTTGTCGGCAACGGCACGGGCCGGGGATATCACCTTGCCGATGCCGTCGCCGAAGGCCGACAGGGCGGAGTACGCGAAGACGCCCGCGCCCAGCTTCGCGGCGCCGACCGGGCCGCCCTTGTAGACCGGCAGGTAGAAGGTGAGCGGGTTGACCAAGTGCGGGGCCACGTCCTTGGCCAGTACCCGGCGCTCGTGGTGGTTCTCCGCGACCAGCCTGACCGCGCCGGTCTGCAGGTAGCGCAGACCGCCGTGGACCAGCTTGGAGGAGGCCGAGGAGGTGGCGCCGGCGAAGTCGCCGGCGTCCACCATGGCAACCCGCAGACCCGACTGCGCGGCGTGCCAGGCCACGGACGTGCCCAGGATTCCACCGCCGATGACCAGCAGGTCGTACGTGGCCTTCGCCAGCTGCTCACGGGTCTCGGCGCGGCTCGCGTTCGAGCCGGCGGTCGGGTGCGAACCCAGTGCGGGAACGCTCTGCAGGGTGCTCATATCTCTTAGCTCCTCGTCGATTGACTCAGCTGAAGCGTCAGCTGGCGTCTTCGTCGTCGATCCAGCCCATGGACCGCTCGACGGCCTTGAGCCAGTTCTTGTACTCGCGGTCCCGCTGCTCGGCGGGCATCCGCGGGGTCCACTCCGCCGCGCGGCGCCAGTTGGCGCGCAGGGCGTCGGTGTCGGGCCAGAAGCCGACGGCCAGGCCGGCGGCGTAGGCGGCGCCGAGGCAGGTCGTCTCGGCGACCATCGGGCGCACCACGGGGGCGTCCAGGAAGTCCGAGAGGGTCTGCATCAGCAGGTTGTTGGAGGTCATGCCGCCGTCGACCTTGAGGGCCGCGAGCTCGACGCCCGAGTCCTTGGTCATGGCGTCGGTGATCTCGCGGGTCTGCCAGGCGGTGGCCTCCAGCACGGCACGGGCGATGTGCGCCTTGGTGACGTACCGGGTGAGGCCGGCGATCACACCGCGGGCGTCGGAGCGCCAGTACGGGGCGAAGAGGCCGGAGAAGGCGGGCACGAAGTAGGCGCCGCCGTTGTCCTCGACGGAGGAGGCCAGCGTCTCGATCTCGGCGGCCGACTTGATCAGGCCCATCTGGTCGCGCATCCACTGGACGAGCGAGCCGGTGACGGCGATGGAGCCCTCCAGGGCGTAGACCGGCTTCTCGTCGCCGATCTGGTAGCCGACCGTGGTCAGCAGGCCGCTGTAGGAGTTGATGATCTTGTCGCCGGTGTTCATCAGCATGAACGTGCCGGTGCCGTACGTGGACTTCGCCTCGCCCTCGGAGAAGCAGGTCTGGCCGAACAGGGCGGCCTGCTGGTCACCGAGCGCCGAGGCGACCGGGACACCGGCGAGCACGCCTTCCTTGACGTGGCCGTAGACCTCGGCGGAGGACCGGATCTCGGGGAGGACGTTGAGCGGGACCTCCATGGACTCGGCGATGCGCTCGTCCCACTGCCGCGTGTGGAGGTTCATCAGCATGGTGCGCGAGGCGTTGGTGACGTCGGTGACGTGCACTCCGCCCTGGACGCCGCCGGTCAGGTTCCAGATGACCCAGGAGTCCATGGTGCCGAAGAGGATGTCACCGGCCTCGGCGCGCTCGCGCAGGCCCTCGACGTTGTCGAGCAGCCAGCGGACCTTGGGACCCGCGAAGTACGAGGCGAGCGGCAGGCCGGTCTCGCGGCGGAAGCGGTCCTGGCCGACGTTGCGGCCGAGTTCCTTGCACAGGGTGTCGGTGCGGGTGTCCTGCCAGACCAGCGCGTTGTGCACCGGCTCGCCGGTGTTCTTGTCCCACAGGAGCGTGGTCTCGCGCTGGTTGGTGATGCCGACGGCCTTGACGTCGGCCGCGGTGAAGCCCGGAATGTCCTGGGCCGCCTTGGTGATGGCCCCGGCGACGACCTCCTGGACGTTGGTCCAGATCTCGGTGGCGTCGTGCTCGACCCAGCCCGGCTTCGGGAAGATCTGCTCGTGCTCCTTCTGGTCGACGGCGACGATGCGGCCGTCGCGGTCGAAGACGATGCAGCGGGAGGACGTGGTGCCCTGGTCGATCGCGGCGATGAAGGGGCCGGTGCTGCTGGTCATGGTGGCTGCTCCTGGCGGCTCTGGTTGGCGGAATCAGGGGGCGGTGCGGATCTTGCGATACGTGCCGATGCTGATCAGACGAACGCGATGTTGTACAGACCACCGGCGACGACGGCACCGACGAGCGGGCCGACGACCGGGATCCAGGAGTATCCCCAGTCCGAGCCGCCCTTGTTGGGCAGCGGCAGCAGGGCGTGCACGATGCGGGGGCCGAGGTCGCGCACCGGGTTGATGGCGTAGCCGGTCGGGCCGCCGAGGGAGAGGCCGATGCCGACGACCACGAAGGAGGTGATCAGGACGCCGATGACGCCGAGACCCTTGCCGTCGTCCTGGAGGCCCTGGGTGAGGATCGCCAGGATCAGGACGGCGGTGCCGATGATCTCGGTGAGGAGGTTCTGGACGACGTTGCGGATCTCGGGTCCGGTGGAGAAGATCCCGAGCACCGGGCCGGCCACGTCGTGCGGGTGCGGGTCCTCGGGGCCGAGCTTGGCGTCACGGATGTGCTCCGGGTCCGCCAGGTGCGCCAGGAACTGTCCGTAGTAAGTGGCCCACATCAGGACGGCGCCGATCATGGCGCCGAGCAGCTGGCCCGCGAGGTAGACCGGCACGTCGCCCCACTCGCCGGTCTTGACGGCTATGCCGACGGTGACCGCGGGGTTGAGGTGTGCGCCGGAGAGGGGCGCGGACACGTACGCGGCGATCAGGACGGCGAAACCCCAGCCGAAGGTGATCGCGAGCCATCCCGCGTTGCGGGCCTTGGAGCTCTTGAGCGTGACGGCGGCGCAGACACCGCCGCCGAGCAGGGTGAGCAGGGCGGTACCGATGGTCTCGCCGATGAAGATGTCGGAGCTGGACACCCGCGACTCCTTTGTCTTACGTCCAGGGGGTGGGCGGACCACCGGGTCCCTCCGGTGGCCCACCGCACTCGGTGAGTGCTGCACCGGTCCTTGGCCTCGCCATACCCTAACGCGTATTGCCGGTAGGTGTTCGACAATGCCGACCGATGAACGGCAGTTTTCCGCCCGGGTGAAGAATGCGTCAAGGGCTGGACAGGTCACAGATCCGGATCGTTACCGCCCGGTGTGATCGACCAAATCCAGCCAACTAGTGGGCCAGAAATCGCCAAATACACCCAGATGGCGGCCGATGCCGCCCTGGGTGCACACAAAGCAAGGTCAGAACCGGCCCGCGCCGAGATCGCGCGAAACCGACCGCGCACAGTCCCGTACCGACGCGATCAGGCTCGCCCGCGGCTCCCCGCCCTCCCCGCAGACCCGCTCCACGGCCCCCGCGACCGCCACCGCGCCGACCGGCATCCTGCGCCGGTCGTGGATGGGGGCGGCCACCGAGGCGAGGCCCTCCCACGTCTCCTCGACGTCGCAGGCCCAGCCGCGGGCCCGGGTCAGGTCCAGGATCTCCTCGAAGCCGGCGGCGTCCGTGACCGTGCGGGCCGTGAACGCCTCCCGCTCCACCTCGACCGCCTGCGTGTGGGCCACCGGGTCGTACGCCGACAGCACCTTGCCCAGGGCCGTGGAGTGCAGCGGCTGCATGGCGCCCACCTCCAGCACCTGGCGGCTGTCGTCCGGCCGGAACACGTGGTGCATGATCAGCACCCCGCTCTTGTGGAGCACCCCCACGTACACGCTCTCGCCGCTCGCCCGCGCCAGGTCATCCGTCCACACCAGCGCCCGGGCCCGCAGCTCGTGCACGTCCAGATAGCTGTTGCCCAGGCGCAGCAGCTCGGCGCCGAGCTGATAGCGGCCGGAAGCCGGGTCCTGCTCCACGAAACCCTCGGCCTGGAGGGTGCGCAGGATGCCGTGCGCGGTCCCCTTGGCCAGCCCCAGCGCACCGGCCACGTCCGACAGGCCCAGCCGGCGCTCGCCGCCCGCCAGGAGCCGCAGCATCGCAGCGGCTCGTTCGAGCGACTGGATGTTCCGTGCCATCGTGCAGCCTCCTGCTGACGTAGTTCGACAATGCTGAACACTATCGGCCGATGTCGACCTTGTGCATGCTCGGGGAACTCTTCGGGACACCCGCGTGCCGAGCCGGACCCCTTGAGCCCCGGTGGAGCCAGGCCAAAGAATGCAGTCCGCCACGTGGGACAGCCCCACCGGGTCCGGGTGCACACGGTTACCCTGACCGCGTGCGCCCTTGACGCAGGGAGGACGCAAAGCCGACAGCCGTCGCACCCCAGGGAGCTTGACCATGGCCTCGTTGCCGAACCCGCCCGCAGACACCCAGACCCGGGCCGATGCCCTCCGAGAGGCGCTCGCCACCCGCGTGGTCGTCGCCGACGGGGCCATGGGAACCATGCTCCAGGCGCAGGACCCGACGATGGAGGACTTCCAGCAGCTGGAAGGCTGCAACGAGGTCCTGAACGTGACCCGCCCCGACATCGTGGCGAACGTCCACCGGGAGTACTTCGCGGCCGGCGTGGACTGCGTGGAGACCAACACGTTCGGCGCCAACTTCGCCGCGCTGGCGGAGTACGACATCCCCGATCGCAACTTCGAGCTGTCGCAGTCCGGCGCCCGGATCGCCCGCGAGGTCGCGGACGAGTTCACCGCGTCCACCGGGCAGCAGCGCTGGGTGCTGGGCTCGATGGGCCCGGGCACCAAGCTGCCGACGCTCGGCCACATCGACTACGCGACGATCCGCGACGCCTACCAGATCAACGCCGAGGGCCTGATCGCCGGCGGCGCGGACGCCCTGCTGGTGGAGACCACCCAGGACCTGCTCCAGACCAAGTCCTCCCTCATCGGCGCGCGGCGCGCGATGGAGGCGCTCGGCGTCTCCGTGCCGCTGATCTGTTCCGTCACCGTCGAGACGACCGGCACCATGCTGCTGGGCTCCGAGATCGGCGCGGCCCTGACGGCGCTGGAGCCCCTGGGCATCGACATGATCGGCCTGAACTGCGCGACCGGCCCGGCCGAGATGAGCGAGCACCTGCGCTACCTGGCCCGCAACGCGCGGATCCCGCTGTCCTGCATGCCGAACGCGGGCCTGCCGGTGCTCGGCAAGGACGGCGCGCACTACCCCCTGTCGGCCCCCGAGCTCGCCGACGCGCAGGAGACCTTCGTCCGCGAGTACGGCCTCTCCCTGGTCGGCGGCTGCTGCGGCACCACCCCCGAGCACCTGCGCCAGGTGGTGGAGCGGGTCCGCGACCTGACCCCGGCGGCACGCCGGCCGCAGCCGGAGCCGGGTGCCTCGTCGCTGTACCAGACGGTGCCGTTCCGCCAGGACACCTCGTACATGGCGATCGGCGAGCGGACCAACGCCAACGGCTCGAAGAAGTTCCGCGAGGCGATGCTGGAAGCCCGCTGGGACGACTGCGTGGAGATGGCCCGCGACCAGATCCGCGAAGGCGCGCACATGCTCGACCTGTGCGTGGACTACGTGGGCCGGGACGGCGTGGCCGACATGAAGGAGCTGGCCGGCCGCTTCGCGACGGCGTCCACGCTGCCGATCGTCCTGGACTCCACCGAGGTTCCCGTCATCCGGGCGGGTCTGGAGAAGCTCGGCGGCCGCGCGGTCATCAACTCGGTGAACTACGAGGACGGCGACGGCCCGGAGTCCCGCTTCGCGAAGGTGACCGCCCTGGCGCGCGAGCACGGCGCGGCGCTGATCGCGCTGACCATCGACGAGGAGGGCCAGGCCCGTACCGTCGAGCACAAGGTGGCCATCGCCGAGCGGCTGATCACCGACCTGACCGGCAACTGGGGCATCCACGAGTCGGACATCCTCATCGACACCCTCACCTTCACCATCTGCACGGGCCAGGAGGAGTCCCGCAAGGACGGCATCGCCACCATCGAGGCGATCCGCGAACTCAAGCGGCGCCACCCCGACGTCCAGACCACGCTGGGCCTGTCCAACATCTCCTTCGGCCTCAACCCGGCCGCCCGCGTCCTGCTGAACTCCGTCTTCCTGGACGAGTGCGTCAAGGCGGGCCTCGACTCGGCGATCGTCCACGCCTCGAAGATCCTGCCGATCGCCCGCTTCGACGACGAGCAGGTGCAGACGGCCCTGGACCTGATCTACGACCGGCGCGCCGAGGACTACGACCCGCTCCAGAAGCTGATGGCGCTCTTCGAGGGCGTCAACACCAAGTCGATGAAGGACGGCCGCGCCGAGGAGCTGCTCGCGCTGCCGCTGGACGAGCGGCTCCAGCGCCGCATCATCGACGGGGAGAAGAACGGCCTGGAGGCCGACCTCGACGAGGCGCTCCTGACCCGCCCGGCCCTGGACATCGTCAACGACACCCTGCTGGAGGGCATGAAGGTCGTCGGCGAGCTGTTCGGCTCCGGTCAGATGCAGCTGCCCTTCGTCCTCCAGTCGGCCGAGGTGATGAAGACGGCGGTCGCCTACCTCGAACCGCACATGGAGAAGACCGACGACGAGGGCAAGGGCACGATCGTGCTGGCCACCGTCCGCGGCGACGTCCACGACATCGGCAAGAACCTCGTCGACATCATCTTGACCAACAACGGCTACAACGTCGTCAACATCGGCATCAAGCAGCCCGTCTCCGCGATCCTGGAAGCCGCCCAGGAACACCGGGCCGACGTGATCGGCATGTCCGGCCTCCTCGTGAAGTCGACCGTGATCATGAAGGAGAACCTGGAGGAGCTCAACCAGCGCAAGCTGGCGGCCGACTACCCGGTCATCCTGGGAGGCGCCGCCCTGACCCGCGCCTACGTCGAACAGGACCTCCACGAGATCTACGAGGGCGAAGTCCGCTACGCCCGCGACGCCTTCGAGGGCCTGCGCCTCATGGACGCCCTCATCGCCGTCAAGCGCGGCGTCCCCGGCGCCGAACTCCCGCCCCTCAAGCAGCGCCGCGTCGCCAAGCGGGACACCCCGGTGCTCCAGGTCGAGGAGCCCGAGGAGCCCGGCGGCCGCTCGGACGTGGCCGTCGACAACCCGGTCCCCACCCCGCCGTTCTGGGGTACCCGCGTCGTCAAGGGCATCCCGCTCAAGGACTACGCCTCCTGGCTGGACGAGGGCGCCCTCTTCAAGGGCCAGTGGGGCCTCAAGCAGGCCCGCGCCGGCGGTGCGACGTACGAGGAGCTCGTGGAGTCCGAGGGCCGGCCGCGGCTGCGCGGCCTCCTGGAGAAGCTGCACACCGAGAACCTGCTCGAAGCGGCCGTCGTCTACGGCTACTTCCCCTGCGTCTCCAAGGGCGACGACCTGATCATCCTGGACGAACAGGGCAACGAGCGGACCCGCTTCACCTTCCCGCGCCAGCGCCGCGGCCGGCGCCTGTGCCTCGCCGACTTCTTCCGCCCGGAAGAGTCCGGCGAGACCGACGTCGTCGGCCTCCAGGTGGTCACCGTCGGCTCGAAGATCGGCGAGGCCACCGCCAAGCTGTTCGAGTCCGACTCCTACCGCGAGTACCTGGAGCTGCACGGCCTGTCCGTCCAGCTCGCCGAGGCCCTCGCCGAGTACTGGCACGCCCGCGTCCGCGCCGAACTCGGCTTCGGCGGCGAGGACCCGGCCGAGGTCGAGGACATGTTCGCCCTCAAGTACCGCGGCGCCCGCTTCTCGCTCGGCTACGGCGCCTGCCCCGACCTGGAGGACCGGGCCAAGATCGCCGACATGCTCCAGCCGGAGCGGATCGGCGTCCACCTCTCGGAGGAGTTCCAGCTCCACCCGGAGCAGTCGACCGACGCCATCGTGATTCACCACCCCGAAGCGAAGTATTTCAACGCACGCTGACGCAGAGCGGCGTACACTGGTCGGTCCCATACAGGCCGGTCACCTGTTCCCCCGGGCACGCCCCGAGGAGCGAGGTGACCGGCCTTCTCGTCCCCCGTGAGAGGTGTGTGCGCATGACCAGCACCGTTCCAGCCGCCGTCACCCGTACGACCGACGGTTCGGCCCTGCAGGCGGTACTGCTGGACATGGACGGCACCCTCGTCGACACCGAGGGGTTCTGGTGGGAGATCGAAGAGGAGATCTTCCGCGAGCTCGGCCACCGGCTGGAGGAGACCTGGCGCGACATCGTCGTCGGCGGCCCCATGAGCCGCAGCGCCGCCTTCCTGATCGAGTCCACCGGAGCCGCCATCGGCCTCGCCGAGCTCAGCGTGCTCCTCAACGAACGGTTCGAGGCCCGCATCGCCGACCAGGTGCCCCTGATGCCCGGCGCCGAGCGGCTGCTCGCCGAGCTGGCCCGGCACAACGTGCCCACCGCCCTCGTCTCCGCCTCCCACCGCCGGGTCATCGACCAGGTCCTGCTCACCCTCGGCCGCGACCGCTTCACCATGACGGTCGCCGGCGACGAAGTGCCCCGGACCAAGCCCCACCCCGACCCGTACCTCCTCGCCGCCCAGGCCCTCGGCGCGCACCCCTCGCGCTGCGCCGTGATCGAGGACACCGCCACCGGCGTCGCGGCCGCCGAGGCCGCCGGCTGCCGGGTCGTCGCCGTGCCCTCCGTCGGCCTGATCCCCGCCGCCCCCGGCCGCACGATCGTGCGCTCCCTGGAAGAAGTGGACCTGGCGTTCCTGCGCTCGCTCATCACTCCGATGAACTGAACACGCACGCTGCGTACCGAACAGAACGGGTGCGCTGCCGGGCAGCGGCGAGAGGATCTTCCGCCGGGCGCCGCGGAGGCCGAAATTCCATCCCCATGCTGGCAGTTGCCGCGGGGTGAGCTTGGTCACCCGAGGGAACCGTCCCGGGCCCTCCCGCACGCCGTGAACCGTTCCCTTGTGTCCGCATTGATCAGCTCCTGACCCGCTCTGCGCCCACTCTGGGACGAACGGTCAGTCCGCGCCCATGACCGTCCGGTTACGCCCCAACTCCTGCCAGTTCCAGCCATCCCGTCCCAGGCCACTAATGTCGACGCCGGGCACTGCGCCGCACCTCAGCCTTACCGGAGACACACCCCTGTGCCGGTACGGCGTGGACCGATCGTCACACACCGGCCCGATCGTTCCGCCCTGAACGGGCGACCGCCGCATGGTGCCCTCTACGCCGCTTTGAGCAAGTGCCGGGTGAGGGAGTACTTCCAGCATGAACCGCAAGACCATGGTGCTGACGGCCGCGATAGGCCTGCTCACCCCCGCGCTGTCCGCATGCGGCAGCGCGAGCGGAGGAGGAGCGGGAACCGGGGCGATCGTCGTCGGTACCACCGACCGGTTCGAAGCCGCCGACTACGCCCCCGCCCCCTTCGACCCCGCCTACGCCTACGACGCCGGCGCCTGGAACGTCCTGCGCCAGACCGTCCAGACGCTGATGCACACCCCCCGCGGCGGCGGCCGGCCCGTCCCCGAAGCAGCCTCCGACTGCCGCTTCACCGACTCCGGCAACGAGAGCTACCGCTGCACCCTGCGCCCCGGACTCACCTTCGCCGGCGGTGACCCGCTCACCGCCAAGGACGTCAAGTTCTCCATCGACCGCGTCCTCGCCATCAAGGCGGAGAACGGCCCCTCCTCGCTGCTGTCCACCATCGACACCGTCGAGGCCAAGGGCGCCGACACCGTCGTCTTCCACCTCAAGACCGCCGACGCGACCTTCCCGTACAAGCTCTCCACGCCTGCCGCCGGCATCGTCAGCGCCAAGGACTACGACGCCAAGAAGCTGCGCGCCGGCTTCGCCGTCGACGGCTCCGGCCCGTACACGATGAAGGCCGAAGTCAAGGGCAACCAGCTCGTCCGCGCCGTCTTCACCAAGAACCCGCACTACCAGGGCGACATCAAGCTCCAGAACGACAAGGTCGAACTGCGCCCCTTCGCCGACTCCGACAGCATGGGCAAGGCCCTGCGCGACGGAGCCGTCCAGGTCGTCTCCCGCACCCTGTCGCCCGCCCAGATCGCCGAGTTCTCCGCGAAGCCGCCCAAGTCGGTCAAGCTGGTCCCGCTGCCCGGCCTGGAGATCCGCTACCTCGGCTTCAACACCGAAGCCCCCGTCGTCAAGGACAAGGCCGTCCGCCAGGCCCTCGCCGCCGCCGTCGACCGCAACGCCCTGATATCCAAGGTCTACGGCAAGGCCGCACAGCCCCTGTACTCGCTGGTCCCCACCAGCGTCACGGGACACGTGAACTCCTTCTTCAGCAAGTACGGCGAGGCGAACACCGCCAAGGCCGCCGACCTGCTGAAGAACGCCGGGATCAAGACCCCGGTCAAGCTGACCCTCAACTACACCACCGACCACTACGGTGACGGCACCGCCGCCGAGTTCGAGGAACTCAAGACCCAGCTGAACTCCACCCAGCTCTTCGACATCACCGTCCAGGGCAACGACTGGGCCGACTACCGCCCCGCGCAGAAGAAGGGCGACTACGCCGCCTACGGGCTCGGCTGGTTCCCCGACTACCCGGACGCCGACAACTTCCTCGCCCCGTTCCTGGAGCAGGACAACTTCCTGGGCACTCCGTACGCCAACGCCGCGGTACGCACCAGGCTCATCCCCGACTCCCGGCGCGCGGCCGACCGCACGGTCGCCGTGCCCGCGATCACGGAGATGCAGGACATCGTCGCCGACGACGTCCCCGTCCTGCCGCTGTGGCAGGGCAAGCAGTACGTCGCCGCCCGCGACGAGATCACCGGGGCGGAATGGTCGGTCAACGCCATCTCCGACCTCCAGCTGTGGGAACTCGGCCGGGGCGTCAGCGGCTGAGCAAGGCACCAGCCGGCAGCGGGTGTCGCAGGCCGGCGCAACGAGACAGTACGACTGTGAAGGACGTTCGCGTGATGAGACGTAACCAGTGGTTGGCAGCCCCGCTCGGCGCCGCAACCGCCGCCGCGCTGCTGAGCGGTTGCGGTTCGCAGGATGGCTCGGCCGCAGGCAGCGGCAAGGGTGTTGTCATGGGAATATCCGACAAGGTGAAGTCCACCGACCCCGCGTCGGGCTACGACCCGGGCTCCTGGCTCCTGTTCAACAACGTCTTCCAGTCGCTGCTGACCTTCCCCAAGGGCGGCACCAGCCCCGAACCCGACGCCGCCCAGACCTGCGGCTTCGAAGGCGCCGACAGCAAGGTCTACAAGTGCGTCCTGCGCGCCGGACTGAAGTTCAGCAACGGCGACAGCCTCACCTCCAAGGACGTCAAGTACTCCTTCGAGCGCACCCTGAAGATCAATGACGCCAACGGCCCGGCGGTCATGCTCTCGTCGATCGCCGGCATCGAGGCGCCCGACGAGAAGACCGTCATCTTCCGCCTCAAGACCTCCGACGCGACCTTCCCCAGCAAGATCGCCGCCGGCGCGGGCGCCATCGTCGACCACACCCAGTACCCGGCCGACAAGCTCCGAACCGACGGCAAGGCCGTCGGCTCCGGCGTCTACAAGCTGGACTCCATCAGCGACAAGAGCGCCAACTTCTCGGTCAACGACTCCTACAGCGGCAAGGCCAAGCCGAAGAACACCGGCGTGACCATGAAGTTCTTCAACGACGACCAGGCCGCCCTCAAGAAGGTCCTCGAAAGCGGCGACGTCGACTTCGCCTTCCGCGGCCTCGCCGCCAAGGACATCGCCAGCCTCGCCAACAAGGCCGGCGACCAGAAGGTCGAGGTCGTCCAGGGCACCGGCGCCGAAGTCCAGCACCTCGTCTTCAACATGAACGACCCGGTCGCCGGAAAGCTGCCGATCCGCAAGGCCATCGCCTACCTCGTCGACCGCGAAGCGATCATCAAGGAGGTCTACGACGGCACCGCCACCTCCCTGTACTCGGTCGTCCCCGCCGGCATCGCCTCCCACAACACCGCCTTCTTCGACCGCTACGGCGGCAGCCCCCAGCCGGAGAAGGCCAAGAGCGTCCTGCGCGCCGCCAACGTCACGAACAAGGTGAAGATCACCCTGTACTCGACGCCCACCCGCTACGGGCCGGCCACCGACCAGGAACTGCAGCTCATCGCCAAGCAGCTCAACGACAGCGGCCTCTTCGACGCCGACGTGAAGTCCGTCGAGTTCGAGCAGTACGAGAAGGACATCGAAGCCGGCAAGTACGGCGTCTACGTCAAGGGCTGGGTGCCCGACTACCCGGACGCCGACAACTTCACCCAGCCGTTCTTCGGTCCGGACAACGTCCTGCACAACAACTACGACAACAAGGAGATCAGCGGGACCATCATCCCCTCGACCTCCGCGAAGTCCGACCGCACCGCCGCCAACACCGACTTCACCCGGCTCCAGGACATCGTCGCCGACGAGATCCCGCTCCTCCCGCTCTGGCAGGGCAAGCAGTACGCCGTCACCCGCCAGAACGTGACGGGCCTCCAGTGGTCGCTGGACGCCTCGACCGTCTTCCGCTTGGGGGAGATCCGCAGGGGGTGCGCCAGGTGAAGGGGCGGGCCGCCGCACCCCGGGGCGGCCGGCG
>NZ_JBSGYT010000084.1:0-15736 GCF_053610645.1 Streptomyces sp. NPDC054883 | reverse complement strand
GGGCGACGACGGTACCCGCGAGGGTCTTCTTCGAAGCGGCGATGCGGCGGATGACGGCGTTGGACACGGAGGAAACCTTCCGAAGGGGACAAGGGAGGTCGCGGCATGCCGGAGCATGCGTGAGCCACTCACGCGAAGGAGAGGGGTTCGTCGGGCGGGAGGCGGTTGCCCCTGCCGCCGTGGCGACATCAACCAGTTAGCCAGGCCCGGGCAGCCCTGGCAACGACCCTTCTTACTAAGAACCTTCGCAGTCGGCGGCCGATGCCGCTCCGGTGGGCGGGGACGGATCCCGGGCGATGGGAAGCGGTTCACGGTTTCGGGCTCCCGGACCTACTACCACGGTTCGTATGTGACGTGGCTCCTATGGGGCGTGTCACGGCCCGGGGCCCGGGATCTCACTGCGGGTAACCACTCGTGCCCCTTTCAGAGCGCGGTCGCGGGCGGGGAAGGGCCGTGGATCGAAGGGAACCGCGGCATCCGGGTCGACCTTCGCGGGCGCCGTCAGCAGCGACACCTGCGTACGGCGTCGTGACCACCCCGGCGACGGCAGACCCCTGGGCCGACCGAGGGCCGGGCACGCCGATATCCAGGCAGGTCATTGCACACGGGGTCTTCGCCGCCTATGGTCCCGACGGAATTCAAGGCGGCCGCTTGGCTCGACGACCGGAGGTCCCCATGCCTGGCCGAAAACTCGCTTCGCTGGCGGCAGCCGCACTGCTCTCGCTCGGCCTCCCGGCGGCGGCCGCCGACATCCCCGCGACGACCTGCTTCGGGCGCGCGGCGACCATCACCGGAGCGGGCACGGTCAGCGGGACCGAGGGGGACGATGTCATCGTCGGCTCCGCGGCCGCCGACGTCATCAACGGACGCGGCGGTAACGACCTGATCTGCGGTCTCGCGGGGAACGACACCCTCGCGGGCGGACCGGGCGACGACCGGATCGACGGCGGCGAAGGCGGGGACCTCATCCGCGGCGACCTGATCACCACCCGGGCTCCCGCCGACGGCGCGGGCGACGACCTCCTCTTCGGCGGCCCGGGCGACGACCGCATGGGCGGCGACAGCATGGCCTTCGGGGGCAGCGCGTCGGGAGGCGGCAACGACATCCTCTTCGGCGAGGAGGGGGACGACGCCATGATCGGCGACAGCCGCGGCGGCATCAACGCCGCGGGCGGCGGCGCGGACACCCTGGACGGGGGCCCCGGCAACGACAGCATCACCGGCGACTCCTCCGCCGAGGGCACGGCCACCGGCCACGGGAGGGACGTGCTCCTGGGCGGCCCCGGCACCGACACCCTCATCGGGGACAGCAACTCCGGACATGCCGCGCACGGCGACGGCAGCCGCAGACAACGCCCCGTCCGGTCCAGTGCTGCCGATGTGGCGCCCCGACAGCAGGCCGCGCCCGTCCCCGAGACGGTGGGCGGCGACGACGTCCTCGACGGCGGTGACGACGCGCCGGACAGCTGCGACGGCACAGCGGGAACCGATGTCGCCGTCCGGTGCGAGACCACGACGAACGTTCCGTAGGCCATCGCGCGGAAAGACGAGCCGCCGACACGCGCATGGGGGCGGCGGCCTTCACCCGGCCGGAGCAAGCGAGGGCAGTCGGCTGCCGCGAATGGCCCAGCATCGGGACACCGGACAGCCCACGAATCAGATGGGATGCCTAACGTCACAGCTAGACGGATCGATTCGCGAAGCGTGTGGAGGCGTCATGTCCCATCGAGGCCGCTGGCTGGCGGGCGCGTGCGCGAGTGTGGTCGCTGTCGGCCTGCTCGTCACCGGGGGCGCCCTCGCCACGCCCCCACACCAGGATTCCGGCAGCGATGCCGGGAGCGAGGTCGCAGTGGGCGCCTACCTCCACTACGACTCGTCCGGCGTCGAGAGGATGCAGGAACTCTCGCGCTGGCTCGGTACCGAGCTGCGCGCCGGGCACACGTACCTGCCCGGGGACACCTGGGCGAACATCGAGGGGGCGCCGGATTCCCTGGACAGCTGGGCACGGTGGCGCAACGCGAGACCCGATCGGCTGTTCGTCCTGAACGTGCCCATGCTGGAGCGCAACGAGGCCGGTGTCCCCGACGGCCGGGTCGCCGAGCTGCTCCGCTCCGGCGCGCAGGGTGCGTTCGACCGCCACTTCCGGCGGCTGGCCGAGCGTCTGGTCGGTCTCGGGCTGCAGGACACGGTGATCGTGCTCGGCTGGGAGATGAACGGCTTCAACTACACCCACCGCTGCCGGCCCGGCCCCGAGAACTGGAAGAAGTACTGGCGGCGCATCGTTGCCGCCATGCGCTCTGTGGAGGGACAGTGGTTCCAATTCGACTTCGCACCCAACCGCGGCGGCGACGCGATCGCCTGGACCCGGTGCTACCCGGGTGACGACGTGGTCGACATCGTCGGCATGGACACCTACGACCAGCCGCCCGGCCATTCCTTCGACGAGCAGGTCAACCAGCCCTACGGACTCCAGCAGCAGGTCGACTTCGCGGAGGCGCACGGCAAGCCGGTCTCGTACCCCGAATGGGGCCTGTTCCGCAACGGCGACAATCCGGAGTACATGCGGGACATGCTGACATGGATCGCCGAGCACAAGCCGCTCTACCACAGCATCACCGACTACTGCCCGCACGGCGTGTGGCAGTGCAGCCAGAACCCGCGCTCCGCACAGGTGTTCCGGGAGTTCCTGTCCACCAGGCGGAGCCGGGGCGGGACGCCCGGCTTCGACCGTGAGAGCTACCGGATGTGGCTGAGGAACTAAGGGCTGTCCTGCAATCCCCGGCGGGCTGCGCATCAGCCGTTGGTCAGCTGCTGGATCACCTTGAGGGTCCGGCCTGATCCGTCCTCGCCCGCCATGTGCCGGGCGGCTCGCGCGGCGGCTCGGTGTATGGCTGGTCCCGCACCGCTCGGCCGAGCGCTTCGGCGAGCCGTTCGGCGGTGAGCGAGCGGAAGGGGATCGGGACGACTCGCCGCGCCCAGGGCGGCGAGTCGTCCCGTCCAGTACGGCTGGTCGGCGGTCACCGGCACGGTGACCGCGGGCACGCCGGCGCGCAGCGCGGCGGCCGAGGTGCCGGCCCCGGCGTGGTGGACCACCGCGGCCAGCCGCGGGAACAGCAGGGCGTGCGGTGCGTCCCCGATCGTGAGGACGTCGTCGTCGGCGGCGGCGAGACCGGCACTGCCGGCCTGGAGGATGCCGCGTGGCCCGGCGCGGCGCAGGGCCCGCACGGCGATCTCGTTCAGCCGTTCCCCGTCACCGGACGCCATGCTGCCGAAGCCGATCAGGAGGGGCGGGGAGCCGCCGCGAAGGACCTCCACGGTCTTCTGGACCTCCATCGCGCGTTCCGCCACCTCGGCCAGCCGTTGCAGCCTGGCGGTCTCCTCAGTCGACTGCCGCTGCCGGGCCCGGAGCCGCTCCAGGGCGTTCGCCTGCGGGTCCTGGAAGATCTCGGCGATCTCATCGAGGGGGAAGCCGAGTTCGCGGTAGAAGAGGAACTGCTGGAGGCGAGCAGGTCGGCGTCACTGTAGAGCCGGTAGCCGGCACGGCTGCGGCCACTGGGCGAGAGCAGTCCCGCCTTGTCGTAGTGGTGCAGCGTACGCACCGTCACTCCGGCGAAGGCCGCGACCTGCCCCACTGAATAACTCATCCACCTGCCCTTTCGTCGGCACACAGCCTCGAGCCTGGCGTAGGGGGAGGGTCAAATGGCGCCCTGCTCGGGTCCCGTGAACATGTCGAGCAGGCCCTGCGGTGCGTTGTCGTCGAGGCAGCAGAGCCGGAAGACGTCGAGGGCTTCCGTGAAGGCCGCGGCGCTGCGGGGGAACAGGGCCCGCTCGTATGCGGTGAGCGCGGCCTCGATGTCACCGGGGTGCCCGGCGATGGCCCGGCCGAGTTCCGCGCCGTCGTACATCGCCAGGTTGGCGCCCTCGCCGGACGGGGGCATCAGGTGGGCCGCGTCTCCGAGCAGGGTCACGCCGGGCACGCGGTCCCAACGGTGCCCGCCGGGCAGGGAGTGGACGGGCCGCGGGACGGGTGCGGTGTCGGTGCCGGTGATCAGCGCGGTGAGCTCCGGCGCCCAGCCGGCGTACTCCTGCGCGATCCGGGCGGTGGCCGCGGCGGGATCGGTGAAATCGATACCGGCGAACCAGTCCTTCGGCTTGTTGAGCGTGATGTAGGCGTGGAGGGTTCCGTCACCCTCCCGGTGGGCCGTGATCCCCTGCCCCGGTGCGAGCGCGAACAGGGCGCCGCCGCCGACCGCTTTCGCGCTGGCGGGGTGCCGGGTGTCGCTGTCGAGCAGGTAGGTCTCGACGAACGACGTGCCGACGTACTCGGGTGTGGCGTCGGAGAGCAGCGGCCGGACCCGCGACCACGCGCCGTCCGCACCGACCAGCAGGTCGGTGACGACGGTGGCGCCGCCGGCGAACGTCGCCTCGTGGCGGCCCCCGCCCAGGGATCGGACGGCGCTGACCCTGTGCCCCCACCGGACGGTGTCGGCCGGGAGCGAGTCGAGCAGCATCTGCCGCAGCTCGCCGCGCAGCACCTCGGGGCGTCCGCGTGTGCCGTCGTCGGGCTGGTCGAACAGGACGACGCCGTCGCGGTCGAGGATCCGCGTGGCCTCGCGTCCCTCCAGGACGAGGCCGCGGAACTCGTCGAGCAGGCCCGCCGCCCGGAGGGCGAGCCGGCCGTTGTACTCGTGGATGTCGAGCATCCCGCCCTGTGTGCGCGCCGTCGCGGAGGCCTCCGCCTCGTAGACCGTGGCCGGTATTCCGTGTACGTGCAGGACGCGGGCGAGCGTCAGTCCGCCGAGGCCCGCGCCGACGATCGTGACAGTGGTCATGGTGCTTCCTTCCTGGTCCCGGCCGCTGGATGACACCCCGCGGCTTCTGGAACGCCGTTCCAGCGCTCACAGGGTGGAACAACGTTCCACCCCCTGTCAAGCTGGAACAATGTTCCAGGGCGGCTAGGATGGAGGGATGGCAACCAGGACGCGTCGTCCGGAACGACGGCAGGAACCGCTTTCCCGGGAGCGCATCGTCAGCGCTGCCGTGGAACTCCTCGACACGGTGGGAGAGACCGGTCTCACCTTCCGCGCGCTGGCCCAGCACCTCGCGACCGGGCCCGGGGCCATCTACTGGCACGTCACGGGCAAGAGCGAACTCCTCGGTGCGGCCGCCGAAGCCGTCGTCACCGCGGCCATCTCCGGCGGCGACGGAGGCGACGACGGTGACGTGACGCCGCAGGGAGCGATCCGCGCCCTGGCAGTCGGCGTGTTCGACGCGATCGACGCCCACCCGTGGGTCGGCACACAGCTCGCCCGCACGCCGGGTCAGCCGCCGATGGTCCAAGTCTTCGAACGCCTCGGACGACAGGTCCAGGCACTCGGAGTGCCCGGGGCGCGCCAGTTCACGGCGGCGTCCGCGCTGCTGAACTACATCCTCGGAGTGGCGGGCCAGAACGCGGCGAACGCCCGGGCGCACCAGCCGGACGCGGACCGGGCCAAGTTCCTCGACGCCGTGGCGACGGCGTGGACGGAGCTCGACCCCGACCAGTACGCGTTCACCCGGAACGTCGCCGACCAACTGCGCGACCACGACGACCGGGCGGAGTTCCTGGCCGGCATCGACCTCATCCTCACCGGAATCACCGCTCACCAGTAGCCGGCGGGCATGCAGGGAGCGACACGCGCCAAAGGGGCGGGGTATACCTCCACCCCGCCCCTCGGCATCCGCTCCGCGGACCGGTCAGACCTTGTTGTAGGTGCCGGTTGCCCAGAGGGCGCCGCCCTTGCCGGGGCCGCCGTCCGCCGTGTACACGACGAAGTTCCCGTCGTCCTGGAGCAGGGCGTAGGCGCCCGGGTTGTTGGCCGTGCCGGCTCGCCAGGCAACCTTGTCCTCGTCGAACCAGTCGCGCAGGCTCATCTCGCCGTCCGTACCCATCCGCAGTTCCGTCGAGTAGTAACCCGTCGCGTACGTCGCGCTGTTCCAGATCACCTTGCCGTCGCTCTTGCGGTACATGACGAGGTTGCCATCGTCCTGGAGGAACAGCCACACGGTGGCACTCTGGGCCCAGTCGCCGTCGAACCAGTACCGGTACTGGTGCGTCACGTCGTTCGCGCACAGCTTGGTGGGCTTCTCCCGCCTGAGGGGCGACCAGTGCGTCCCCCATTCGCCGTCGTTGCGGCCTATGACCTTGAAATTGCCGTTCGCCTCCAGCTTCGCCATCGGCTTCATTTCCGCGTGGTCGCCGTACGTCGCGGTGTGCCAGACGGCGCCGCCCGTCTGGGCGCTACCGCCCTGGCGGTAGATGACGAAGTTGCCGTCCGCCTGCATGGTCGCGTACCCGCCCGGGTTGCCGTACGTGCCGCTGTTCCACAGCGGCAGCTTGTAGCCACCCGGATTGCCGAGGGCGTACAGCACCAGGTTCCCGTCGGCCTGCATGACCAGCTCGGTCACCTGGGACGGATTGGTCAGCTTCTCGCCCGGAGCGAGCCGCTGGCCCACGTTCAGGACCGTCTCGCGGTTGTCGTAGGGCCCGTCGCAGTCGGCCACCCCGCTTCGGGCGACGGGCGCGGCGTTCGCCGCGGCAGGGAGCAGGGCGGTGAGGACGGAGGCGGCGAGCAGCGATATGGACGCGCTGCGGAGCAGGCGGTGGTGCATGGGATTCCCCCGTAGTCGGTCAGATCTTGTTGTAAGTGCCGGTTGCCCAAAGGGAGCCGCCCTTGCCGGGACCGCCGTCCTTCTTGTAGACGACGAAGTTGCCGTCGTCCTGGAGCAGGGCGTAGGCACCGTCATTGCCGGCCGTGCCCGACCGCCAGCGGACGGTGCTGCGGCCTTCCTCGACGAGGGTCAAGTCACCCCGGTCCTTGGGAGCCATCTGCAGGGTCACCCGGTAGTTGCCCCCGTACGATCCGCTCTGCCAGATGGCCTTGCCGTCGCTCTTGCGGTACATGACGAGGTTGTTGTCCTGCTGGAGCACCAACCACACCGTGGCGGACTGGGCCCAGTTGCCCGTCCACCAGCCCTCCGCGGCGGTCGCGAACTCCGAGCAGAACCAGGCCTGGCGCTCGGGGCTCCGGGTGGACCAGTGCGAGGCGCTGCGGCCTTCGACGACGAAGTCGCCCCCGAGGAGGGAGGCCTGGACGCTTCCGGTCCCGGTGCCGTACGTCGCGGTGTGCCAGATGCCGCCGCCCGTCTGGGCACTACCGCCCTGGCGGTAGACGACGAAGTTGCCGTCCGCCTGCATGGTGGCGTAGGCACCGGGGTTGCCGTACGTGCCGCTGTTCCACAGCGGCAGCTTGTAGCCACCCGGATTGCCGAGGGCGTACAGCACCAGGTTCCCGTCGGCCTGCATGACCAGCTCGGTCGTGCTCACCTTGTCCTCGAGACGGGCTCCCGACTCCAGCCGCTGGCCGGGATAGATCGTCGCCAGGACACCGCTCTGGGGCCCGCGGCACTCGGCCGGGGCGGCAGCGGCCGGAGTGGCAGCCGCCGGGACAAGGACGGTCACGGCTGAGGCGGCGAGCAGAGAGACGAGTGCTGCTCTGCGCAGGGCGCGGGTGCGCATGTTCGGTTCCCCCCAAGGAATGTGCTCTTTGCCGACCGGTCCGGTCGTATGTGATCTCTTTCTACACCGCCGCGTGACTCTGTGGTCAACTGACTACTTTTGGTGGGCGGCGGTCCCTGCCGTGCCGGGCCGGCCCGGCGGGGCCGTGCCGGTGTCGGGGGGCCGTGCCGGTGTCGGACCTGTTCCGTACGCTTGGCGGCATGCGCATGCGCCCCACTCTGAGCTGGACGCCCACCGAGGACCCGCGGCCCGGTACCGCGGACCCGGAGCCGGTCGCCGGCGCCCTGCGAAGCGGCGGGGTGCTGGTCCTCAGCGGGGCGGGCATCTCCACCGAGTCGGGCATCCCCGACTACCGCGGCGAGGGCGGAAGCCTGAGTCGGCATACCCCGATGACCTACCAGGAATTCACCGCCAGCGCTCAGGCCCGGCGCCGGTACTGGGCGCGCAGCCACCTCGGCTGGCGCACGTTCGGCCGTGCCCGCCCCAACGCCGGGCACCGGGCCGTGGCGGCGTTCGGGAGACACGGTTTGCTCTCGGGTGTGATCACCCAGAACGTCGACGGTCTGCATCAGGCCGCCGGGAGCGAGGATGTGGTGGAACTGCACGGAGGCCTGGACCGGGTCGTCTGCCTTTCCTGCGGCGCCTTCGGCTCGCGCCGGGAACTCGCCCGGCGGTTGGAGGAGGCGAATGCGGGCTTCGAGCCGGTGGCCGCCGGGCTGAACCCGGACGGTGACGCCGACCTCACCGACGAGCAGGTCGGGGACTTCTCGGTGGTGCCGTGCTCGGCATGCGGCGGCATCCTCAAACCGGACGTGGTGTTCTTCGGCGAATCCGTTCCGCCGCCGAGGGTCGAGCACTGCCGCGAACTGGTCAGCGGGGCGACCTCGCTGCTCGTCCTGGGCTCCTCGTTGACGGTGATGTCCGGGCTGCGGTTCGTGCGCCAGGCAGCCCAGGCAGGCAAGCCCGTGCTGATCGTGAACCGGAACCCGACCCGGGGCGACCGGCACGCCGCCACCCGGGTCGCGCTCCCCCTGGGGACGGCCCTCACCACCGTTGCCGAGCGGCTGGACATCCCCGTCGACGGCCAGGCGGAGCCGACCTCGGCTGACGCCCAGGGCTGAACGGGGTACGGCCGGGGGGCCGGTGGTCCGGCGGCCGTGACTCCCCTGGCTCCGGGCGGACGGAGCGGGCGCCGGGACCCGATCCGAGTACTTCCGTCGGCCCTCGATCAGACCGCCGCCCACGTCCCCGGGCGGCCAGCGGCTGGACCGCGTCGTTCAGGCGCGCGCCGTCCTCGGTCAGCGCGTACTCGACGCGGCGCGGCACCTCGTCGTAAGACTCGCGGTGCACGACGCCGTCCGCCCCCAGCTCGCGCAGGTGAGAGGCCAGTACCTGCTCCGTTATCCCCGGGACGTCCGCCTGTTGGACGACGCCTCCGTCGACGGTGTGCTGACCGGCACCGACCTGGCCGGCCGGAACCTAGCCAACCTGACGACGCAAGGGCGTCGTCTTCGATCTCGCCATGCAGGTGGCAGGCACGCCGGCCTTCCTGGGCACCGCCGAGCAGCAGGGCGTCAGCCCGGAGCTGCTCGGCCCGTACTTCTAGCTGATGCGCCGCCGCCTGGCCGAGGGCGGCGGCGAGGAGGACCTGACGGGTGTGATCGACCTGCTGGTGCGCTGACGCTCACCGGGCGGCATCCGACGGCTCGTACCAGAGGGCCGTCCCGGCGCGGAGCAGAGCGCCCGACCCTTCGCGTGCCGACCAGGAGGCCGGTCCGTGCGCCGGCCTCGTGCGCGGTCGGCCCCCCGGGGTTCAGGCGTGCTTGTCGCGCTTGCGCAGTGACTGCGGCTTGTGGACGGCCCGGCGTCCGGACTTGTCGCTCTCCACCTCGTACTGCGGGTCGTCCTTCGAGGCGTCGACGGTGCGGCCCGCGGCCTGCGTGCGCTTGGTGATCTTCTTCTTCACCTCACCGGACACGGTCTTGCCGTGGCTGCTCCAGGTGACCTCGTCGCCCGAGCTGAGCTTGTCGCCCTTGGCCATGATCGCTTCCTCCTCCGCCGGCCGTCACCGGTCCCGCTCATGCTGTTCGAGGCTGGGCACGGCCGCAACCGCGTGCCTGCCGGTCAGCGGCTCGCGGGCCGCCTCCCCGGGGTGGCGGCGGCGCCAGTACGGGTTGTCGTGCGGCAGCTTGCCCGACACCCGGCCGTACATGCCGAAGGACAGCACGATCAGCCCCATGACGAAACTGAACACCACGTTCGTCATGCCGAAGTCGAGGACGTTGGCACGCCGGTCGAGCACGAAGAGGTGCGCGAAACCGCTCAGCAGGAAGAACGCTCCGACGGTCATGTTGAGCGTGGAGGCGATGTTGCCGCCCACCACGGCGCCGCCGATCAGCACGAGCCCCACGACGGTGGAAATGACGCTGAGCGCCACGTTGGTCGTCATCCCGGCGATCTCGTCGCCCGCCGTGTCGAACGGGCTCAGGGCGTCCGCGAAACCGAGACACCCGAACACGATCAGTACGACGCCGCAGAAGGCGGCGCCGTAGCGGTAGACGGTCGCCAGATGGTGGTCGACGGGCAGCTCGTCTTTCAGCTTCATGCTCCACACTTCGCCCCGCCCGCGGCGATCGGATGCAACCCCTTAATCCGGCGGGTGCCGGCTCCGGTGCCTATGGTGGGAGAACGGCCCACCGGACCACACGGCGCGGTTGGAAACGCCGCGCCGGCGGCCCCTTCCCCCGAGGAGGACCACGTGACGGCCTCGCTACGTCCGCTGCAAGACCGCACTGCTGTGGTGACCGGCGCCGCCCGGGGGCTGGGGGCGGCGATGGCTCGGGAGCTGGCCCGGCGGGGGGCTTCGGTCGCCCTCCTCGGCCGGGAGGAGTCGACCCTCGCCAAGGTCCGGGATGCGCTCCCCGGACCGGCCCGGTGCTGGGAGGTCGACGTCACCGACGACGAGGCGATGCGCCGGGTGGCCGCCGAGGTACGGGACACCCTGGGCCCCGCCTCCATCGTCATCGCGAATGCCGGAGTGGCCGAGGGCGGCCCCTTCGCGGAATCCGACCCGTCGCTCTGGCGCCGGGTGGTCGAGGTCAACCTCGTCGGGAGCGCCAACACCGCCCGCGTGTTCCTGCCCGACCTGCGCGCCTCCCGCGGCTACTACCTGCAGATCGCCTCCCTGGCCTCGATCGGAGCGGCGCCCATGATGAGTGCGTACTGCGCTTCCAAGGCCGGGGTGGAGTCGTTCGCCCACTCGTTGCGCGCCGAGGTCGCGCACGAGGGTGTCGACGTGGGCATCGCCTATCTGAACTGGACCGACACCGACATGATCCGGGACGCGGACCACCATCCCGTACTGCGGGAACTGCGGGCGCACATGCCGAAGCCGGCGAGGAAGGTCTATCCCGTCGAGATGGTGGCCGACCGCATGGTGCGGGCCGTCGAGCGGCGCAGTGCGGCCGTGTACGCCCCGGCGTGGCTCCGGGCCACCCAGCCGGTCCGCGCCGCGATGCCGCCGGTGGTCACCTTCCTGTCCAAACGGGAACTTCCGCGGTTGCAGCGGAGATTCGCCTTCGAACCGACGGGGCCGTTGGGGGCCGGCGGCCGGGCGGACGCCGCCGGCACCCGGCGCACTCCCCCACCGCACCGCTGAGCGCCCTGCGGCAGCCCGGGAAACCCCACCCGCGCGCAGGGCCGGCTGCGGCAGGGACTGGCCGCAGCCGTGGCCGCGCTCGCGCGCTTCGGCGGCACCAGGGTGGGCGCGGCGGTGCTCCGTCCGCTCCTCGGCGTGGTCAAGCTCCGCTACGGGATGCGGGACCTCGACGTCGTGCCGCGTGACGGCTTCTGGGCCGTCCGCGGGGTGGTGAACCCGACGGACGAGCAGGAGACCGCCATCCGGGTCTCCGGGTCGGGCCAGCCGCGTCCCCAAGTGGTACCCGCCGGCCAGCAGGTGCACTGCGAGCTGCCCGCCGACAAGAAGAACGGAAGGGTGGTCGACGTCGTCGAGGTGAACGGCGACTGGTTCATCAAGTACCGGCTGCCGGGCGGCGCCGGGCGCGGACTGGTCTCGCGCGCGCCTATCACCCGGGGGAGAACCCCCCCAGGCCCGCCTACCGCCTCGCGAGCGAGGAGGAACCGGTTTTCGACACGCCGGTCCTCGCGGGCGGCAAGGCGCTGCTGGTCCGCGGGCGCCCGCTGCGCTGGAAGCAGGGCGGCGGCGAAAGGCCCAGGGAGCCGAGACCGAGGGGGAGGGAGCGAACTGGACGGACAAGGCGTTGACGGGCAAGGCGAGTTACCAGGTGCGGCTGCCCCGCACCGAGGAGATCGAGCCCGGCCGGACGGCCGGCTGATGCGCCCGGTCCCGTCCGCACCACTGGTGTCCTGTGTGATGCCGACGTACAACCGGCGGCGGTTCGTGCCGCAGGCGATCCGGTACTTCTGCCGCCAGGACTATCCCGCCCGGGAACTCGTGGTGCTCGACGACGGGTCCGATCCCGTGGCGGACCTGATGCCGGCGGACGATGACCGGGTCCGCTACGTACGGCTCGACGGGCGGCATACCATCGGTGCCAAGCGCACCATCGGCTGCCGGGAGGCCCGGGGTGACCTCGTGGTGCACTGGGACGACGACGACTGGATGTCGGACCGGCGGCTCTCCCGTCAGGTCGCCGCCCACCTCGCACTGGACGTGGACGTTTCGGGCCTGCGGACCGTGCTGTACCTCGACACCTCGGCCAGCGGCGAGTGCTGGCAGTACGTGCATCCGGACCCCGGGCGTCCTTGGGTGTTCGAACCGACCTTCTGCCGGCGCCGGGACGTCGTACTGGCCGGCCCGTTCCCCGACCGGGACATCGGTTCGGGAACCCACTGGCTGGCGTCCCGTCCCGGCATCAGGGTCGGTGCGCTCGCGGACCCGTCCTTCTACGTCGGCATCATCCATCCGGACAACGTCGCGCCCAAGGACACGTCGAGTACGTCCTGGCGACGCCGTCCGCGCCGGGAGTTCGCGGCTCTCCTCGGTGCGGACTGGTCCTCCTACGCGTGACCCGTACGTTCCGCGCGGAGCCCGGGGAGCCGGGTCCGTCTCGGCGCGGCTGCGTCGGGGACCGCCCGGTCCGCCGGGCGGCCCCCGACGCGTTCGCCGTCGTCGGGTGTGGTTCGGGTGTCAGACGGCGGCCGAGTGGCGGCCGGGCGTGTTGCACAGGGCCCAGATCACGAAGACGCCGATGGCGACCGAGATGAGTGCCCAGACCGGTGTGTAGGGCAGCCACATGAAGTTGATGATGATGCTGAATCCGGCGATGACCACGCCGGCCACCCGCGCCCAGGGCATTCTCTGGAGGAGTCCGACGCCGACGACGACGAGGACGACGCCGAGGACGAGGAGGATCCAGCCCCAGGCGGTCAGGTTGAACTTGAAGACGTAGTGGCCCAGGCGTGCGTAGACGTCGTCGTTCGCGATGCCGGCGATGCCCTTGAGGATGCCCAGGATGCCGTCAACGAGGAGGAGGACTCCTGCGAACATGGTGCCGCCGGCCGCCCAGGCGTCGCGGCTGCTGTGGAGATCGCTTCCGCGGGGCGCGCGTGCGGTGGGCTCGGGGGTCGAAGGCTGTGCCACGACATGCTCCTTCATCGGGCGGTGCGCCGGAAGTGGCGCGGAACCAGCATCCGGCGCGGGTGGCGGCGGGGAAATCCGGGCGCGTCCATTCGGGTGACGGCCCTGGTGGGCTCCCGGCGCCACGCACCCGCAGGCGGTCCGGCGCCGGACGTGGCCCGCGCCGTGCCTCGGCCCGGAGCCGGTCAGGGGTTCCGGCCGTGCGCGGCCTCCTCCATCGCCCGCAGGACCAGCCGCAACTCCGCCTCGTCGAGTGCTTCGATGACCTGCCGGAGCTGAACGGCGCCGCCGCCGACGAGGGAGGCCGCGACCTCCAGCACCGCGACCTCGCTCCGGGACGCCCGGCGCGACCAGCCCAGGGTGAGCATGAGCCGGCCTACGGCGTCCCAGTCGACCGTCCGGCGTGCGCCGGACCGTTTGGTCAGCGGCCGGTCCGCGGCGGTTTCGAGGGTCCGGTCCGCCATGAGGCGCCGTAGCCAGAAGCCGTCGTCGTGGGCGCCCAGCAGCCGGGTCGCGGCGCGGGTGCCTTCGTCGTCCGTGTCCTGGAGCAGGCTTTCCGCGAGCTCCGGACCAGTCATGCCGTCGGCCGTCACCGGCTTCTCCGATACTTCCGGGGTCGAGGGCCGGGACCAGCCCCCCGGCCACTCTCCTCGACGCGGCCGCGGCCCGGCGCGCATCCACGCCGTACGTCCGCCCGGCCGGCCGAGCCCGGGCCCGGCCGCCGCGGCTCGCGGGCCGTGCTTCGTTCGAGGGACCCCAACTCGCGCCGCGCATATTCCGGACACCAGGATGGGACGTTTCTGCACCGGATTCCGCCGCCGGACCGCGGCGTCGCGGGCGGATCGGTGCGGGGATCATGCGTCGCATGACGTTTCTGGAGGGACCCGGCCCCTGGCGGTCCGCGCGCACGGGCAGTGGTCCTCGGCCTGGTACGGCCGTCCCTGGCGGGGGGAAGCGGTGATTCCCGCACAGGGCGGCCGGCCCGTGCGGGACGTGCGGGTCGTGGTGGTCGGAGCGGGTTTCTCCGGTCTCGGCGCCGCCATCCGGCTGCGTGAGGCGGGGTTCCGCGATGTGCTCGTGCTGGAGAAGGCGTCGCGGCTGGGCGGTACGTGGCGGGAGAACACCTACCCGGGCTGCGCCTGCGACGTGCCCTCGACGCTCTACAGCTACTCCTTCGCCCCGGACCCGGCCTGGAGCCGCGTGTTCGCCGGGCAGGAGGAGATCCTCGGGTACCTCGCCGGCACCGCCGAACGGTACGGGTTGGCCGAGGTGCTGCGCTGCGGTGTGCGGGTGCACGGAGCCCGCTGGGATCCGGCGGCCGGGCGCTGGCTGCTCGACACGAGCGACGGACCCTACCGCGCCGCGGTCCTGGTCATGGCCACCGGTCCGTGGCACGTTCCGCGCCCGTTGGACGTGCCGGGGATCGACGGTTTCGCCGGTCCCGTGCTGCACACCGCCCGCTGGGACGACAACGTCGATCTGACCGGGAAGCGGGTGGGCGTGGTCGGCAGCGGCGCCTCCGCCGTGCAGGTCGTTCCCGCCGTCACCGGCCGGGCGGCGGCCGTACACCTCTTCCAGCGCACCCCCCAGTGGGTGCTGCCCAAACCCGACCTGCCCCTGCCCCCGGCGTTCCACCGGGTCGTGGACCGCCTCCCCGGCGGCCGCCGGGGCCTGCGCGCCGCCCAGTACGCACTACAGGAAAGCTTCGGCTACGCCTTCCGCCATCCCTCGCTCGCCCTGCTCCTCGAAGCGGGCGCCAGGACCCATCTGCGTCTCGCCGTTCCCGACCCGCGGCTGCGCCGCGCCCTCACCCCGTCCTACCGGCTCGGGTGCAAGCGCCTGCTCACCTCCAGCACCTACTACCCGGCCCTGAACCGGCCGCACGTCCGCCTGCACCCCACCGCGGTGCGCGCGGTGCGCGGCAACCAGATCGTCGGCGCCGACGGCACGGTGGCCGAGGCGGACGTTATCGTCACCGCCACCGGGTTCCGCGTCGGTGAACTGCCGCTGGCCCGGAACCTGTACGGTGCGCAGGGCCGGACCCTGCACGACGTGTGGGGCGGCGAACCGCAGGCCTATCTCGGCACCACCGTCACGGGCTTCCCCAACCTGTTCCTGCTCCTGGGCCCCAACCTGCTGGGCGGCTCCACTTCCGCCGTCACCGTGCTGGAGGCCCAGCTCCGGTACCTCACCGACGCCCTGACCCACCTCGACGGCAGCGGCAGCCAGGCGCTGGAGGTCCGGCCCGCCGTACAGGCGACGCACAACAGCGCGGTGCAGAAGGCGCTGGCGACCACCGTGTACGCCACCGGCGGCTGCACCAGCTACTACCTCGCCCCCAGCGGCCGCAGCACCTTCGCCTGGCCGTGGTCGACCGGGCGCCTGACCCGCCGGCTCCACCGCTTCGACCCCGCCGCCTACACCTGGCACCTCCCCTCCGGACCCGTTCCCCTGCCGGCCCGGCGAGCACCGCGGGAGGACGGCGTTCCGTCCTCCCTGGACCGGCTGGGGGACTGACCGCGACAGCAGTCGGCCGGCCCGCCACGACGGCTCAGCCG
>NZ_JBSGYT010000083.1:0-16942 GCF_053610645.1 Streptomyces sp. NPDC054883 | reverse complement strand
GGCCGGGGGAGTGTCCCCCGGCCCGCCCCCTTTGTCGTCGGCGGCCGCGGAAGTCCGTCCTTATCCACAACGAACGGCCCCGGACGACCCCCGTACGGCACAATGGCCGGTGCTTGATGACCTTGCAGATGTGGAGCGGGCGGGATGACGACTACAGGCGCTGACGTGGGCACCGCCCGGACCTCCGGCGGCAGCCGGGCCCTGGCGCTGCTCCTGGTGATCACCGGCGCGGCGGGGCTGGTGGCCGCCTGGGTGATCACCATCGACAAGTTCAAGCTGCTGGAGGACCCGAACTTCACGCCGGGCTGCAGCCTGAACCCGATCGTCTCCTGCGGCAACATCATGAAGAGCGAGCAGGCCGCCGTCTTCGGCTTCCCCAACCCGATGCTGGGGCTCGTGGCCTACGGGATCGTGATCTGCGTCGGCATGAGCCTGCTGGCCGGGGCCCGCTTCGGGCGCTGGTACTGGCTCACCCTCAACGCGGGCATGCTGTTCGGCGTCGGCTTCTGCACCTGGCTGATGTACCAGTCGCTGTACAACATCAACTCGCTGTGCCTGTGGTGCTGCCTCGCCTGGGTCGCCACGATCTTCATGTTCTGGTACGTGACCGCCCACAACGTGCGCACCCGGATGCTGCCGGCCCCCGGCTGGCTGCGGGGCTTCCTCGACGAGTTCCCCTGGGTGCTGCCCGTGCTGCACGTGGGGATCATCGGGATGCTGGTCCTCACGCGCTGGTGGGACTTCTGGACCTCCTGACGCCCCCGTGGCTGTCAGTGGCCTCGCATAGGCTTTCCCGTGTGGAACCAGATCTCTTCACCGCCGCCGCCGAGGACCGCCAGGAGAAGGACCCGTCCAGTTCTCCGCTCGCCGTCCGCATGCGCCCGCGCACCCTGGACGAGGTCGTGGGCCAGCAGCACCTGCTCAAACCCGGCGCGCCACTGCGGCGGCTGGTCGGGGAAGGCGCCGGGGGACCGGCCGGCGCCTCGTCGGTGATCCTTTGGGGCCCTCCCGGCACCGGGAAGACCACGCTGGCCTACGTGGTCAGCCAGGCGACGCAGAAGCGGTTCGTGGAACTGTCGGCGATCACCGCGGGCGTCAAAGAGGTGCGTGCCGTCATCGAGGGCGCCCGCCGGGCGGCCGGCGGGTACGGCAAGGAAACCGTCCTCTTCCTCGACGAGATCCACCGGTTCAGCAAGGCCCAGCAGGACTCGCTGCTCCCGGCCGTCGAGAACCGCTGGGTGACCCTCATCGCGGCGACCACCGAGAACCCGTACTTCTCGATCATCTCGCCGCTGCTCTCGCGCTCCCTGCTGCTGACGCTGGAGCCGTTGACGGACGACGACCTGCGCGCGCTGCTGCGGCGCGCGCTCACCGAAGAGCGGGGACTGGGCGGTGCGGTGACCCTGCCGGCCGACGCCGAGGCGCACCTGCTGCGCATCGCCGGCGGAGACGCGCGCCGGGCGCTGACGGCGCTGGAGGCGGGGGCCGGGTCGGCGATCGCCAAGGGCGAGCCCGAGATCACCCTCCGGACGGTGGAGGAGGCGGTCGACCGCGCCGCCGTCAAGTACGACCGGGACGGCGACCAGCACTACGACGTGGCGAGTGCGCTGATCAAGTCGATCCGGGGCTCGGACGTGGACGCGGCGCTGCACTACCTGGCCCGGATGATCGAGGCGGGCGAGGACCCCCGGTTCATCGCGCGGCGCCTGATGATCTCCGCGAGCGAGGACATCGGGCTGGCGGACCCGACGGCCCTGCCGCTCGCGGTCGCGGCGGCGCAGGCGGTGGCCATGATCGGCTTCCCGGAGGCGGCGCTGACCCTGTCGCACGCGACGATCGCCCTGGCGCTGGCCCCCAAGTCGAACACCGCGACGACGGCGATCGGCGCGGCCCTGGCGGACGTGCGGGCGGGCCTGGCCGGCGCGGTCCCCGCGCACCTGCGGGACGGCCACTACAAGGGCGCGGCCAAGCTGGGCCACGCGGTGGGCTACGTCTACCCGCACGACGTGCCGGGCGCGATCGCCGCCCAGCAGTACGCGCCGGACGAGGTCCAGGGCAAGCGGTACTACGAGCCGACGCGCTACGGCGCGGAGGCGCGGTACGCGGACGTGGTGGAGAAGGTCCGCGAACGCCTGCGCGGCGAGCGCGGCTGACCGCCTCCCGGGTGGATCTCCGCCCACCGCCGCCTCGGATACGATGGTCCACGGACACCGGCGCCCGATCCGTGATCTCGATCACTGTGGCGGGGCCGGGATCCTGGGCGTGTGCGGCTGCCCGGCAGCCGCGGAGTCCTTGGGAACAAGGAGGATCGCGTCCCCGTCCGGGGTGACGGCCGAAGCGGCCGGCTCCCCTGTGCCCCGCTGCGCCGGCTCCCGACTGTCAGGAGCATCCGGCGACGTGGGGGATACTGAGGCGTTGGACTCTACGAGGGTTCGTACGCGTTCGGCTCCGGTGAGCTGCCGAACGCCTTCCCTGGGACGCGGCTGACCTTGCTTAACGTCGTCGAAAGCGGATTCCGTTTCGTTGGAACCCGAACTTCGGTGCGCACTGGGCAGGGGGATCCCATGTGGTCGAGACATTACGTCTTCCTCGTCAAGGTAAGCCTCACCTGACTACATGGAGGTAGGTTCCACGTGAACCAGAAGCGACCCAAGGTCAAGAAGTCGCGTGCCCTCGGCATTGCGCTGACCCCGAAGGCCGTCAAGTACTTCGAGGCCCGCCCCTACCCGCCGGGCGAGCACGGCCGTGGCCGCAAGCAGAACTCGGACTACAAGGTTCGTCTGCTCGAGAAGCAGCGTCTGCGCGCCCAGTACGACATCTCTGAGCGCCAGATGGCTCGCGCCTACGACCGCGCCAAGAAGGCCGAAGGCAAGACGGGCGAGGCGCTGGTCGTCGAGCTCGAGCGTCGCCTCGACGCCCTGGTCCTGCGTTCGGGCATCGCCCGCACCATCTACCAGGCCCGTCAGATGGTCGTTCACGGCCACATCGAGGTCAACGGTGCCAAGGTCGACAAGCCGTCGTTCCGTGTCCGCCCGGACGACGTGATCACGGTCCGCGAGCGCAGCCGCGAGAAGGTTCCGTTCCAGGTTGCCCGTGAGGGTGGCTACGCAGGCGAGGGCGAGACCCCCCGTTACCTGCAGGTCAACCTGAAGGCCCTGGCCTTCCGCCTGGACCGCGACCCGAACCGCAAGGAAATCCCGGTCATCTGCGACGAGCAGCTCGTCGTCGAGTACTACGCCCGCTGATCTTCCGGCGGTCGTAGCCTCACAGGCTGGTCAGCCCGCCGGTTCCCCCTCGGGGGAGCCGGCGGGCTTCCTGCTTTCCCGGCCGGGCCGGTATTCCGGTACGGCCGGGGATCTCCGGCGCGATAGGGTCGGAGAAGACTTTTCATACGCAGTGATCAACGTGCAGAGAGCGGTGCAAACGTGTCCGGTGGAGAGGTGGCCGGGATCCTTGTGGCCGTCTTCTGGGCCATTCTCGTCTCCTTCCTCGCCGTGGCGTTGGTGAGACTGGCCCAGGTGCTCAAGGCGGCCACCAAGCTCGTCGCGGACGTGACCGAGCAGGCCGTCCCGCTGCTCGCGGACGCCTCCACCACCGTGCGCTCCGCCCGCACCCAGCTCGACCGGGTCGACGCCATCGCGAGCGACGTCCAGGAGGTCACGTCCAACGCCTCCGCGCTGTCCTCGACCGTGGCCTCCGCCTTCGGCGGCCCGCTGGTCAAGGTCGCGGCCTTCGGCTACGGCGTGCGCAAGGCCCTGGGCAGGACCGACGCCGAGCCCACCAAGACCCCCCGACGCACTGTGATCGTCGGCCGTACGGTGCCGGCCGCCCGGCGCCGGAAGCAGAAGGGCTGAGACCTCCGATGTTCCGCCGAGCCTTCTGGTTCACCGCCGGCGCAGCCGCCGGCGTGTGGGCCACCACCAAGGTCAACCGGCAGCTCAAGAAGCTGACCCCGGAGAGCCTCGCCGCGCAGGCCGCCGACAAGGCCGTCGAGGCGGGCCACCGCCTCAAGGACTTCGCCCTGGACGTCAAGGCGGGAATGACGCAGCGCGAAGAACAGCTGAACGACGCACTGGGGCTGCACCAGGACCCTGACCGGCCCGGCAGCGTCACCGCCCTGCCCGGGCCGCGCCGGATGCGGGGCATCGCGCCCGACCCGCACGACCAGACCACCCACCGCCCGAAACTTTCGTACAACCGGAATGAGGACCACTGATGGAGTCGGCTGAAATCCGCCGCCGCTGGCTGAGCTTCTTCGAGGAGCGCGGTCACACCGTTGTCCCTTCGGCGTCGCTCATCGCGGACGACCCGACTCTGCTCCTGGTCAACGCGGGCATGGTCCCCTTCAAGCCGTACTTCCTCGGCGAGACCAAGCCCCCGGCCCCCCGGGCCACCAGCGTGCAGAAGTGCGTCCGTACGCCGGACATCGAAGAGGTCGGCAAGACCACCCGCCACGGCACGTTCTTCCAGATGTGCGGCAACTTCTCCTTCGGCGACTACTTCAAGGAAGGCGCCATCAAGTACGCCTGGGAGCTGCTCACCAGCTCAGTGGCGGACGGCGGCTACGGCCTTGAGCCGGAGAAGCTCTGGATCACCGTCTACCTCGACGACGACGAGGCCGAGACGATCTGGCGCGAGAAGATCGGCGTTCCCGCCGAGCGGATCCAGCGCCTGGGCAAGAAGGACAACTTCTGGTCCATGGGCGTCCCCGGACCCTGCGGCCCGTGCTCCGAGATCAACTACGACCGCGGCCCCGAGTTCGGTGTCGAGGGCGGCCCGGCCGTCAACGACGAGCGGTACGTGGAGATCTGGAACCTGGTCTTCATGCAGTACGAGCGCGGCGCCGGCGACGGGAAGGAAGACTTCCCGATCCTCGGCGACCTGCCGTCGAAGAACATCGACACCGGCCTCGGCCTCGAACGTCTCGCCATGATCCTGCAGGGCGTGCAGAACATGTACGAGACCGACACCCTGCGCGTGGTCATGGACAAGGCCACCGAGCTGACCGGTGTCCGGTACGGCGCCGCGCACGACAGCGACGTCTCGATGCGCGTGGTCGCCGACCACATCCGCACCTCCGTGATGCTCATCGGCGACGGCGTCACCCCGGGCAACGAGGGCCGCGGCTACGTGCTGCGCCGCATCATGCGCCGCGCCATCCGCAACATGCGCCTCATGGGCGCCACCGGCCCGGTCGTCCACGACCTCGTGGACGTCGTGATCAACACGATGGGCCGGCAGTACCCGGAGCTCGTCACCGACCGCAAGCGCATCGAGACCGTCGCCCTCGCCGAAGAGGCCGCCTTCCTCAAGGCGCTCAAGGGCGGCACGAACATCCTCGACACCGCCGTGACCGAGACCAAGGCCGCCGGCGGCACCGTGCTCTCCGGCGACAAGGCGTTCCTGCTCCACGACACCTGGGGCTTCCCGATCGACCTCACCCTGGAGATGGCCTCCGAGCAGGGCCTCGCCGTGGACGAGGCCGGATTCCGCCGCCTGATGCAGGAGCAGCGCGACCGCGCCAAGGCCGACGCCAAGGCCAAGAAGACCGGCCACGCCGACGTGTCCTCGTACCGGGAGATCGCCGACAGCGCCGGCGCCACCGAGTTCACCGGCTACGCCACCACGCAGGGCGAGTCCACCATCGTCGGCCTGCTGGTCAACGGCGTCTCCGCGCCCGCCGCCTCCGAGGGCGACGAGGTCGAGGTCGTCCTCGACCGCACCCCCTTCTACGCCGAGGGCGGCGGCCAGCTCGCCGACCAAGGCCGGATCAAGCTCGACTCCGGGGCCGTCATCGAGGTCCGCGACGTCCAGCAGCCCGTCCCCGGTGTCTCCGTGCACAAGGGTTCGGTGCAGGTGGGCGAGGTGACGGTGGGCGCCTCCGCGTACGCCGCCATCGACGTCCGGCGCCGCCGGGCCATCGCCCGCGCCCACTCCGCCACGCACCTGACCCACCAGGCGCTGCGCGACGCCCTCGGCCCGACGGCCGCCCAGGCCGGTTCCGAGAACTCGCCCGGTCGGTTCCGCTTCGACTTCGGCTCGCCGAACGCCGTCCCCGGCACCGTCCTCACCGACGTCGAGCAGAAGATCAACGACGTGCTCTCCCGCGAGCTCGACGTCACCGCCGAGATCATGAGCATCGACGAGGCGAAGAAGCAGGGCGCCATCGCCGAGTTCGGCGAGAAGTACGGCGAGCGCGTGCGCGTCGTGACGATCGGCGACTTCTCCAAGGAGCTGTGCGGCGGTACGCACGTCGGCAACACCAGCCAGCTCGGCCTGGTCAAGCTGCTCGGCGAGTCCTCCATCGGCTCCGGGGTGCGCCGCGTCGAGGCCCTGGTGGGCGTGGACGCGTACAACTTCCTCGCCAAGGAGCACACGGTCGTCGCCCAGCTCCAGGAGCTGGTCAAGGGCCGCCCCGAGGAGCTGCCGGACAAGATCGCCTCCATGCTCGGCAAGCTGAAGGACGCCGAGAAGGAGATCGAGAAGTTCCGCGCGGAGAAGGTCCTCCAGGCCGCCGCCGGGCTCGCCGAGAACGCCCAGGACATCCGCGGCGTGGCCCTCGTCGTCGGCCAGGTGCCCGACGGTACCGGCGCCGACGACCTGCGCAAGCTGGTGCTCGACGTGCGCGGCCGCCTCGGTCAGCTGTCGGGGCAGGGCGGCCGTCCGGCCGTCGTGGCCCTGTTCACCGTGGCGAACGACCGCCCGCTGACCGTCATCGCCACCAACGAGGCCGCCCGCGAGCGCGGTCTCAAGGCCGGTGACCTGGTCCGCGCCGCCGCCAAGACCCTCGGCGGCGGCGGTGGCGGCAAGCCCGACGTGGCCCAGGGTGGCGGCCAGAACCCGGCCGCCGTGCCGGAGGCCATCGCCGCGGTCGAGCGCCTCGTCACCGAGACGGCCTGACGATGACACTGCGCCGCGGCCGCCGACTGGCCATCGACGTCGGGGACGCCCGGATCGGGGTCGCCTCCTGCGACCCCGACGGGGTGCTGGCCACGCCGGTGGAAACCGTGCCGGGCCGGGACGTCCCGTTCGCCCACCGGCGGCTGCGGCAGCTCGTGCAGGAGTACGAGCCGCTCGAAGTCGTGGTCGGCCTGCCCCGCTCGCTCAGCGGGCGGGAGGGGCCGGCCGCGGCCAAGGTGCGCGCCTTCGCGGGCGAACTCGCCAAGGGCATCAAGCCGGTGACGGTCCGTCTGGTGGACGAGCGGATGACCACGGTCACCGCGGCCCAGGGGCTGCGGGCCTCGGGGAAGAACGCCAAGAAGGGGCGGGCGGTCATCGACCAGGCGGCCGCCGTGGTGATCCTGCAGAACGCTCTTGAGACCGAACGGGTATCAGGTAATCCGCCCGGTGAGTGCGTCGAAGTGGTTGTCTGATCGCGATACGGTAACGTTCCGCGCGATGTGGCGGCATTCGAACAGCCGTCGCCCACCACTTCAGAGGCGGAACCGGGTGCCGCGGCAACGAAGCCGCTGCCTCCGTCTCGCGGCTCTAGGGGACCGATGACTGAGTATGGCCGGGGCCGCGCCCCCGAACCGTGGCACCCCGAGGACCCCCTGTACGGGGACCAGGGGTGGAACGGGCATCCGGCCCAGCAGGGTCAGATGCCTTACGCCGGTGGACCGCAGCAGCAGTACGCGCAGGCGCCGCAGCACCAGGACCCCCAGTTCCAGGACCCGCAGCAGTACCAGCAGCACCCGGACCAGTTCCAGCAGCAGTACCAGCAGTACGAGCAGGAGGGCTACCTCCCGCACCAGCAGTACCAGCCGAACGACCAGCCGCAGCCGCAGCCGGCGTACGGGGGCCAGCCGTGGGACACCGGCCAGGGCCAGTACGCCGGCGCGCCCGCGCCGGTGGACCCGTACGCGGGTGCGGAGCCGTACGCCCAGCAGACCGGCGGCGGCTTCCCCGGCGAGGCCCCCGACCTGTACGGCACCCCGGAGGCCTTCCCGCCCCCGGTGCCCCCGAGCCGGCGCCACCTGGAGCCGGAGCCGGGGAGCCAGGACGGCGACGTCCTGACCGAGGACCCCGAAGAGGACACCGACGAGCTCCCGGCGGGCGAGGGCGACGGCCGCCCGGGCGGCGGAGGCCGCCGATCCGGCCGTTCGAAGAAGGCCAAACCCAAACGCCGCGGGATGTCCTGCCTGATCGCGGCCGTGGTGGTCACGGCGGTGCTCGGCGGGGGCGGCTACTACGGCTACACCTTCATCAAGGAGCGGTACGGCCCCGGCGAGGACTACGCGGGCCCGGGCCTCGAAGAGACGGTCGACGTCGAGATCCCCAAGGGCGCCACCCTCGGCCAGATGGGCAGCATCCTGGAGAAGGCCGGTGTCGTCGCGAGCGCCAAGGCGTTCGTGAGCGCCGCGAACACCCCCAAGGGCAAGGGCATCCAGCCGGGCACCTACCCGTTGAAGAAGAAGATGTCCGCCGCGGCCGCGGTCGCGCTGATGACGGACCCCTCGAAGCTCAACGTCCTGACGATCGCCGAGGGCTCGCGCAACGTCCAGATCTACGACGCCATCGACAAGAAGCTCGGGCTCCAGGAAGGCACCACGAAGAACGTAGCCGGCAAGGAGTTCAAGAACCTCGGTCTCCCGGACTGGGCGAACACCAACAAGGACATCAAGGACCCGCTGGAAGGGTTCCTCTACCCGGCGCGCTACGACCTCACCAAGGACATGAAGCCGGACGCGCTGCTCAAGCAGATGGTGGCGCGGGCGAACGAGGAGTACACGAAGTCCGACGTCAAGGGCCAGGCCGCCAAGCTGGGTCTGAAGAGCCCGCTGGAACTGGTCACCGTCGCGAGCCTCGTCCAGGCCGAGGGCAAGTACCCGCACGACTTCGTCAAGATCTCCCGGGTCGTCTACAACCGCCTCAAGCCCGGCAACACCGAGACGTACGGCCTGCTGGACTTCGACTCCACGGTCAACTACATGAAGGGCCAGAGCACGCTCGACATCGGGTCCGTCAATGACCTGCGCAAGATCGACGATCCCTACAACACCTACAAGATCAAGGGCCTGCCGGCCGGTCCGATCGGCAACCCGGGTGCGGAGTCGCTCAGGGCCGCGATCAACCCCGAGCCCGGCCCCTGGTACTACTTCGTCTCGGTCAACGAGAACAAGACCCTGTACGCGGTGACCAACGAGGAGCAGAACCGCAACCGCGCGGAGTACGAGAAGGAGCGGCAGAAGACGGCGCAGTAGGCCCGCGCGGCGCCCCCCCCGCCGTCCACGGACCCCGCGTCCGGGACGGCGAGGGCGGCCGTTCGTCCGGTATCGCGGCTGGGGTACTGTTTTGCGCGCCCGGGGCAGGCCCGGCCGGCCGCGCGCACGCGGGGCCCACGCGAGAGGGGCGACGCAAAATGCAGCCGACAGTGCGGCGGGCCGCGGTGCTGGGTTCGCCCATCGAGCACTCCCTCTCACCGGTGCTGCACCGGGCCGCCTACCGCGATCTCGGGCTCGACCACTGGTCCTACGACCGGTTCGAGATCGACGAGGCCGCGCTGCCCGGGTTCATGGCCGGCCTCGGACCCGAATGGGCGGGGCTGTCGCTGACCATGCCGCTCAAGCGGGCCGTCATGCCGCTGCTCGACGGCGTCAGCGACACCGCGGCCTCCGTCGAGGCCGTCAACACCGTCGTCCTCACCGAGGACGGCCGCCGCCTCGGCGACAACACCGACATCCCGGGCATCGTGGCCGCCCTGCACGAGCGCGGCGTCGACAAGGTCCCGGCCGCCGCGATCCTCGGCGCCGGCGCCACCGCTTCCTCGGCGCTGGCCGCGCTCGCGCGGATCTGCACCGGCGAGGTCACCGCGTACGTCCGCTCCCGCGCCCGGGCCGACGAGATGCGGCGGTGGGGCGAGCGGCTCGGCGTCGGCGTCCGCACGGCCGACTGGTCGCGGGCGGCCGAGGCGCTGGCCGCGCCGCTGGTCGTCGCCACCACCCCGGCGGGCGCCACGGACGAGCTGGCCCCCGCCGTGCCCCAGGCCCCGGGCACCCTGTTCGACGTCCTCTACGACCCCTGGCCCACGGCGCTGGCCGCCGCCTGGTCCGGCCGTGGCGGCGCCCTCGTCGGCGGCCTCGACCTGCTCGTCCACCAGGCCGTGCTCCAGGTCGAGCAGATGACCGGCCGCACGCCCGGCCCGCTCGCCGCCATGCGGGCCGCCGGAGAGCGGGCCCTCGCCGCCCGCTAGGGTCGGCACCGGCGGTATCCGGGGGCGAGGGGGGTTCGGGTGGACGCGATCGGGACCGGTCAGGCGCTGGCATCCAGGTGGGATGCGGCGTACGGCGTCGCGGTGTTCGCCCGGGTGCTGCTCGGTACGCTTCCGGCCTGGGCGAAGTGGACCATCGGCTCCCTCCTGGCCGCCGCGGCCCTCTGGGAGGGTTTCCAGTGGTGGCGCCGGCGTGGGACGGCCGTCCGATAGCTGGACCGGAGCGCGGTGTACGGGTGCGGACGTGGGAGGATCGGGTACGGCGGGTCCGGGCCGCGCACCCCGATCGCGCCGTGGCTGTACCAGGCGCGAGCATGAGGAGCATCGTTGAGCAGGTTGCGTTGGCTGACCGCAGGAGAGTCGCACGGACCGGCCCTGGTGGCGACGCTGGAGGGCCTTCCCGCCGGCGTCCCGGTCACCACCGAGCTGGTGGCCGACCACCTGGCCAGGCGCCGGCTCGGCTATGGCCGCGGTGCCCGGATGAAGTTCGAGCAGGATGAGATCACCTTCCTCGGCGGCGTCCGGCACGGGCTCTCCCTGGGGTCCCCCATCGCGGTCATGGTGGGCAACACCGAGTGGCCCAAGTGGGAGACGGTCATGTCGGCCGACCCGGTGGACCCCGCCCTCCTCAAGGACACCGGCCGCAACGCGGCGCTGACCCGCCCCCGCCCCGGCCACGCCGACCTCGCCGGCATGCAGAAGTACGGCTTCGACGAGGCCCGCCCGATCCTGGAGCGCGCCAGCGCCCGGGAGACGGCCGCCCGCGTGGCCCTCGGCGCGATCGCCCGGTCCTTCATCAAGGAGACCGCCGGCATCGAGATCGTCTCCCACGTGGTCGAACTCGCCGCCGCCAAGGCCCCGTACGGCGTCTACCCGACCCCCGCCGACGTCGAGAAGCTCGACGCCGACCCGGTGCGCTGCCTCGACGCCGATGCCTCGAAGGCGATGGTGGCCGAGATCGACCAGGCCCACAAGGACGGCGACACCCTCGGCGGCGTCGTGGAAGTGCTCGCGTACGGCGTCCCCGTAGGCCTCGGATCGCACGTGCACTGGGACCGCCGGCTCGACGCGCGCCTCGCTGCCGCGCTCATGGGCATCCAGGCCATCAAGGGCGTCGAGGTCGGCGACGGCTTCGAGCTGGCCCGCGTGCCCGGTTCGCAGGCCCACGACGAGATCGTCAGCACCCCCGAGGGCCTCAAGCGCACCACCGGCCGTTCCGGCGGCACCGAGGGCGGTCTGACCACCGGCGAACTGCTGCGCGTGCGCGCCGCGATGAAGCCCATCGCGACCGTGCCGCGCGCGCTCGCCACGGTCGACGTCGCCACCGGCGAGGCGACCGTCGCCCACCACCAGCGCTCCGACGTCTGTGCCGTCCCGGCCGCGGGCATCGTCGCCGAGGCCATGGTCGCGCTCGTCCTGGCCGACGCCGTCGTGGAGAAGTTCGGCGGCGACTCCGTCCCCGAGACCCGCCGCAACGTCCGCTCGTACCTCGACAACCTGCAGATCCGGTGACCGGCGGCCCCCTGATCGTCCTCGTCGGACCCATGGGATCCGGCAAGTCCACGGTGGGCGGACTCCTCGCCGGGCGGCTCGGCGTCCCCTACCGGGACACCGACGCCGACATCGTCGCCGCCGAGGGCCGCGAGATCGCGGACCTCTTCGTCGACGAGGGCGAGCCGTACTTCCGTGAGCTGGAGCGGCGGGCGGTCGCGGCCGCCGTCGCCGAGCACACCGGAGTCCTCGCGCTCGGCGGCGGGGCGGTCCTCGACGAGGGCACCCGCGAGCTGCTCGCGGGCCTGCCCGTCGCCTACCTGTCGATGGACGTCGAGGAAGCGGTACGGCGCGTCGGCCTCGGCGCCGCGCGCCCGCTGCTCGCCGTCAACCCGCGCCGCCAGTGGCGCGAGCTGATGGACGCCCGGCGCCACCTGTACACCGAAGTCGCGCGCGTCGTGGTGACCACCGACGACCGCACCCCCGAAGAGGTCGCCCAGGCGGTCCTCGACGCTCTGGAGTTGAAGGACGTATGACAGACCAGGTGACGCGGATCAACGTCGGCGGCAGCGCGGGACACGCGCCGTACGACGTGCTGGTCGGCCGGCAGCTGCTCGGTGAGCTCGGCGCGCTGATCGGTACGAAGGCCCGGCGCGTGGCCGTGATCCACCCCGAGGCGCTCGCCTCGACGGGCGAGGCGCTGCGGGACGACCTGGCGGCGCAGGGCTACGAGGCCGTCGCCATCCAGGTGCCGAACGCCGAGGAGGCCAAGACCGTCGAGGTCGCGGCGTACTGCTGGAAGGCGCTCGGCCAGTCCGGGTTCACCCGTACCGACGTGATCGTGGGCGTGGGCGGCGGCGCCACCACCGACCTCGCGGGCTTCGTCGCGGCGAGCTGGCTGCGCGGCGTGCGCTGGATCGCGGTCCCGACCACCGTGCTGGCCATGGTGGACGCGGCCGTGGGCGGCAAGACCGGCATCAACACCGCCGAGGGCAAGAACCTCGTCGGCGCCTTCCACCCGCCCGCCGGGGTGCTCTGCGACCTCGCGGCCCTGGAGTCGCTGCCGGTGCACGACTACGTCAGCGGCCTCGCCGAGATCATCAAGGCCGGGTTCATCTCGGACCCGGCGATCCTCGACCTGATCGAGGCGGACCCCGGGGCGGCCCGCACGCCCGCCGGACCGCACACCGCCGAACTCATCGTGCGTTCGATCCGGGTCAAGGCGGACGTGGTCTCCAGCGACCTCAAGGAAGCCGGGCTGCGGGAGATCCTCAACTACGGCCACACGCTCGCGCACGCCATCGAGAAGAACGAGCGCTACAAGTGGCGCCACGGCGCGGCCGTCTCCGTCGGCATGGTCTTCGCCGCCGAACTGGGCCGGCTCGCGGGCCGGCTGGACGACGCGACCGCGGACCGGCACAAGGCGGTGCTCGCCTCCGTCGGGCTGCCGCTGACCTACCGCGGCGACCAGTGGCCCAAGCTGCTGGAGACCATGAAGCTCGACAAGAAGTCCCGCGGCGACCTGCTGCGCTTCATCGTGCTCGACGGGCTGGCCAAGCCGACGGTCCTGGAGGGCCCGGACCCGGCGGTGCTGTTCGCCGCCTTCGGCGAGGTCGCCGCGTGAGCCGGCGCGTCCTGGTCCTGAACGGCCCGAACCTGGGCCGGCTCGGATCGCGCGAGCCCGACGTGTACGGGGCCACCTCGTACGCCGGGCTGGTGGAGAGCTGCCGGGCGGTGGGCGGGGAGCTCGGCTTCGAGGTCGAGGTCCGCGAGACCAACGACGAGGGCGAGCTGGTCCGCTGGCTGCACGAGGCGGCGGACGGCAAGATCCCGGTCGTGATCAACCCGGGCGCCTTCACGCACTACTCGTACGCCATGCGCGACGCCGCCGCGCAGCGCACCGCCCCGATGATCGAGGTGCACATCTCCAACCCGTACGCCCGCGAGGAGTTCCGGCACACGTCGGTCATCGCCTCGGTGGCCACGGGTACGGTGGCGGGCTTCGGCATCGGCTCGTACCGGCTGGCGCTGCGGGCGCTGGCGGACGAAGTCGACGCCTGAGCCGGTCCCGGCCGCACCCCGGCGCGCGTCCCGCCGCGGGGGTGGGCCGGGTCCGGTCCGCAGTCAGATAACGTTCTCGCATCAGTCGGGCCGGAACGAGACGGAGTGGCAGCGGATGCAGCAAGAAGTGGGGGGCGGCGGCTGGGGGCAGTCGGGACAGCACCCGCAGGCACCCCCGCAGCCGCCGATACCCCCGGCGCCGGGCTGGCCCGGGTCCGGGCAGCCCACGCCGTCCGCCCGGCCCCCGGCGCCGGAGAGCGGATACGTTCCGCTGCCGCCCGCGCAGCCGCCGTCGCCGGACGCCACCGGGCACATCCCGCTGCCGCCGGCGGTCGCCGCCGGCACCGGCGCGGCCACCCTCGCGGTGCTGCTGATCGGCCCGGCGGGCGCGGGCAAGACGACCGTGGCCCGGCACTGGGCCGCCACCCGGCCGGTGCCGACCGCGCACGTCAGCCTGGACGACGTCCGCGAATGGGTCTGCTCGGGCTTCGCGGACCCCCAGGCGGGCTGGAACGACCACTCCGAGGCCCAGTACCGCCTCGCCCGCCGCACCTGCGGCTTCGCCGCCCGCAACTTCCTGGCGAACGGCATCTCCTGCATCCTGGACGACGCCGTCTTCCCGGACCGGCCCGTGGTGGGGCTGGGCGGCTGGAAGCGGCACGTGGGCCCCGCCCTGCTGCCCGTCGTCCTCCTGCCCGGCCTGGAAGTCGTCCTGGAGCGCAACGCGGCCCGTTCCGGGAACCGCCGGCTCTCCGACGAGGAGGTCGCCCGGATCCACGGGCGGATGGCCGGCTGGTACGGATCCGGTCTGCCGATCATCGACAACTCCCAGCTCGACGTGGAGGGCACGGCCCGCGCGCTGGACGAGACCCTGGCCCGGGTCATCGGCCCGCCCGCCCATTGACGGCCCCGGACGGCGGCGCTCGTCAGGCCGGATCGGCGGTGCGCTCGTACGCTCGAATACATGTCAGACGTGTACGCGGCCCGTCGGGCCCTGCTTCGCGACCGCTGCGCCGCCGCGGGCAATGCCGCCGCGCTGATCACGCGTCCGGCGAACGTCCGCTACCTCACCGGCGCCTCCCCGCCGGGGGCCGTCCTGCTGGTCGGTACGGCCGATGACATGCTGTTCTGCGCCGGCCCGCCGACCGGGGAGAACGACGAGGGCCGTCTGGACGAACACCTGCGGGTCACGGTGCTGGGCGCCCCGGGCGGGGATCCCGCCGTGGCCGCGGCCGATCTGGCCGCCTCCGCACGGGCCGACTCTCTCGCGGTCGAGGAGCACCACATCACCGTCGCCCGCCACCGGGCCCTGCACTCCGTCGCGCCGAAGCTGCGCCTGGCGGACCTCGGGCCGTCCGTGGAGCAGCAGCGCCTCGTCAAGGACGAGGAGGAGATCGCCTGCCTGCGCATCGCCGCCGAGATCGCCGACCAGGCCCTCGGCGAGCTCCTGGAGTCGATCCTCGTCGGCCGTACCGAACGCCACCTCGCGCTGGAGCTGGAACGCCGGCTGGTCGACCACGGGGCGGACGGCCCCGCCTTCCCCACCTCGGTCGGCACCGGCCCGCACTCCGGGCGCTCCCGGCACCGGCCCTCCGACCGCCGGGTCGAGGAGGGTGATTTCCTGTCCGTGTGCCTCGGCGCGAACTACCGGGGCTACCGCTGCGAGATCGGCCGTACGTTCGTGATCGGCACCACCCCGGCCGCGTGGCAGATCGAGCTGTACGACCTCGTGTTCGCCGCCCAGCGGGCCGGGCGGGAGGCGCTCCTGCCGGGCGCCGCCTACCGCGACGTCGACCACGCGGCGCGCTCCGTCATCGACTCGGCGGGGCACGGCGAGGCGCTGGCAGCGTCCACCGGACACGGCGTCGGCCTCGAAATCGACGAGGACCCGCAGCTTGCACCTACGGCCATGGGTAAACTGGACGCTTGCGTGCCGGTCACCGTCGAACCGGGGGTTCACCTCCCGGGCCGGGGAGGTGTCCGGATCGATGACACGCTCGTCGTACGCCCCGAGGCGGACGGCGGTCCAGAGCTACTCACCATTACGACCAAGGAGCTGCTCGCGCTCTAGCCCGCTCGGCGGGGCTGTGCGCGCACCCGTGGTCTTCCAGTGCAGGAGATTCCGCAACCGTGGCTTCCACGAACGACCTCAAGAACGGCATGGTGCTGAAGCTCGACGGGGGCCAGCTCTGGTCCGTCGTCGAGTTCCAGCACGTCAAGCCCGGCAAGGGCCCGGCCTTCGTGCGCACCAAGCTCAAGCACGTGCTCTCCGGCAAGGTCGTCGACAAGACCTTCAACGCCGGCACCAAGGTCGAAACGGCCACGATCGACCGCCGTGACATGCAGTTCTCGTACATGGACGGCGAGTACTTCGTCTTCATGGACATGGAGACCTACGACCAGCTGATGGTCGACCGCAAGGTCGTCGGCGACGCCGCCAACTTCCTGATCGAGGGCTTCACCGCCTCGGTGGCCCGCCACGAGGGCGAGGTGCTCTACGTCGAGCTGCCGGCCGCCGTCGAGCTGGTCATCCAGCACACCGACCCGGGCGTCCAGGGCGACCGCTCCACCGGCGGCACCAAGCCGGCGACGCTGGAGACGGGCCACGAGATCCAGGTCCCGCTCTTCGTCTCCACCGGCGAGAAGATCAAGGTCGACACCCGCACCAGCGACTACCTCGGCCGGGTGAACAGCTAACCGTGGCTGCCCGGAGCAACGCGCGAAAGCGCGCTTTCCAGATCCTCTTCGAGGCCGATCAGCGCGGCGTGTCCGTGCGCGAGGTCCTCGCGGACTGGATCCGCCACGCGCGGTCGGACGACCGGCAGCCGCCGGTCAACGCCTTCACGATGGACCTTGTCGAGGGGTACGCCGACAAGGTGAACCGCATCGACGACCTGATCGTCACCTACGCCGTGGACTGGGACCTCGACCGCATGCCGGTCGTGGACCGGAACATCGTCCGGCTCGGCGCGTACGAGCTGATCTGGGTGGACGACACCCCGGACGCCGTGGCGATCGACGAAGCGGTCCAGCTGGCCAAGGAGTTCTCCACGGACGAGTCGCCCTCGTTCGTGAACGGACTGCTGGGCCGTCTGAAGGAGCTGAAGCCCTCGCTGCGTCGCGACGAGGCGTAGCGGGCACCGGAAGGCCGGGAGCCCCTGAGCATGCCGGAGGGCCCGC
>NZ_JBSGYT010000082.1:0-18257 GCF_053610645.1 Streptomyces sp. NPDC054883 | reverse complement strand
GCCGGCCACATCGTGGCCGGCGGCCCCTCCGGCAGTGCCGGGCCCGGAGCTTCCGGTGGTGTCAGGTCCGCGCCCGCGCCGTCGTCCGGCCGGTGGCCCGCGCCGTCGTCAGGCCCGCCGCTCCCGCGCCGCGGCCTTCGCCGCCTTCTCGGCGGCCTCCTCGGCCTCGTACTCGGCGATGACGTCGATCGGCGGCGGCGCCTTCGCCAGGAACACCCAGGTGAAGTACACGGCGAGCACCATGGGCGGCAGCTTCAGCGTGATCAGCACCCAGCCGAGCTGGGTCGCGTCCCCCCACCAGTACAGCGGGAAGAGGATCGCGTACTTGGCGAGGAAGATGATCCCCCATGCCAGGCTGGCCTTGGTGTAGGCCTTCTTGCGCCCGGGGTTGCGGGTGCGCCAGGACAGGTTCTCCTTGAAGACCGGCCCGAGGATGACGCCGAGCAGCGGGAAGCCGACCAGCGCCGACAGCGTGAAGGCCACCCCCAGCCCCGCCCCGTAGATCATGCCGGGCAGGTAGAAGCCCTTCGCGGTGCCGGTGAAGAGGGCGAACGCCACGCCCACGCCGACCCCGAACACGCCGCTGAAAGCGTGCTTCACGGTGTCCTTGCGCAGCAGCCGCACGATCACCAGCGCCACCGCGACGACGGCCGCCGCGATGGCGGACATCACCACGTTCTTGTTGATCGTGTAGATCATCACGAAGAGCAGGCCGGGGAGCATCGTCTCCACGGTTCCCCGGATGCCGCCGAAGGCGTCGAAGAGCGCGGCCTGCGTCGCGGCCTTCTGGTCGTCGGCGGGGTCCGGGGCGGGGGTGTTCGGTTTGTCGAGTGACGTCACCGGTTACTGCTCCTGTCCGAGCGGTCGGAGTTCGTACTTCGGATTGAAGAGGACCCGGCGCCCATGGCTCATCGCAATCCGCCCGGAGGCGATCATGCGCCGTCCGGGCTCGATTCCCACGATCGAGCGACGCCCGAGCCACACCACGTCCAGCGCGGCGGAGCCGTCGAACAGCTCCGCCTCCAGGGCGGGGACGCCGGCCCGCGGACGCAGGGTGACGGTCCGCAGAGTACCGGTCACCTTGACTATCTCGCGGTCGTAGGAGTCGCAGATCCGCGTGCATCCCGCGGCTTCTGCGTCCTCCTGCAGCTCCGCCGAATGCAGCTCCTCCTGGGAGGTGGAAAGACGCTCTATCATCCGGCGGAACCGGCCCGCCGGCCTGGCCGGTTTCGCGGGCTTCTCGGGACGCGGTTCAGCACTCATACAGGAAGCGTACCGGCGCGTCCGCTACCTCTCGAAGCGGTATCCCATGCCCGGTTCGGTGATGAAGTGCCGCGGGTGCGAGGGGTCCGCCTCCAGCTTGCGCCGCAGCTGCGCCATGTAGACCCGCAGGTAGTTGGTCTCGGTCCCGTAGGAGGGCCCCCAGACCTCCTGGAGGAGCTGCTTCTGGCTGACCAGTTTCCCGCCGTTGCGGACCAGGACCTCCAGCAGGTGCCACTCGGTGGGGGTCAGGCGTACGTCGCGTCCCTCGCGCACGGCCTTCTTGGCGGCGAGGTCGACCGTGAAACCGTCGGTCTCGACGACCACCTCGTCCTCCCCGGCGCCGGCGGGCGGTTCGGCCCGGCGGACGGCGGCGCGCAGCCGGGCCAGCAGTTCGTCCATGCCGAACGGCTTGGTGACGTAGTCGTCGGCGCCCGCGTCCAGGGCCTCGACCTTCTCGTCGGAGCTGTGCCGGGCGGAGAGCACCAGGATCGGCACCCGGGTCCAGCCGCGCAGTCCCCTGATCACCTCGACGCCGTCCATGTCGGGCAGGCCCAGGTCGAGGACGACGACGTCGGGATGGCGGGCGGCCGCGAGCTGCAGGGCCCCCGCGCCGTCGGCGGCGGCGTCGACCTCGTACTTTCGCGCCTTCAAATTGATCACGAGGGCCCGGACGATCTGCGGCTCGTCGTCCACCACGAGCACTCGGGTCATCGAGGGCCTGCTTTCTGTCGTACGGAGGGGACATCGAACGGATCAACAGATTGATCAATATGGCCGGGCTGCTCAACACGATCAATGTGGCCCGGGTCGGCGCCGGATGCGGTTCGCGGCGCGGCCGCCCGCAGGGTGAGCACCATCGTGAGCCCGCCTCCAGGCGTGTCCTCGGCCGTCAGACTGCCGCCCATGGCTTCCGCGAAGCCGCGGGCCACCGCGAGCCCGAGGCCCACCCCGGCCCCGCGCGGCGCGTCCCCGTGGCGCTGGAACGGGGCGAAGATCCGGTCCTTGGCCCCGTCCGGCACGCCCGGCCCGCGGTCCACCACCCGTACCTCGACCCGGTCGCCGAGGAAGCTCGCCGCGACCAGCACCGGCTGCCCCGAGGGGCTGTACTTGACGGCGTTCTCCACCACATTGGCCACGGACCGCTCCAGCAGCCCCGGGTCCACCGCCACCATCGGCAGCGTCTCCGGGACGTCCAGCACCACGCTGTCCTCGGGTACGCCGCCCAGCGCCATCGGCACCACCTCGTCGAGGTCGATCTCCCGGATCAGCGGGGTCACGGTGCCGGTCTGCAGCCGGGACATGTCCAGCAGGTTCCCCACGAGGTGGTCCAGCCGGTCGGCGCCGTCCTCGATCCCCGCCAGCAGCTCGGCCCGGTCCTCCGGCGACCACTCCACGTCCTCGGAGCGCAGCGAGGACACCGACGCCTTGATGGCGGCCAGCGGGGTGCGCAGGTCGTGGCTGACGGCGGCGAGCAGCGCGGTCCTGATCCGGTTGCCCTCGGCCATCCGGCGGGCCTCCTCGGCCTGCCCGACCAGCCGCTGCCGGTCCAGTACGACTGCCGCCTGGGCGGCGAAGGCGCCCAGCACCCGGCGGTCCGCGGCGGGCAGCACCCGCCCGGACAGGGCCAGCGCCATGTGGTCGCCGATCGGCATGTCCACGTCGGCGTCCTCGGGCCGGGCCACCGGGCTCGGCCCGACGCTGGCGGCCGGCTTCCAGGGTTCCACGTCGCCCGCGCGCTCCAGCAGCGCCACGGACTCCATGGCGAAGGTCTCCCGCACCCGCTCCAGCAGCGCGTCCAGGGTGGTCTCCCCGCGCAGCACGCTGCCCGCGAGGAAGGACAGGATCTCGGACTCGGCGCGCAGCCGGGCGGCCTGCTGGGTGCGCCGGGCGGCCGCGTCCACCACGGAGGCGACGGCCACCGCCACCCCGAAGAAGACCGCGATGGCGACGATGTTCTTGGGGTCGGAGATCGTGAAGCGGTGCAGCGGCGGCGCGAAGTAGTAGTTCAGCAGCAGCGAGCCGAAAGCCGCCGAGGCCAGGGCGGGCACGAGCCCGCCGAGCAGGGCCGCGGCCACCGTCAGCGCCAGGAACAGCAGCATCTCGTTGGCCAGGCCGGGGTCGCCGTTCACGTGCGTGAGCAGCACCGCGAGCAGGGCGGGGAACCCCACTCCGACCACCCAGCCCGCGACGGTCCGGGCCCTGCCGAGCCGGGCGGCCGAGCGGACCACGGGCAGCCCGCGCCCCTTGGCGACCTCGTCGTGGGTGACGATGTGCACGTCCAGGTCCGGCCCGGAGTCGCGGGCCACACTGGCACCCACGCCCGGTCCGAACACGTACTGCCAGGCCTTGCGGCGGCTGGAGCCGAGCACGATCTGGGTGGCGTTGACCCCGCGGGCGAACTCCAGCAGGGCCTCGGGGACGTTGTCCCCGATGACATGGTGAAACGTTCCGCCGAGGTCCTCCGCCAGCGTCCGCTGGACCGCCAGCTCCTTGGGCGAGGCCGAGGTCAGCCCGTCGCTGCGGGCGATGTACACGGCCAGCACCTCGCCGCCTGCGCCCTTCTCGGCGAGCCGGGCGGCGCGCCGGATCAGGGTCCGCCCCTCGGGGCCGCCGGTGAGCCCTACGACGATCCGCTCGCGGGCCTGCCAGGTGGAGCGGATGCCGTGCTCGCCCCGGTACTGCCGCAGGTACTCGTCGGCCCGGTCGGCCACCCACAGCAGGGCCAGCTCCCGCAGCGCCGTGAGGTTGCCGGGGCGGAAGTAGTTGGACAGGGCCGCGTCGACCTTGTCGGGCTTGTATATGTTCCCGTGGGCCATGCGGCGGCGCAGCGCCTGCGGCGACATGTCGACCAGCTCGATCTGCTCGGCCCGCCGCACCACCTCGTCCGGCACGGTCTCCCGCTGCCGCACCCCGGTGATGGACTCGACCACGTCCCCGAGGGACTCCAGGTGCTGGATGTTCACGGTCGACACGACGTCGATGCCGGCCCGGAGCAGCTCCTCGACGTCCTGCCAGCGCTTGGCGTTGCGCGAGCCGGGGACGTTCGTGTGCGCCAGTTCGTCCACCAGCGCCACCGTGGGCCGCCGGGCCAGGAGCGCGTCCACGTCCATCTCGGTGAAGACGGCGTCCCGGTAGGTGAGCTCGCGCCGCGGCACCCGTTCCAGGCCGTGGAGCATCACCTCGGTCCGCGGCCGGCCGTGGTGCTCGACGAAGCCGACGACGCAGTCCCCGCCCCGCTCGATCCGGCGGTGGCCCTCCGAGAGCATGGCGTACGTCTTGCCCACACCGGGCGCCGCGCCGAGGTATATCCGTAGCTTGCCGCGTCCCATGCGCCCATTCTCAGGGACGTCCCCGCACTTCACCGACCGATGTGCGGGGCGCCGCCGATCCCTTACGGATCCCTGACGCGGCCGCCGCTCCGCGGCCCGGAACGGCAGGTGGGCCGTACCCACGGGGGGTACGGCCCACCGGCCCAGAACACGTCGGGGGGTCAGCGCACTTCGGTGATCTCCGGGCCGCGCTCCAGCTGGCCCATGTCGCCGCCGAAGCGGGAGCCCTCCGCCTCGCCGGTCGCCTGCACGCCGTCCGGCACCATCTGGGCGTCGTTCGGGAGCTTGAGGACGATCGGGTCGCGCGGCGCCATCGGGCCTTCGCCGCGCACGACGACGGTGTCCCGGAAGATCTGCTCCAGCACACCGCCCGCTTCGGGGCGCACCGCGGCCTGGCCGGAGATGACGCCGCGCAGGAACCAGCGCGGGCCGTCGACGCCGACGAACCGCACCAGCTGGGCGCCGGTCTGCCCGTCGGGCAGCGGTACGGGCACCTGTGCGCGCAGCTCCCAGCCCAGGGGGCCCTCGACCTCGTCGATGATGCCGCCCTGCTGGGTGATGCCGGTGGCGATCTCGTCGCGGACCTCGCCCCAGATGCCTTCCTTCTTGGGCGCCGCGAAGGCCTGCAGCTGCACTGCGCTGTCGCCGAGGACCACGGTTGCGGCGACGATCGCGTCACCCGCGACCTCGACGCGCAGTTCCATGCCCTCGACACCGGGTACGAGGATGCCGCCCAGGTCGACCCGGCCGTCTTCCGGCTTGCCGGGCACTTCGGAGACGTCCCAGGGGCCGTCGGGCCGGGGCGCCGGCGGCAGGTTCACTCGGCGGGGCGTGGCGTCGTCGAGCTGGTCGGCGTCGTTCTGCTCGTCGCCGTGCCCGTTCTCGACGACCTGCTCGGCCGCGCCGCCGTCCTTGACGGAGTCGTTCTTCTTGCGACGTCCGAACACGTCACTGTCCTTCCCGGTCGGTTACGACCGAAGCGTAGCCATTCCCACCCTGCTGACCAGCTCCGGATCCGGCCACGGCCGCATGACCGCCGGTGGAGCCGAAACCCCCCTCGGCCCGGGCCGAGCCGGGAAGTTCCGCCACCTCGTGGAAGCGCACCTTCTCGACCCGCTGGACAACCAGCTGGGCAATGCGGTCGAAACGCTCGAACCTGACGCTCTCGCGCGGGTCGAGATTGACCACGATCACCTTGATTTCCCCACGGTACCCGGCATCCACCGTCCCCGGGGCATTCACGAGCGCGAGCCCGCAGCGCGCGGCCAGACCGGAGCGGGGGTGCACGAAGGCGGCGTACCCGTCGGGCAGGGCGATGGAGACGCCGGTGGGCAGTACGGTCCGCTCGCCGGGCGCCAGCACGGCGGCCTCGGTGGTCACCAGGTCGCAGCCCGCGTCCCCGGGGTGGCCGTAGGAGGGCAGCGGCACCTCGGGGTCGACGCGGCGGATCAGCACGTCGACGGGCGCGTGGTTGTACTCAGACATCAGGGGTTCACCTCGAAGGCGCGCGAGCGCCTGACCTGGTCCGGGTCGGCCATTGCCGCCCGGATCTCCTCGGGCCGTCCGTTGTCGATGAAGTGGTCGACCTTCACCTCGATGAAGAGGGCGTCGGCGCGCACGGCGACGGGCCCTTGCGGGCCGCCTATTCGGCCGACCGCGGTGGAGTAGATCTTCCGCCCGGCGACGGCGGTGACCTCTGCCTCCAGGTGCAGCACGGTGCCCAGCGGAACCGGCCGGACGAAGTCGGTCTCCAGCCGCCCGGTCACCGCTATGACGCGCAGCAGCCAGTTCAGGGAGCCGAGCGTCTCGTCGAGCGCGGTGGCCAGTACACCGCCGTGCGCGAGACCGGGCGCGCCCTGGTGGGCGGGCTTGACGGTGAACTCGGCGGTGACCCGCACGCCCTCGCCGGCCCGGGCCGCCAGGTGGAGCCCGTGCGGCTGGCCCCCGCCACAGCCGAAGCAGTGCTCGTAGTGCGCGCCGAGGAGTTCGCCGGGGGCCGGTGCGTCGGGGTGCCGGACCGGCGCCGCGGCGTCGGCCGGGGGCGTCAACGCTGTGTTTCGTCCACTCACAGCCGCTGACCTTACCCGCGCGGCTACCCGCCGGTCGCCTCGTGGCAGGCTTGAGGGCATGCAGCTCTCCCCCGCGCACCACGACGAACGCCTGACCGCCCCCCGCTCCTGGTGGGCCGTCGCCGTACTGACCGGCCTGGCGTGCGCCCTGGTGATGCTCCCGCTGGGCACGCTGCCGCTGCTGGCCGGGCTGGTCGGCGGCACGGCGCTGGCCGGGATGCTGGTGAGTTCGTACGGCTCCGCGCGCGTGCGCGTGGTGAACGGCGCGCTGGCGGCGGGCGAGGCCCGGATCCCGGTGACGGCCCTGGGTGAGCCGGAGGTCCTGGGGGCCGAGGAGGCCGTGGCCTGGCGTACGTACAAGGCCGACACCCGCGCGTTCATGCTGCTGCGCAGCTACGTGCCGACGGCGGTCCGCGTCGAGGTCACCGACCCGGCGGACCCGACCCCGTACGTCTACGTCTCCACCCGCGAGCCCGAGGCGCTGGCGGCGGCGATCCGCTCGGCGCGGACGCGGCCACAGGCCGGCTAGCGGTGCTCTTCGGGATCCGGCCCCTCGATGGCGGCCCGCATGGCCTCGGGAAGGGGCCCTGAGGCCCGCTCCAGGGGCGGCATCCGGTGCAGGGCCTCCCAGGGCACGGCCCGGGCCCGCAGGTCCCTCTGTACCTTGTGGGCGACTTTCCGGGTGTCGCGCCGGTTCATGACGGCGCCGACGGCCGCGCCGACCATGAAGGGCATCAGGTTCGGGAGGTTGCGGAACATCCGCTTGGTGATCTGCTGGCGGAGCTCGCGCTTGAGCTGACCGCCCAGCGCCACGTCCAGCGTGGTCGGCTTGACCAGGTTCACCCCGCGCTCCTGGGTCCAGGAGGTGACGTAGGCGACGCTGCGGTCCTTGAGGTTGCCGGGGGGCCGCTGCCCGTAGACCTCGTGCAGTTCGGCGATCAGCTTCAGCTCGATCGCGGCGACCCCGGTGATCTCGGCGGCCAGCTCCGCCGGCATGGCGGGCGGTACGGGCAGCATCGCCGCCGCGCCGACACCGGCTCCTACGACCGACGTGGCGTGGGCGGCGCCGGCGATCAGCTTGTCGGCGAGCTGGTCGGGGTCGAGGCCCGGGAACTGCGCGCGCAGGGTCGCGAGGTCCCGAACCGGAACGCGCGGTGCGTTCTCGATGATGCGCTCGGCGATGTACAGGGCGACGGCCTTCGAGCCCGCGCCGCCCCTGCGCACACCGTTCTTGACGGCTTGCATCCCACGGGTCCGGGGCTTGCCGGATCCGTCGCCGGCCGCTGTGGCCGACGGCACCGCGGGGGCGGTGTCGCAGGACGCGGCGGGGCCGTCGGCGGCTGCGGGGCCCGTCTCCGGGCCCGTCTCCACCCACGTCTCCGCCGGATCACCAGACTTCCGGAAGCGGCGCTTCCGGAAGGGCGACGACCCTCTCACGGCCGAGGCCTCTCAGTCGCAGTCGCGACAGATCGGCTGGCCGTTCTTCTCCCGAGCCAGCTGGCTGCGGTGGTGCACCAGGAAGCAGCTCATGCAGGTGAACTCGTCGGCCTGCTTGGGCAGCACCCGTACGGCCAGCTCCTCGTTGGAGAGGTCCGCACCGGGAAGCTCCATGCCCTCCGCCGCGTCGAAGTCGTCCACGTCCACGTTCGAGTGGGACTTCTCGTTGCGTCGAGCCTTCAGCTCTTCGATGCTGTCGTTGTCTACGTCGTCGTCGGTCTTGCGCGGAGTGTCGTAGTCCGTTGCCATGGTTCGCTCTCCCCCTCTGGGATTTAGCGGTGTCTCAGCGCACGTAACGCGCGAGAGGCCGGACTTGTGCCCGACCTGAGGCGGAGATTTTGCCTCACATCAAGGTCTGTTACTCAATCGACACCCAGCCGGGCTCCCGAGGGAGCTTGTGGCTGGGATGACGACCGGGACCGTACACGGTCCGGAGGTCGCCTTGCACAAACGCCACCCCGTGTATTTCCCGCCATTCGGGGGGCCGGAAACCCGGACTTCCCGGGCTTTCCGGCCTCCCTGGGGTCACGGAACGCGCACGGCCGGACACTCGCTCGTGTGATCGATCACACAGCGATTTTCCAAGTGACGCCCTGCGAATTCAGCCAGGAGCGAACGGGCGCGGCTCCTGGTCACAGCGGCAGCGTGACACGCATCACGAGGCCACCGCCCTCGCGCGGGGTGGCCTGGATGCGGCCGCCGTGTGCGCGCGCCACCGAGCGCGCGATCGACAGTCCGAGCCCCACACCCTTGTCGCTGCCCGTTCGCTCCGTACGCAGCCGCCTGAACGGCTCGAAGAGGTTGTCCACCTCGTACGCGGGAACCACGGGACCCGTGTTCGATACGAGGAGCACCGCCTGGCCGTGCTGGACCTCGGTCGTGACCTCGACCCAGCCTTCTTCCGGCACGTTGTAGCGAACGGCGTTCTGCACCAGGTTGAGGGCGATCCGCTCCAGCAGCACGCCGTTGCCCTGGACCACCGCCGGCGACCGCTCGCCGCGGATCTCCACGCCCTTCGCCGCGGCCTCCGAGCGGGCCTGGTCGATGGCGCGCGAGGCGACCTCCGCCAGGTCCACGGGCTTGTGCTCGACGATCTGGTTCTCGCTGCGGGCCAGCAGCAGCAGGCCCTCGACCAGCTGCTCGCTGCGCTCGTTGGTGGCCAGGAGCGTCTTCCCGAGCTGCTGGAGCTCCACCGGGGCCCCGGGGTCGGAGAGGTGCACCTCCAGCAGTGTCCGGTTGATCGCCAGCGGTGTGCGCAGCTCGTGGGAGGCGTTCGCGACGAACCGCTGCTGGGCGGTGAAGGCCCGCTCCAGCCGGTCGAGCATCTCGTCGAAGGTGTCGGCCAGCTCCTTGAGCTCGTCGTCCGGGCCGTCCAGCTCGATCCGCCGGGTCAGGTCCGAACCGACCACCCGGCGGGCGGTACGTGTGATCTTGCCCAGCGGCGAGAGCACCCGGCCGGCCATCGCGTAGCCGAAGGCGAAGGCGATGATGCTCAGTCCCAGCAGGGCCATCAGCGACCGGCTCAGCAGGTCGTCCAGGGCGTGCCGGCGCTGGTCGAAGATGCACTGGCTGATCGCGGAGTAGAACTGGTCGAACGACATGTCGGCGCCCACGCCGGAGCAGGTCGTACTGGTGACCTCGATCTTCGTGCCGCCGACGATCTTGAAGGGCAGCGCGTTGCCCTCCCGCAGGGCCTGCGCCGCCAGGAGGTAGATGATCGACAGCAGCAGGATGCCCGCGATGAGGAACATGCCGCCGTAGAGCAGGGTGAGGCGTATGCGGATGGTCGGCCGCAGCCACGGGAAGGGACCCTCGGGCTGGCCGGGGTCCCAGGTCGGTTTCGGAGGTGCCGTCGGTGGCGCCGGAGTCGCTGCCATGGCCTCAGATCCGGTATCCGGAACCCGGCACGGTCACGATGACGGGCGGCTCACCGAGCTTGCGGCGCAAGGTCATGACCGTCACCCGCACCACGTTCGTGAACGGGTCGGTGTTCTCGTCCCAGGCCTTCTCCAGCAGCTGCTCGGCGGAGACGACGGTCCCCTCACTGCGCATGAGGACCTCCAGCACCGCGAACTCCTTCGGCGCCAGCTGCACCTCCCGGCCCTCCCGGAAGACCTCGCGCCGGTTCGGGTCCAGCTTGATCCCGGCTCGCTCCAGCACGGGCGGCAGGGCGACCGTCGTACGCCGTCCCAGGGCGCGCACGCGGGCGGTCAGCTCGGTGAAGGCGAACGGCTTGGGCAGGTAGTCGTCCGCCCCGAGCTCCAGCCCCTCGACCCGGTCGCTGACGTCCCCGGAGGCGGTCAGCATCAGCACGCGCGTGGGCATGCCGAGCTCCACGATCTTCCGGCAGACGTCGTCACCGTGCACGAGCGGGAGGTCCCGGTCGAGTACGACCACGTCGTAGTCGTTCACTCCGACGCGCTCCAGGGCCGCGGCGCCGTCGTACACGACGTCCACGGCCATGGCCTCCCGGCGCAGGCCGGTGGCCACCGCATCGGCGAGCAGCTGCTCGTCCTCGACGACGAGTACGCGCACGTCGTTTCCTTCCTTCGAGCCCAGAAGGGCACACGTGTATTGCGCCGCCCATCCTGCCCGTTTCGGCGGTAAACCGGCTGTAAGGCGCCGTGCCGCGGCGGCCGTGGCCGGTGCCGCGGGAACGGAGCTGAGGATTCGATGGGCTCACGAGGTTTCTGCGCCCAGGGTGCCGGGGAGGACGATGGAACACCCCATCCACTCCTGACGGCGGACTGCCACGGGCAGCACCGCCGCGACCCACGAAGAGGGGGCGCACCCACCATGGACGCATTCACCGCGGGTCTCCTGCAGCGCATCAGGGCCACGCAGTCGGACCTCAGCAAGGCCCGTGCGACGGGCGACGACTACCTCGCGGATGTGGAACAGGCGGAGCTGGAGGACCTCCAGCGCCTCGCGGCCGAACACGGCGTGCCCGTCACCGCCGCCTAGCCGAGATCCGCCCGCAGAACAGCTGCCCGACCGAAACCCCCACCGATACCTCATGCACCCGGTGCTTCTCGGACCCCGGTCGCCCTCAGGGCGGCCGGGGTCCGCTCGTGTGCGGCGGCCCGGGGTCAGTCGTGCCAGGCCCCGGCCTCCTCCAGCAGCGGCTGGAGCGAGGCGAACACCGCCGGGGTGGCGGCGAGCGCCAGCTCCCCCGAGGCCGGCTCGCCCGGCCGGCCGCCGGTCACGGCGCCGGCCTCCCGGGCGATGAGCGCGCCCGCGGCGAGGTCCCAGGGGTTCAGCCCCCGCTCGTAGTAGCCGTCCAGCCGCCCGGCGGCGACGTCGCAGAGGTCCAGGGCCGCCGACCCGGCGCGGCGGATGTCGCGCACCCTCGGCAGGATTCGCCGCACCACCTCGGCCTGGTGCTCCTTGCGGTCCTGGAGGTAGGCGAACCCGGTCGCCACCAGCGCCTGGTCCAGCGGAGCGGGTGCCCGGCAGCGCAGCCGGACGTCCCCCTCCCAGGCCCCTTCGCCGAGGACGGCGTGGTACGTCTCGCCGCGCATCGGCGCCGCCACCACGCCGACCACCGTCTCGCCGCGGTACTCGGCGGCGATCGAGACGCTCCAGCTGGGCAAGCCGTAGAGGTAGTTCACGGTGCCGTCCAGCGGGTCCACGACCCACCGCACGCCGCTCGTCCCGGTGCTCTGCGCCCCCTCCTCGCCCAGCAGTCCGTCCAGCGGACGGCGCTCGGCGAGGATGCCCGTGATCAGCTTCTCCGCCGCGATGTCCATCTCGGTCACCACGTCGATCGGGCTGGACTTGGTCGCCGCCACCGCCAGGTCCGCCGGCCGCCCGTCCCGCAGCAGCTCCCCGGCCCGCCGGGCGGCGTCCAGCCCCACGGCCAGCAGCTCCGCCTTCAGCTCGGCGGAAACCTGTCCGCCGGAGACCCCTTCGGCCGGGGCCTGTTCGTCGGAAACCATGCTCGTCCCACTCCCTACGCGTACGGACTGTCGACGCCCGCGGCCGCCGGCCGGGGTGCTCGCGCGGGACAGCAGCCCACCGCGCAGAGGTCGTGGCTGGGGCCGAGCAGCCCCAGCGCGCACCGCTCCACCGCTTCACCGCGTTCGGCGGCGGCCCGCTCCAGCACGAGGTCCCGTACCGCCGCCGCGAAACGCGGGTCGGCGCCCACCGTCGCCGAGCGGGCGACGGGCAGGCCCAGTTCGGCGGCCTTGGCTGTGGCCTCGGTGTCGAGGTCGTACAGGACCTCCATGTGGTCCGAGACGAAGCCGATCGGCACCATCACCACCGCCGGGGCGCCCGCTTCGTGCAGGGCCTCCAGGTGGTCGCAGATGTCGGGTTCCAGCCAGGGGATGTGCGGGGCGCCGCTGCGCGACTGGTAGACCAGCTCCCAGGGCAGTTCCGCGCCCGTCTCGGCGCGCACCGCCTCCGCGATCAGCCGGGCGACGTCCAGGTGCTGGCGGACGTACGCGCCTCCGTCGCCGTGTTCTTCGACGGGGCCGGAGGTGTCGGCGGCCGCGGTCGGGATGGAGTGGGTGGTGAAGGCCAGGTGGGCGCCGGCGCGCACGTCCTGCGGCAGGGCGGCCAGGGAGGCGAGTACGCCGTCCACCATCGGCCCCACGAAGCCCGGGTGGTTGAAGTAGTGCCGCAGCTTGTCCACCCTCGGCAGCTCGGCCACGCCCTCCCCGGCGAGGGTGGCGAGCGCGTCGGCGAGGTTCTCCCGGTACTGCCGGCAGCCCGAGTACGAGGCGTACGCGCTGGTGGCGAGCACCGCGATGCGGCGGCGGCCGTCGGCGGCCATCTCCCGGAGCACGTCGGTGAGGTAGGGCGCCCAGTTCCGGTTGCCCCAGTACACCGGCAGGTCCAGCCCGTGCTCGGCGAAGTCCTTGCGCAGAGCGTCCAGCAGCTCCCGGTTCTGGCCGTTGATGGGGCTGACGCCGCCGAAGCCGAAGTAGTGCTGCCCGACTTCCTTGAGCCGCTCGCGCGGGATGCCGCGCCCGCGCGTGACGTTCTCCAGGAACGGCACGACGTCTTCGGGGCCCTCGGGGCCGCCGAAGGAGAGCAGCAGCAGGGCGTCGTAGGGGCCGGCGTCGGGGGCGCGGAGCTGGTCAGACATGCGTCGAATCCTGCCACCAGGCGGGCCGCGGCGGGAACCGGACCCGACGGGCGGGACCGCGTGCCACAAAGGTAAGGTCACCCTTACTTGCAGTTCGTTCTCGCCATGCGGGTGCCTTGTCGGCGGTCGTAACCTGTAGAGGCCATTGACGTCCCTTACGGAGGGCCCGTGCCCAGTCCCTACCGCGCGATCTTCGCCGCCCCAGGCACCAAGGGGTTCAGCGCCGCCGGGCTCATCGGCCGCATGCCGCTCTCGATGGTGGGCGTCGGCATCCTGACCATGATCTCGGAGATCACCGGCCGCTACGGACTGGCGAGCGCGCTCACCGGGACCCTCGCCCTGTCCGCCGCGGCCGTCGGCCCCCAGGTCTCCAGGCTGGTCGACCGCTACGGACAGCGGCGGGTGCTGCGCCCCGCGACCCTCTTCGCCGTCGCGTCGGTGGCCGGCCTGCTGGTCGCCGCGGCGAACGGCTGGCCGGACTGGACGCTCTTCGTCTTCTCCGCCCTCGCGGGATGCGTGCCGAGCGTGGGCTCGATGGTCCGCGCCCGGTGGACGGCCATCTACCGGGACACCCCGAGTCTGCACACGGCGTACTCCTTCGAATCCGTGCTCGACGAGGTCTGCTTCATCTTCGGCCCCATCATCGCCATCTCCCTGTCCACGACCTGGTTCCCGGAGGCCGGGCCGCTGATAGCCGCCCTGTGCCTGCTGGTGGGCGTCTGGTGGCTGACGGCGCAGCGCGCCACCGAACCGGAACCGCACCCGCACCACGAGCACGGGGACCGGACCTCTGCTCTGCGCTCCCCCGGACTCCAGGTGCTGATGGGCACGTTCGTCGCGACCGGGGCGATCTTCGGCTCGATCGACGTGGCCACGCTCGCCTTCGCCGACGAGCGCGGCCACAAACCACTCGCGAGCGTGATCCTCGCCGTATGGGCCCTCGGCTCCTGCCTCGCCGGGATCGTCTTCGGCCTGCTGCACCTCAAAGGATCGGCCGAACGCCGATGGGTACTGGGCATCTGTGCGATGGCCGTGAGTATGATCCCCCTCCTACTGGCCGGGAACTTGCCGTTTCTGGCCGTGGCGCTCTTCGTCTCGGGCCTCGCCATCGCTCCCACGATGATCACCACGATGGCCCTGATCGAGGCGCACGTACCACGCGCGAAGCTGACCGAGGGCATGACCTGGATCAGCACCGGCCTCGCGGTCGGTGTCGCGGTCGGCTCCTCCGTGGCCGGCCTGGTCATCGACGCGGCCGGCGCCAAGAGCGGGTACGTCGTCTCCATATCGGCGGGGGTGGCCGCGGCGGCGGTGGCGTTCGCGGGTTACCGCCGGCTGACGAGGCCGGCGCAAGGGGAGGAGCCGGCTACCGATGGGGACGTCGACAGCAGGGCAGAACGGGCGGGCCGGGGCGGCGAAGACGCCGACCGCGTGGCGTAACTGGGCGGGCAACGTCAGCGCGACGCCCGCCCGCGTGGTGGCCCCGGCCTCGGTCGGGGAAGTCCAGGAGGCGGTCCGCCGGGCCGCCGAGGAGGGCTTGCGGGTGAAGGCGGTCGGCACCGGCCACTCCTTCACCGCGGCCGCCGCCACCGACGGGGTGCTCATCCGCCCCCAGGCGCTACGGGGCATCACATCGGTCGACCGGACCGCCGGCACCGTCACGGTGGCGGCGGGCACGGTGCTCAAGGACCTGAACGCGGCCCTGGCACAGGAGGGCCTGTCGCTCACCAACATGGGCGACATCATGGAGCAGACCGTCGCGGGCGCCACCAGCACCGGCACCCACGGCACCGGCCGCGACTCGGCCTCCATCGCCGCGCAGATCCGCGCCCTGGAGCTGGTCACCGCGGACGGCAGGCTACTGACGTGCTCGGAGAAGGAGAACCCCGAGGTCTTCGCGGCCGCCCGGCTCGGCATCGGGGCGCTCGGCATCGTCACCTCGGTGACCTTCGCCGTCGAACCGCTCTTCTTCCTGACCGCCCGTGAGGAGCCGATGGGCTTCGACCGGGTGACGGCCGAGTTCGACGAGCACGTCGCGGAGAACGAGCACTTCGAGTTCTACTGGTTCCCGCACACCGGCAACTGCAACACCAAGCGCAACAACCGCAGCCAGGGCCCGGCCGCCCCGCCCGGAGCGGTCAGCGCGTGGATCGAGGACGAGCTGCTGTCCAACGGCCTCTTCCAGGCGGTCAACTCGCTGGGCCGGGCCGTCCCGGCGGCCGTTCCCGGCATCGCCCGCATCGCCAGCCGCGCCCTGTCGGCGCGGACCTACACCGACATCCCGTACAAGGTGTTCACCAGCCCGCGCCGGGTGCGCTTCGTGGAGATGGAGTACGCGCTTCCGCGCGAGCACGTCGTCGGGGCCCTGCGGGAACTCAAGGCGATGGTCGACCGGTCCGCGCTGCGGATCAGCTTCCCCGTGGAGGTGCGGACGGCTCCGGCGGACGACATCACCCTGTCGACGGCCTCGGGCCGCGAGTCGGCGTACATCGCGGTGCACATGTACAAGGGCACTCCCTACCAGGCCTACTTCACGGCGGCCGAGCGGATCTTCACCGCACACCAGGGGCGGCCGCACTGGGGCAAGGTGCACACCCGGGACGCCGAGTACCTCGCCGGGGTCTACCCGCGCTTCGGCGAGTTCACCGCCCTGCGGGACCGGCTGGACCCGGACCGGCTGTTCGGCAACGACTACCTGCGGCGGGTCCTGGGCGCCTGACGGCGGTTCAGGAGGAGCTGGGTGTCGGGGTTGGGGTCGGTGTCGGGGTCGGCGTGGGTTCCGGGTCCGGCTTCGGCGGGCTCGGGGTGGGCGTCGGCGTTCCGTCCGGTGGGCCCGAGGGAGCCGGGTCGGGGGACGGGTGCTGTCCGCCCGGGGAGTGCGCGGGGCCCGGGGTGGCCGCGCCGCCCTCCCCCTTGCCGGCCCCGCCCCCCGGCGGGTCCGGCTGCCGGTGGTCGGCGGCCGTGCGCGTGCCGCCGGACAGCAGGGTGCCGCCGCCGTCGCTGATCGAGGTGCCGGCCGCGGCCTCGTAGGCGCCGAGCCCGCCGATGGCTATGGCGAAGGCGGCCCCCGAGGCCACCGCCGTGCGCTTCCAGCCCCGTACTCGGGTGCCGTGAACGGTGGCCTCGCCGTACTTCCCCTCCGCCGGGGGCCCGGACCGCCGGGGGCTCAGGCCGGCGCCGTCGCGCCGCAGTCGGTCGCCGGTACGGCGGAACGCGTGCTGGATGACGGGGCCGCCGGCGGTGGCCACCACGCTCACGACACCGGCGCCCAGGATGGTCCCGTACACGCCCAGCTTCGAGGCGAGCAGCGCCGCCGCGACGGTGGCGAGGCAGGAGCCGGCGACCTGAGCGATGCTCAGGTCGAGCTTCTTCTTCTCCGGTGCGGTGTCGTCCTGTGCCATGCCGTGCGTGTCCTGCCTCTCGCGCTTCTCCTCTTCCGGCAGTTAGAGACACCCGGACGAAACGGATAGTTCCGCTTCTGTGGGTTCTGTGAAGCAAGACACCCGAAAACGGACCGTGCCGCAGGTCGGCCAGCCGACGGGCCCGTTTCCGGGCAGGCCAACTCCCGCCGCCCGGGGAAACTTCGGCGGCGCGGCGGTCCACCCAGGTGGCCCGAATGGAGTACTGTGGCGAGCCCTGGGGCCGTCCTTCCTTTCGGATGTCCGGACCCGGGAGAGGGGGCCGACGATGGAGATACGGCACTCAAGACCGGCGATGCCGCGGTGTTGCACGGGTTTCCGATGCGCACAGTAATCGTTCGGTCACTGTGCGTGCCCAACGGGTAACCGTGCCATAACGGCGATCAAGGGCGCATGCCCGACACGCCGGTTTAACTCGGCAAGGTTGTGGCAGGCTGCACCCGGGCAGGCCACACTCGACTAGCGGAAGCAGCGACGCACGTGACGTCGGCAGGCACCACCCGGGAGGTCCCCATGCCCGAACTGCGTGTCGTGGCCGTCTCCAATGACGGCACACGACTGGTGCTCAAAGCTGCCGACAGCACGGAGTACACGCTTCCGATCGACGAGCGTCTGCGGGCTGCCGTGCGCAACGACCGCGCGCGCCTGAACCAGATCGAGATCGAGGTGGAGAGCCACCTCCGCCCCCGCGACATCCAGGCCCGCATACGGGCCGGCGCCTCCGCTGAGGAGGTCGCTCAACTCGCGGGCATCCCCGTGGACCGCGTGCGCCGCTTCGAGGGACCCGTCCTCGCGGAGCGGGCGTTCATGGCCGAGCGGGCCCGCAAGACGCCGGTGCGCCGCCCCGGCGAGAACACGGGGCCGCAGCTCGGCGAGGCGGTACAGGAGCGGCTGACGCTGCGCGGGGCCGACAAGGAGTCCGTGCAGTGGGACTCGTGGCGCCGCGACGACGGGACGTGGGAGGTCCTGCTCGTCTACCGGGTCGCCGGCGAACCGCACTCCGCCAGCTGGACTTACGACCCGCCGCGCCGGCTGGTCGTTGCCGTGGACGACGAAGCCCGCTCCCTGATCGGCGAGTCCGACGACCTGCCGGCGACGCCGGAGCCGAGTTTCCCCTTCGTGCCCAGGATCGCGCGGCTGCCGCGGGACCGGCCGCTGGACCGCGCGCTCGACCGGCAGATGGAGCGGCCCGCCGCGCCGGCGCCGGAGCCGGAGGAGGAACGGGACACGCTGACCAGCCTGCTGGAGGCGGTGCCGAGCTTCCGGGGCGACATGGTGGTCCCGGAACGCCCCGACGCCCCGGCGGAGGAGCCGGAGGCGGAGGAGCCCCCGGCCGCCTCGGCGGGCGCCGGCACCGCGTACGCCGACGTCCTGATGCCCCGTACGGTGGCGGGCCACCGCGACCGCCTCACCGGTACCACGGACCGCCAGGCGGAGGCCGACGGCGTCCGCCCGGGCCGCCGCGCGGCGGTCCCCAGCTGGGACGAGATCGTCTTCGGCACCCGCCGCAAGAAACAGGAGTAACCGGACCCTGGCGGCACCCGGGGCAAGGCCTCTCCGGCGTTTGAGGCGTGGGGCCCCCGGACGG
>NZ_JBSGYT010000081.1:0-18952 GCF_053610645.1 Streptomyces sp. NPDC054883 | reverse complement strand
ACCGCAACCAGATGACGAGCCACCAACGCACCCAGACCACCGGTACCACCCGTCACCAACACCGTGCCCGAACCGCCCCACACCGGCCCACCACCAGCCGAAACCGCCACCCGCGCCAACCGGGGCACCCACACCCCACCACCACGAACCGCCAACTCCGGCTCACCCAGAACCACCAGGCCCGCCACATCCACCGAACCATCCGAATCCACCAACACGAACCGGCCCGGATTCTCCGCCTGCGCAGACCGCACCAGACCCCACACCGGGCCCTGACGCACATCCACCGGCTCACCCTCCTCCACCACCACCGCACCCCGGGTGACCACGACCAAACTCGCACCCTCGAACCGCACATCCGCCAACCACCCCTGCACCACACCCAGGACCTGATGGGTCAAGGCGTGCACGGCGGCCGGGACGTCCCCGTCGGTGACGGGGCACTCGAAGACGACGGTTCCACCGACCGGCCCCTCTTCGGGCAGGTCTTCCCAACGGGTCCACGACTCGGGGGCGGCGGCCGCCGCGCCCGGCAGCGGGTTCCAGGCGATGTGGAAGAGGGAATCCGCGTCGTCCGTGCCCAGCTGCTCGGTGGAGACCGGCCGTCCGACGACCGCGCCCACCGTGGCGACGGGCGCGCCGGTGGCGTCGGCCACCTGGAGCGAGAGGCTCTCCGGACTGGGCTGGGTGATCCGCACCCGTACGGCGGTGGCCCCGGCCGCGTGCAGCGTGACGTCCTGCCACACGAAGGGCAGGACCGTTTCGTCGCCGCCGGTTCCGTTCACCAGGGCGGCGTGCATGGCGGCGTCCAGCAGGGCCGGGTGCAGCCCGAACTCCGCGGCCTCCGCGTGGGCCTGCTCGGGCAGCGCCACCTCGGCGAACAGCTCGTCACCCCGCCGCCAGGCCGCCGTCAGCCCCTGGAAGACGGGCCCGTATCCGAAGCCCCGCTCGCGCAGGCCTTCGTAGGCGCCGTCCAGCGGCAGTACCTCCGCGCCGGCCGGCGGCCAGGCCGCCAGCTCGAAGGCGGGGGCCGCGGCGACGGGTGCGAGGACTCCGTCGGCGTGCAGGGTCCACGGCAGGTCCGGCCGCTCCTCGGCGCGCGAGTAGACGCTGACCGACCGCCGCCCGGTGGTGTCGGCGGCGCCGACGACCATCTGGACGGTCACGGCGCCCCGCTCGGGCAGAATCAACGGTGCCTGGAGGGCGAGCTCTTCCAACAGGCCACAACCGACCTGGTCACCCCCGCGGATCGCGAGCTCCACGAAGCCCGTGCCCGGCAGCAGGACGGACCCGAGGACGTCATGGTCGGCGATCCAGGCGTGCGTGCCCACCGACAGCCGGCCGGTGAACGTGACGACGTCCGTGTCGGGGGACGGCAGGACGGCACCGAGCAGCGGGTGGCCGGCGTCCGCCAGCCCGGCCGTCGCCATGCTGCCGCCACTCGTACCGAGCCAGGAGTTGGCGAGGTACTCCTCCGTGCCGACCCAGTAGCGGGTGCGCTGGAAGGCGTACGTGGGCAGCTCCACGCGGCGCGCGTCGGCGGGGCGGTAGAACGCCTGCCAGTCGACGGTGGCACCGGAGGTGTGGAGACGGCCCAGCGCCGTGAGGAGCGCTTCGGGCTCGGGGCGGTTCTTGCGGAGGGCGGGTACGAGGACGGTTTCGGCGGACTCGGCCGACTGCTGGGCGAGGCCGGTCAGGATGCCGTCCGGGCCGATCTCCAGGAACCGGGTGGCGCCCTGCTGCTCCAGCATCCGTACGGCGTCGGCGAACCGGACCGCCTCCCGGACCTGGCCGACCCAGTACTCCGGGGACTGCCAGGCCTCGGACAGCTCACCGGTGACGGTGGAAACCACCGGTATCCGCGGAGCGGAGTACGTCAACCGGGCCGCCACCGCACGGAACTCATCCAGCATCGGGTCCATCAACGCCGAGTGGAACGCGTGCGAAACAGCCAGCCGACTCGTCTTGCGGCCGGCAGCCGCGAAGTGCTCCCCCACCGCCAGCACGGCGGCCTCCACACCCGACACCACCACCGAGTCCGGGCCGTTGACTGCCGCGATACCCACCCCGTCGGTGAGGTGCGCCAGCACCTCCTCCTCGGTCGCCTGGACCGCGAGCATCGCGCCCCCGGCGGGCAGCGCCTGCATCAACCGTCCTCGTGCGACGACTAGTTCGGCCGCATCCGCCAGCGACAGCACACCCGCCACATGCGCGGCAGCAAGCTCACCGATCGAGTGCCCGGCGATCAGATCAGGGGTGACCCCCCACGCCTCCACCAGCCGGAACAAGGCCACCTCAAGCGCGAACAACGCGGGCTGGGTGATCGCGGTGGCGTTCAGCGCCTCCGCATCCTCACCCCACACCACCTCACTCAACGACCGCCCCAGCTGCCGGTCGACCTCCCCACACACCGCGTCGAACGCCGCCGCGAACACCGGGAACGCCTCGTACAGCCCACGCCCCATCCCGAGGCGCTGCGCCCCCTGCCCCGTAAACAGGAACGCCGTCCGGCCCCCCAGCTGGGCCTGGCCCGTCACCAGGGCCGGGTGCTCCTCCCCCGCCTCGAGGGCGGCGAGGGCCGCGCGGCGGCTCGCCTCGTCGCCCGTCACCACCGCCCGGTGGTCCATCGTGCTGCGCGCCGTCGCCAGGGTGTACCCGACGTCTTCGGCACGGTGGGCGTCGGCCACGGCGAGCAGGCGTTCCGCCTGGCCCGCCAGCGCCTGCGCGGACTTCGCGGACAACGCCCAGGGCAGCAGGGGAAGTTCCGCGTCGCCAGGTGCGGTCGGGGCCGGCCGCGTGGCGTCGGCGACCTCCTCCACTATGACGTGGGCGTTGGTGCCGCTGATGCCGAACGAGGAGATGCCCGCCCGGCGCGGCCGGCCCTCGGCCTGCCACTCCCGGGCCTCGGTGAGCAGCTCCACCTCGCCCGCCGACCAGTCGATCTGGTCCGACCGTTCTTGCGCGTGCAGGGTGGGCGGCAGCACTCCGTGCCGCATCGCCATCACCATCTTGATGATGCCTGCGACACCGGCCGCGGCCTGGGTGTGCCCCATGTTGGACTTGACGGAGCCCAGCCACAGCGGCCGGCCCTCGGGCCGCTCCTGCCCGTACGTGGCCAGCAGCGCCTGGGCTTCGATCGGGTCGCCGAGGACCGTGCCGGTGCCGTGCGCCTCCACCGCGTCGACCTCGGCGGCCGTCAGCCCGGCGTTCGCCAGGGCCTGGCGGATCACCCGCTGCTGCGCCGGGCCGTTCGGGGCGGTCAGGCCGTTGCTGGCACCGTCCTGGTTGAGCGCCGAGCCCTTGACCGTGGCCAGGACCGGGTGCCCGTTGCGCCGGGCGTCGGACAGTCGCTCCAGGAGGAGCATGCCGGCGCCCTCGCCCCAGCCGGTGCCGTTGGCGTCCGCGCCGAACGACTTGCAGCGGCCGTCGGGGGCGAGTCCGCGCTGGCGGCTGAACTCGACGAAGACCTCCGGGGTGGCCATGACGGCGACCCCGCCGGCGAGCGCGAGGGAGCACTCCCCGGAGCGCAGCGCCTGGGCCGCCATGTGCAGGGCCACCAGCGACGACGAGCACGCCGTGTCGACGGTGACCGCCGGGCCCTCCAGGCCGAACACGTACGAGACCCGGCCCGAGGCGATGGCGCCGGTGCTGTTGTTGGCGGCGTAGTCGTGGTACATCATCCCGGCGTAGCAGCCGGTCATGCTGCCGCGCAGGGTCTCCGGATCGATCCCGGCCCGCTCGAAGACCTCCCAGGCCGTCTCCAGCAGCAGGAACTGCTGGGGGTCCATGATGGCGGCCTCGTTGGGGCTGATGCCGAAGAACGCCGGGTCGAACTCGCCCGCCCGGTGCAGGAATCCGCCTTCGCGGGCGTAGCTGGTGTGCGGGCGCTCGGCGGTGGGGTCGTAGATCCGGTCCAGGTCCCAGCCCCGGTTGTCGGGGAAGCCGGAGACGGCGTCCACGCCGTCGGCGACGAGCCGCCAGAGCGCCTCGGGGGTGTCCACGCCGCCGGGGTAGCGGCAGGCCATGGCCACGATCACGATCGGGTCGTCCTCCGCGCCGGAGGTCCGGACCGCGGTGGCCGGGTCCGGCCCCGACCGGCCGTCGGATCCGCCGAGTTCGTCCAGCAGGTGCCGGGAGAGGGCGCGCGGGTTCGGGTAGTCGAAGGCCAGGGTGGCGGGGAGGCGTACGTCGGTGGCGGCGCTGACGGCGTTGCGGAACTCGACGGCGGTGAGCGAGTCGAAGCCCAGCTCGCTGAACGCGCGGCCCTCGTCCACCGCGTGCGGTCCGGGGTAGCCGAGGGTGACCGCCACCTGGGTGCGGACCAGGTCGAGCAGGACGGCGATGCGCGCGTCCCGGTCGAGTCCGGCCAGCCGTCCGCGCAGCGAGCCGGCGGCCTCGGGGGTCGACACGGCGCCGCGGCGCGGCCGTACCCGGACCAGGCCGCGGAAGATCGCCGGCAGGGCGTCGCCGGCGGCCGCGAGGGTCCGTACGTCCAGCCGGACCGGCAGGACGAGCGGGGTGTCGACGGTCAGCGCGCGCTCGAAGAGGTCCAGGCCGTACTCGGCGGTGAGGGCGCCGATGCCGGTGCGGCTCATCCGCTGGAGGTCGGCTTCGGTGAGGGCACCGGACATGCCGCTCGCCCACAGCCCCCAGGCGAGCGACTGGGCGGGCAGGCCATGTGCGCGGCGGTGGGCCGCGAGGCCGTCCAGCAGGGCGTTGGCGGCGCCGTAGTTGCCCTGGCCGGGGACGCCGAGGACGCCGGTCGCGGAGGAGAACAGTACGAAGGCCGACAGTTCCAGGTGCCGGGTCAGCTCGTGCAGGTGCAGGGCGGCGTCCGCCTTGGCCCGCAGGACGGTGTCCAGGCTCTGCGGGGTCAGCGAGCCGACGAGGGCGTCGTCGAGCACTCCGGCGAGGTGGACAACGCCGGTGAGCGGGTGGGCGTCCGGGATGGCCGCGAGGACGTCGGCCAGGGCGTCCCGGTCTCCGGCGTCGCAGGCGGCGAGGGCGGCTTCCGCGCCGAGGGCGTGCAGTTCGGCGCGGAGTTCCGCCGCACCGGGGGCGTCCGCGCCGCGCCGGGAGACCAGGAGGAGGTTCCGTACGCCGTGCGCCTCGACCAACCGCCGGGCGACGAGGCGGCCGAGCGCGCCGGTGGCGCCGGTCACCAGGACGGTGCCGGTGCCGAAGTCGGGCCGCAGGCGCCGCTCGGGGTCGTCGGCGAGGCGGGTCAGCCGGGCGCCGTGGACGGTGGTGCCGCGGACGGCGGTCTGGGGTTCGCCGGCGGCCACCGCGAGGACCGCCTCCGCATCCCGGCCGAGGTCGGTCAGGAGGAACCGGTCGGGGTTCTCCGTCTGCGCCGACCGCACCAGGCCCCAGACGGCCGCTCCGGCGAGGTCGGTGACGTCCTCGCCGGGCAGTGCGACGGCACCCCGGGTGGCGACGACCAGGCGCGAGTCGGCGTACCGCTCGTCGGCGAGCCAGCTCTGCAGGGCGGCGAGCACCCGGCCGGTCGCGGCCCGCACGCCGTCCGGGTCCCGGGCGGGTACGGAGTGCAGGACGACGGTCCGCGGTACGGGCGCGTCGGCGGGCAGGGCGTCCCAGTCGGCCGGGGCGGCGTCGGGGGCGGTCGCGGCGGGGAGTTCGGCCCAGTCCAGGGCGAAGAGGGACTCGTGGGCGACGGTGCGGGCGGCGGCGAGCTGCCCGGCGGAGACCTCGCGCAGGGCGAGGGAGTCCACGGACAGGACGGGGCGCCCGGTCTCGTCGGCCACGGACAGTGCGAGGGCGCCCGCGCCGTCGGGGGTGATGCGGACGCGCAGCCGGGTGGCGCCGGAGGCGTGCAGCCGTACGCCCGTCCAGACGAACGGCAGTACGGGGCCCTCGGCACCGGCGTACAGGTCGGTGAAGACGGAACCGTGGAGGCAGGCGTCCAGCAGCGCCGGGTGCAGGCCGAACGCGGCGGCGTCGGGGCGGGCCCCTTCGGGCAGGGCGACCTCGGCGAACACCTCGGTACCGGCGCTCCAGGCGGCGGTCAGGCCGCGGAAGGCCGGCCCGTAGGGCAGACCGGCCGCGGCCAGCGTCTCGTAGACCCCGTCGGTCCCGATGGGGGCGGAGCCGGCCGGCGGCCAGGCGGCCGGGCCGAAGGGGTCGGCGGCGGGTCCGGCGGTGACGGGTCCGGTCGCGAGGACGCCGGCGGCGTGCAGGGTCCACGGCTGGTCCGGCTGGTCGTCCCGGCGGGAGTGGACGCTGACGGGGCGCCGCCCGGCGGCGTCCGCCGGACCGACCTCGACCTGGAGGGCGACGGCGCCGCGCTCGGGCAACACGAGGGGCGCCTGCAGCATGAGCTCTTCGAGCAGCTCGCAGCCGACCTGGTCACCGGCCCGCACGGCCAGTTCCACGAAGCCGGTGCCGGGGAACACCACGGCGTCACCCACGCGGTGGTCGGCGAGCCACGGCTGTGCCGAGACGGAGACACGACCGGTGAGGACCACTCCCCCGGAGTCGGCCAGGGACACGACGGCGCCGAGCAACGGGTGCTGGGCGGCGGCCAGTCCGGCGGCGGAGAGGTCGCCGAGGGTGTTGGTGCCCTCGACCCAGTAGCGGGTGCGCCGGAAGGCGTACGTGGGCAGCTCGACGCGGCGCGCGCCGGTGCCGGCGTAGAACGCCGCCCAGTCGACGGGCGCGCCGCAGGTGTGGAGCTGGGCCACGGCGGCGATGAGGGCCTCGGGCTCGGGGCGGTTCTTGCGGAGGGCGGGTACGAGGACGGCTTCGGCGGACTCGGCCGACTGCCGGGCGAGGCCGGTCAGGATGCCGTCCGGGCCGATCTCCAGGTACCGGACGGCACCTTCCCGCTCCAGCGCGCTCACCGCGTCGGCGAACCGGACGGCCTCGCGGACCTGGCCGACCCAGTAGTCCGGGGACTGCCACTGCGCGCCGACCCGCTCACCGGTCACGGTGGAGACCGCGGCCAGCTTCGGCTCGGAGTAGGCCAACCGCCGTGCCACGGCCCGGAATTCGTCCAGCATCGGATCCATCAGCGCCGAGTGGAAGGCGTGCGAGACGGCGAGCCGGCTGGTCTTGCGGCCGGCAGCCGTGAAGTGCTCGCCGACCGCCAGTACGGCGGCCTCCACACCCGATACGACGACCGAGTCCGGGCCGTTGACCGCCGCGATACCCACCCCGTCGGTGAGGTGCGCCAGCACCTCCTCCTCGGTCGCCTGAACCGCGAGCATCGCGCCCCCGGCGGGCAGCGCCTGCATCAACTGTCCTCGTGCGACGACCAGTTCGGCCGCATCCGCGAGCGACAGCACACCGGCGACGTGCGCGGCGGCCAGCTCACCGATCGAATGCCCGGCAACGACGTCGGGCGTCACACCCCACGCCTCCACCAGCCGGAACAAGGCCACCTCAAGCGCGAACAGTGCGGGCTGGGTGATCGCGGTGGCGTTCAGCGCCTCCGCATCCTCACCCCACACCACCTCACGCAACGACCGCCCCAGCTGCCGGTCGACCTCGACACACACCGCGTCGAACGCCGCCGCGAACACCGGGAACGCCTCGTACAGCCCACGCCCCATCCCGAGGCGCTGCGCACCCTGCCCCGTAAACAGGAACGCCGTCGCCCCCTTGGCGACCGCACCGCGTACGACGTTCGCGTGCGGGTGGTCCTGCGCCAGTGCCGCGAGGCCGGCGAGGGCGCCGTCGCGGCCGGCGGCGAGGACGACCGCTCGGTGGTCCAGGGCGGCGCGGCTCGTGGCGAGGGAGTAGCCGAGGTCCGCGTCGTCGGCTTCCGGGCCGGAGACGACGTGTGCGTGCAGCCGGTCCGCCTGGGCGGCGAGCGCTTCGGCGTCCCGCCCGGAGACCGGCCAGGGCAGCACGGCGGGCAGCCGTACGGCGGCGGGCTCCGGGGCGTCGGCCGCTCCCTCGGACGCCTCGGCCGGCACCTCCGCGGGGGCCTCTTCCAGGATGACGTGCGCGTTGGTGCCGCTGACGCCGAAGGCGGAGACACCCGCCCGCCGCGGCCGGTCCTCGGCGCGCTCCCATTCCCGGGACTCGGACAGCAGCCGGACCCGTCCCGCCGACCAGTCGACGTGGCTGGACGGCTCGTCCACGTGCAGGGTCTGCGGCAGCACCCCGTCGCGCAGGGCCATGACCATCTTGATGACGCTGCCGACACCGGCCGCGGCCTGCGCGTGCCCGATGTTGGACTTGATGGAGCCCAGCCACAGCGGCCGGTCCTCGGGCCGGTCCTGGCCGTAGGTGGCGAGCAGCGCCTGTGCCTCGATGGGGTCGCCGAGGGTGGTGCCCGTACCGTGTCCTTCCACGACGTCGACCTGCGAGGCGGGCAGCTTCGCGTTGGCGAGGGCCTGGCGGATGACGCGCTGCTGTGCCCGGCCGTTGGGGGCGGTCAGGCCGTTGCTGGCGCCGTCCTGGTTGACCGCGCTGCCGCGGACGACGGCGAGGACCGGGTGGCCGTTGCGGCGCGCGTCGGAGAGCCGTTCGAGTACGAGCATGCCCGCGCCCTCCGACCAGCCGGTGCCGTCGGCGGCTTCGGCGAAGGCCTTGCAGCGGCCGTCGGGGGCGAGGCCGCGCTGGCGGCTGAACGCGATGAAGGGCGACGGGGTGGACATCACCATGACGCCGCCGGCGAGGGCCAGCGAGCATTCGCGCTGCCGCAGCGCCTGGGCGGCCAGGTGCAGGGAGACGAGCGAGGAGGAGCAGGCGGTGTCGACAGTGACGGCGGGGCCTTCGAGACCCAGGGCGTAGGAGATGCGGCCGGAGATGACGGCGGCCGCGTTGGCAGTGGTCATGTACGCCTCGGCGACTTCGCCCGCCGCGCCGATCAGGTACTCGTAGTCCTGGATCCCGGAGCCCGCGAACACGCCGACCGGCTTGCCGCGCAGGGAGACGGGGTCGATGCCGGCCCGCTCGACGGCCTCCCAGGACACTTCCAGCAGCAGTCGCTGCTGGGGGTCCATGGTCAGCGCCTCGTTGGGGCTGATCCCGAAGAACCCGGCGTCGAAGCCGGCGACGTCTTGGACGAAGCCGCCTTCGTTGACGTAGCTGCCGCCGGAGCCGGGCGCGTCCGCTTCCCCGCCGCGCAGGCCGTCGAGGTCCCAGCCGCGGTCGGTGGGGAAGGTGGCGATGGCGTCGCGGCCTTCGGCCACGAGCCGCCACAGGTCGTCGGGAGTGCTGATGCCTCCCGGGTAGCGGCAGCTCATCGCCACGATGGCGATGGGTTCGTGGTCCTGGTTCTCGACCTCCTGGAGGCGGCGGCGGGTCTGGTGCAGATCCGCCGTGACCCGCTTGAGGTAGTCGAGAAGCTTGGCGTCGTCATTGGACATTCTGGGTCCCACCGAGTCCTTGTTCATGCCGAGAGGTCGAGTCGATCCGGGGTCGGGTGCACCGGGGCGCGGTCGCACCGATCAGGTGAGGCCGAGTTCGTTGTCGATGAAGGCGAAGATGTCGTCGGCGGAGGCGGTTTCGAGCTGCCCGCCGATGCCTTGGGCGCCGGCCGCCGCGTCGAGCGTCGCGGTGAGGCGGGCCAGCAGGCTCTGGAGCCGGGCGGTGAGGCGGCCGGCCTCGATCTCGTCGGCGGCCAGCCCTGCTGCGGCCTGTTCGAGCCGGTCCAGCTGGGCGAGCACCGGCAGTTCACCGTCGTGCCCGTCCTGGCAGAGCTCCGAGCGGAGGTGGCCGGCGAGCGCCGCGGGGCTGGGGTGGTCGTAGACCATGCTGGTCGGCAGGGGGCGGCCGGTGGCGGCGACGAGGCGGGTGCGCAGGTCCACGGCCGCCACCGAGTCGAAGCCGAGGTCGGTGAAGCCGCGGTCGGGGCCGACGTCGGCCGGGTCGTCGTAGCCGAGCAGCGCCGCCACGTGGGTGCGTACCAGGTCGAGCAGCGTCTTCAGCTGGTCGGCGGGGGTGAGCCCGGCCAGCCGGGCGGCGAGGCCGGTGCCTTCACCGGTGCCCGGCGCTTGGTCCGCGTCGAGGGCGGCGAGCGCCTCGGGCAGGGCGTTCAGCAGGGGCCGCGGCCGGGCCAGTACGTACGTGGGCGCGAAGCGCTGCCAGTCGAACTCGGCGACCACCGCGTGCCGGGCACCGCCCGCGAGGATCCGGCGCAGCGCACCGACGGCGTGGTCCGGGCGCATCGCTGGAGCGCCGATGCGGCGCATCACGGCGGCCAGTTCGGCGTCGACCATGCCGCCGTCCCAGGAGCCCCAGGCCACGGAGGTGGCGGCGAGGCCGCGGGCACGGCGGGAGTGGGCGAGGCCGTCGAGGTAGGCGTTGGCGCTGCCGTACGCGGACTGCCCGGCGCTGCCCCACACGGCGGCGCCGGAGGAGAAGAGGACGAAGGCGTCGAGGGCGGTGTCCCCGAGGAGTTCGTCGAGGTGACGGGCGCCGAGCACCTTGGCGGATGCCACCTCGGCAAGGTCCGCGAGGGTGAGTGCGGCCAGCGGCGCGATGCGCTGGGGCAGTCCGGCCGCGTGGACGACTGCGGTGAGGCCGGTCAGTCCGTCCAGCAGCCGGCGTACGGCGTCGCGGTCGGCGACGTCGCACGCCTCGACCGAGACCCGTACGCCCGACTCCCGTAGTTCCTCGGCGAGTTCGGTGGCGCCGGGGGCCTGCGGGCCGCGCCGGCCGGTGAGGACGATGTGTTCGGCGCCGTCGGCGGCCAGCATCCGGGCGACGTGCGCGCCCAGTCCGCCGGTGCCGCCGGTGACCAGGACGGTGCCGCGCGGCCGCCACGGCCCGGCCGGGTCGGGCCGGGTGGGTCGGGTCAGGCGGCGGGCGTACGCGGCCTCGGGGCGCAGGGCGACCTGGTCCTCGCCGGTGGCTCCGGCGAGGGTGTCGCACAGCCGCCCGGCCAGCCGTTCGGCGGCTTCCCCGTCGGGGTCCGCCCCGGCGGGGAGGTCGATGAGGCCGCCCCAGGTGGCGGGGGTCTCCAGCACGAGCGCCGCGCCCAGGCCCCAGACGGCGCTCTGGGCGGGGCTGACGGGCCGGGCGGCCGCGTCGGCGTCGTCGGTGGCGACGGCGCCCCGGGTGAGGCACCACACGGGGGCGGTGCAGTCGCGTACGGCCAGTTCCTGGAGCAGGGCGACGGTGTCGGCGAGGCCGCGGGAGAGCTCGGGGTGCGCGGGGTGTTCGGTGTCGTCCTGGGCGAGCAGGCTCAGCACCCCGGCCGGTGCGGCGGGCAGCGTCCCGGGGAGCACGGAGTCCCCGGCGCCGACCGGGTGCAGGACCGGCCGTGCTCCCCGGCCGCTGAGCGCGTCGGCGAAGACGGCGGCGAGGGGGCCCTGACCGGGGGCGTGCACGATGAGCCAGTCACCGTCGAGCGGGGCCGGCCCCGCCGGGTCGGGGACGGGGGTCCAGCTGACGCGGTAGCGCAGCGCGTCGACGGCGGCGGCTTCGCGGCGGCCGGCCCGCCAGCTGGTGAGGGCGGGCAGGACGGGAGCGAGGGCGTCGGCGTCCAGGCCGAGCCGTTCGGCGAGTTCCGCCGTGTCCGCCCGCTCGACGGCCTCCCAGAACTCGGCTTCCGCCGGGTCGGACGTGCCGGGGGTGGCGGCCGGGGCCTGGCCGGTCCGCGCCCAGTAGTTCTTGCGCTGGAAGGCGTAGGTGGGCAGTTCCACGCGCCGGGGGCGGGCGCCGGGCGCCGTCGCCGTGAAATAGGCCGTCCAGTCGACGGGGACGCCCCGCGTGTGGGCGAGGGCGAGGGCTTCGGCCAGGGCGCGTTCCTCGCTCCGGCCGCGCCGCAACGCGGCGGTGAATACCGGCCGGTCCGCGTCGGCGTCGGCTTCCGCGTCGGCGAGGCAGTCGGGGCCGAGCGGGGTCAGCGCGGCGTCGGGGCCGAGTTCGAGGAAGGTGTGGACGCCCTTGGCGGCCAGCTGCCGTACCGCGTCACTGAACCGCACGGTCCGGCGTACGTGGGCGACCCAGTAGTCGGCGTGGGCCGCTTCGTCGGCGCCGAGGAGTTCCCCGGTGACGGTCGAGACGATCGGGATGCGCGGGGTTCCGTAGCCGATGCTCTCCGCGACGGCGCGGAACGCGTCGAGCATCGGTTCCATCAGCGGCGAGTGGAAGGCGTGCGAGACGGCGAGCCGCTTGGTCTTGCGGCCCAGGGCACGGAAGTGCTCGGCGAGCGCGGTGACCGCCTCCTCCGCGCCGGAAACGACCACGGCGCGGGGGCCGTTGAGGGCGGCGATGCCCGCGTCGGTGGTGAGCAGCGGTTCCACCTCGTCCTCGGCGGCTTCGAGCGCGGCCATCGCGCCGCCTCGGGGCAGGGCCTGCATCAGGCGGCCCCGGGCGGCCACGAGCCGGGCGGCGTCGGCGAGGGTGAGGATGCCGCTGACGTGCGCGGCGGCCAGCTCGCCGACGGAGTGCCCGGCGAGGAAGTCGGGCCGCACGCCCCAGGACTCCACGAGCCGGTACAGGGCCACCTCGCACGCGAACAGGGCGGGCTGCGCCAGGCCGGTGGCGTCGAGCGACGCGCTGTCCTCGCCCCACATCGTGTCGCGCAGCGGGGTGTCGAGGTGGGCGTCGAGGGCGTCGAGCACCTCGTCGAAGGCGCGGGCGAACACCGGGTGGGCGGAGTGCAGTTCCCGGCACATGCCGAGCCGCTGGGCGCCCTGGCCGGTGAAGAGGACGGCGGTCAGCGCATCGGGGCGGGCGGTGCCGGTGGCCGTGCCGGGGGCCGGCAGCGCCGGGTCGGCGGCGAGGGCGCGCAGGGCCCGGGTCAGCTCGGCGCGGCTGTCGGCGACGACCACGGCGCGGTGCTCCAGGGCGGCCCGGGTGGTGGCCAGGGACCAGGCCGTGTCGCGGAGCGCGTGGTCCGGGTGGGCGTCCACGTGGTCGGCGAGGCGGAGCGCCTGCGCGGCGAGGGCCTCGGGGCGGCGGGCCGACACGAGGACGGGAACGGGTACGGCCCGGCCGTCGGTGGAAACCCGGTCCCCCCCGGCGGGGGCGGCCCGGTGGGCGGCCGCCCCGGCCGGGGCCCCGGCCTCCGGGGCCTGCTCCGCCGGGGCCTCCTCCACGATGACGTGGACGTTCGTGCCGCTCAGCCCGAACGACGACACGCCCGCGCGCTTGGCACGCCCCCGCTCCGGCCAGGCGATCGGCTCCGTCAGCAGCCGCACGCTGCCCGCGCTCCAGTCGACGTTCGGGCTCGGCGCGTCCACGTGCAGGGTGCGCGGCAGCACGCCGTGCCGCATCGCGAGCACCATCTTGATGACACCGCCGATCCCGGCGGCCGCCTGCGCGTGCCCGATGTTGGACTTGAACGAGCCCAGCCACAGCGGCTCGTCGGCGGGCCGCTCGCGCCCGTAGGCGGCGATGAGGGCCTGCGCCTCGATGGGGTCGCCGAGGGTGGTACCGGTGCCGTGCGCCTCCACGGCGTCCACGTCGGCCGGGGTCAGCCGGCCGGCGGCGAGGGCCTGCTGGATGACCCGCTGCTGGGAGGGCCCGTTGGGCGCGGTCAGGCCGTTGGAGGCACCGTCGGAGTTCATCGCCGAGCCGCGGACGACGGCGAGCACCGGGTGGCCGTGGCGCCGCGCGTCGGAGAGCCGCTCCACGAGGACCATGCCGGCGCCCTCGGACCAGGTCGTGCCGTCGGCAGCCGCGGCGAAGGACTTGCACCGGCCGTCCGGAGCGAGTCCGCGGTCCTGGCTGAACCCGACGAAGGAGTCCGGGCTCGCCATGACGGTGACCCCGCCGGCGAGCGCCATCGTGCACTCGCCCGTCCGCACGGACTGGACGGCCAGGTGGAGCGCGACGAGCGAGGACGAGCAGGCGGTGTCCACGGTCACCGCGGGACCCTCCAGGCCCAGCGAGTACGCCACGCGCCCCGAGGCGACGCTGGCCAGCCCGCCGGTACCGCCGCCGCCCGGGTAGTCGTGGTAGACGACGCCGGCGAACACGCCGGTGCGGCTGCCCTTCAGGGAGGTGGGGTCGATGCCGGCGCGCTCGATGGCCTCCCAGGACACCTCCAGCAGCAGCCGCTGCTGCGGGTCGGTGTCGCGGGCCTCGCGCGGGCTGATCCTGAAGAAGTCGGCGTCGAACTCGCCCGCGTCGTGCAGGAAGCCGCCCTCGCGGCAGTACGTCTTGCCGGGCGTGGCGGGCTCCGGGTCGTAGAGGGCGTCCAGGTCCCAGCCGCGGCCGTCCGGGAAGAGGGACACGGCGTCCCGGCCGGCGTCCACCAGCTGCCACAGGTCCTCGGGCGAGGCGATGCCGCCCGGAAACCGGCAGCCCATCGCGACGATGGCCACCGGCTCCTGGTTCAGTTCCTCGGCTTCGCGCAACTGGCGCCGCGTGCGCTGTAGTTCGCTGGTGGCTCGCTTGAGATAGTCCCGGAGCTTCTCGTCGTTGCTCATCGAACCTCAACCAATCTAGAGCTGATCGCTGGCTAGGAGATGCCGAATTCGCTGTCGAGCACGTCGAACAGCTCCTCGTCGGTGACCGTTTCGAGGTCGGGGCCGTCATCGGCGGCGCCGCCCCCGGGGCCCCGGGCGTCGCGCCAGCGCCGTACGACGGCTTCCAGCCGGGCGGTGATGGCGTCCGCGCGGGCGCCGATCACCTCCGTGTCGCCTCCGTCGGCGGGGAAGCCGGTGAGTACGGCCTCGATGCGGTCGAGTTCGGCCAGCGCGGCGGCGGCCGGGTCGGCGCCGGCGGAGTCGGCGGAGTCGGCGTCCAACCGCTCGCCCAGGAACGCCGCCGCGGCCCGCGGCGTCGGGTAGTCGAAGATCAGGGTGGCGGGCAGGTCGCACCCGCCGGCCGCGGTGAGCCGCTTGCGCAGTTCGACGGCGGCCAGGGAGTCGAAGCCCATGTCCCGGAAGGCGAGGTCGGCCTCCACGGTGGCGGCGGACTCGTAGCCGAGGACGGCCGCGACGTGCGTACGGACCAGGCCGAGCAGGACGCGGGCCCGTTCGGCCGCCGGGAGCCCGTCGAGCTTGGCGTGCAGGTCCGCCGCCGCGCGCCGGGACTCCTCGGCCGAGGGGACGTCATGGGTGACGGGCGCGCCGGCGCCGCTCGTGGAGCGGGCGGCGTCGACCCAGTAGCGGCCGCGCTGGAAGGCGTACGTGGGCAGCTCCACGCGGTGCGCGCCGGTGCCGGCGTAGAACGCCGCCCAGTCGACGCGTACGCCGTCCACGTGGAGTTGCGCCAGAGCCTCCGCCAAGGCCTCCGGCTCGGGGCGGTTCCTGCGGAGGGCGGGTACGAGGACGGCTTCGGCGGACTCGGCCGACTGCTGGGCGAGGCCGGTCAGGATGCCGTCCGGGCCGATCTCCAGGAACCGGGTGGCGCCCTGCTGCTCCAGCATCCGTACGGCGTCGGCGAACCTGACCGCCTCCCGGACCTGGCCGACCCAGTACTCCGGGGACTGCCAGGCCTCGGACAGCTCACCGGTGACGGTGGAAACCACCGGAATCCGCGGAGCGGAGTACGTCAACCGAGCGGCAACGGTGCGGAACTCGTCCAGCATCGGGTCCATCAACGCCGAGTGGAACGCGTGCGAAACAGCCAGCCGACTCGTCTTGCGGCCGGCAGCCGTGAAGTGCTCCCCCACCGCCAGCACGGCGGCCTCCACACCCGATACGACGACCGAGTCCGGGCCGTTGACCGCCGCGATACCCACCCCGTCGGTGAGGTGCGCCAGCACCTCCCCCTCGGTCGCCTGGACGGCGAGCATCGCGCCCCCGGCGGGCAGCGCCTGCATCAACCTGCCGCGCGCGACGACCAGCTCGGCCGCATCCGCCAGCGACAGCACACCGGCGACATGCGCGGCGGCCAGCTCACCGATCGAATGCCCGGCGATCAGATCAGGGGTGACCCCCCACGCCTCCACCAGCCGGAACAAGGCCACCTCGAGCGCGAACAACGCGGGCTGGGTGATCGCGGTGGCGTTCAGCGCCTCCGCATCCTCACCCCACACCACCTCACGCAACGACCGCCCCAGCTGCCGGTCGACCTCCCCACACACCGCGTCGAACGCCGCCGCGAACACCGGGAACGCCTCGTACAGCCCACGCCCCATCCCGAGGCGCTGCGCACCCTGCCCCGTGAACAGGAACGCCGTCCGGCCACCGCGCCGCAGGGTTCCGGTGATCGCCCTCGGGTGTGCCTCACCCGCCGCGAGCGCCGCGAGCGCCCGCTCCCGGTCGCCGAGTACGACGGCGCGGTGGGTGAAGGCGGTGCGCGAGCCGACGAGGGAGAGCCCGATGTCCGCCGCGTCGGTGTCCGGCCCGGCGGAGACCCGCTCCAGCAGACGCTCCGCCTGAGCGGCCAGCGCCCGGGGCGTCTTCGCGGACAGCAACCAGGGCACGACGGGGAGGGCGGCCCGCACAGCCGCCTCCTCCGTGTCGGCCGGCGCCTCCTCGATGATCACGTGGGCGTTGGTGCCGCTGATCCCGAACGAGGACACCCCGGCCCGCCGCACACCGCCGGGCGCCGTCTCCCACACCCGGCCCTCCGTGAGCAGCTCGACGCTCCCGGATTCCCAGTCCACCTGGTCCGACGGCGCGTCCACGTGCAAGGTGGGCGGCAGGACGCCGTTGCGCATCGCCATGACCATCTTCATCACGCCCGCGACGCCCGCGGCCGCCTGACTGTGCCCCATGTTGGACTTGATGGAGCCCAGCCAGAGCGGCCGTCCCTCGGGCCGCTCCTGTCCGTACGTCTCCAGCAGTGCCTGGGCCTCGATGGGGTCGCCGAGGGTGGTGCCCGTACCGTGCGCCTCGACCACGTCGACGTCGGCCGCCGACAGCCCGGCGTTCGCCAGCGCCTTGCGGATGACCCGCTGCTGCGAGGGGCCGTTCGGGGCGGTCAGGCCGTTGCTGGCACCGTCCTGGTTGAGCGCGGATCCGCGGACGACGGCGAGGACCGGGTGGCCGTTGCGGCGCGCGTCGGACAGCCGCTCCAGCAGCAGCACCCCTGCGCCCTCCGAGCAGGCCACGCCGTCCGCAGCGGCGGCGAAGGACTTCGAGCGGCCGTCGGCAGCCAAGCCCTGCTGGGTGCTGAAGTAGACGAACATGTCCGGGGTAGCCATCACGGTCACCCCGCCCGCCAGAGCGAGGTCGCACTCCCCGGACCGCAGGGCCTGGGCGGCCAGGTGCAGGGCGACCAGCGACGACGAGCAGGCGGTGTCGACGCTCACCGCCGGGCCCTCCAGGCCCAGGGTGTACGAGACGCGGCCCGAGACGACGCTGCCCGCGGTGGTGCTGCCGGGTTCGAGGCCGAGGGCGTAGTCGTGGTACATGACGCCGGCGAACACGCCGGTCGCCCCGCCCTTGAGGGTGGTGGGGTCGATGCCGGCCCGCTCGATGGCCTCCCAGGACACTTCCAGCAGCAGCCGCTGCTGCGGGTCGGTCACGAGGGCCTCGTTGGGGCTGATGCCGAAGAAGACCGGGTCGAACTCGGCGGCGTCGTAGAGGAATCCGCCTTCCCGGGCGTACGTACGGCCGGGCGCGCCGGGCTCCGGGTCGTAGACCTCCGGATCCCAGCCCCGGTCGGCGGGGAACCCGCCGATCGCATCGACCCCGTCCGCCACCAGCTTCCACAGCTCCTCGGGGGTGGTCACACCGCCCGGGTAGCGGCACCCCATGCCGACGATGACGATCGGATCGTCGTGGCGTCCGGGGCGGCGCTCGGCCTCGGCCAGGCGCCGGCGGGTGTCTCTCAGGTCGGAGGTGGCCCGCTTCAGATATTCGAGAAGTCGCTCCTCGTTGCTCACCGAGACCTACTCCCTCTGGTCGACAAAAAGTGGCGACTCGCTCGCGTTGCCCAGTCCGGCATTGATCGGTTCGAACGCTACTGAGCTGCCGAGAGGGCGGCCTACCCTTAGCCCACCCCTGCCCAGGGGCCTCGCCGGAGCAGGGGAAACACACAGAACGGCCGGGGTGGGGGGGGGCAGGGGGTCGCCGGGGGACCGCCCACGGGGTCCGCGGTGTCGCCCAGCGCCGCCGCTCTCACCGCGGCCCCCCCCCCCGGCCAGGGTCTGCCGGGCCCGCCGGGGTGGGGCGGGTCAGGGGGTCGCGGGGGTACCGAGCTCGTTGTCCAGGATGTCGAACAGCTCGTCCGCGGTGACCTCGTGGAGGTCCTCGCCACGGTCCGGGATCTCCGGCGTGGCATACCCCTGGGGGTGGGTGGATCGTCCGTCGAGCCGGCCGGCCAGTTCCCGCAGCCGCTCGGCGAGCCGCGTGCGGTCGGGGGCGCCGGCGGCGGCGTCGGAGGCCAGCAGGGCCTCCAGCCGCGCGAGGTCGGCCTCCAGTCCGGTGGTCGGGGCGTGGCCCGTGGCCGCCGGAGCCAGCTTCCGGGCGATGTACGCGGCGACCTCCGCCGCGCTCGGGTAGTCGAAGATGAGCGTGGCGGGCAGCCGTAGGCCGCTGGCCGCACCGAGCTGGTTGCGGAGTTCCACCGAACCGAGCGAGTCGAAGCCCAACTCGCCGAAGGCCCGGTCGGGTTCGATCACATCGCCGGAGGCGTGTCCGAGCACGGTCGCCGCGTGGCTCCGTACGACGTCCAGGATGATCCGGGTGCGCTCCTCCTCGTCGTGGCCGGCGATCCGCTCGGCCAGCGACACCCCGGCCGGTGCTCCGGCTGTTGCGGTCCGCTTCCGTGCGGTCGGCACCATTCCCCTCAGTAGGGCGGGCAGTTCGTCGGTACGGGCCCGCAGCGCGCCGGAATCCACCTTGAGCGGGACGGTCGCCGCTTCGCCCGATGCGAGGGCGGAGTCGAAGAGGGCGAGTCCTTCCGCCTCTGAGAGGGCGGGCGTACCGGCGCGGCGCATCCGGTCGAGGTCGGCGGGCGTCAGGTGGGCCGCCATGCCGGTGTCGACGTCCCAGAGGCCGAAGGCCATCGACGTCGCCGGCAGACCCTCCGCCCGCCGGTGAGCAGCCAGCACGTCCAGGAACACGTTCGCCGCCGCGTAATTGCCCTGACCGGCCGCCAGCACCAGACCACCGGCCGAGGAGAACAT
>NZ_JBSGYT010000080.1:0-19064 GCF_053610645.1 Streptomyces sp. NPDC054883 | reverse complement strand
CCGGCCGCACACGCGGCCGGTCCGGCGTTGTCCGTTCCGTTCGTCCCCGCCGACGCGGCGGCTTACAGGGCCACGCCCAGCAGCGCGTCCACCGTGCGGGAGACCAGCCCCGGGGCGGACTCGTCGTCGCCGTCCGAGGCGTTCTGGGCCTGCGCCCAGCGGTCGACGGCCGCCAGCGCGGCGGGGGCGTCCAGGTCGTTCGCGAGGGCCTCGCGGACCTCCTCGACCAGGGCGTCCGCGGGGATGCCGTCCGGCCGGGACACCGCGGCCCGCCAGCGCTCCAAGCGGGCCACCGCCTCCTCCAGGACCGCGTCCGTCCACTCCCAGTCGGCCCGGTAGTGGTGGGACAGCAGCGCGAGCCGGATCGCGGCCGGGTCGACTCCCGCCCGGCGCAGCGCGGAGACGAAGACCAGGTTGCCCTTGGACTTCGACATCTTCTGCCCGTTCAACGCGACCATGCCCGCGTGCACGTACGCCTTGGCCATCGGGAAGTCGCCCGTCAGCGCCTGGGCGTGCGAGGCGCCCATCTCGTGGTGCGGGAAGGCCAGGTCGGAGCCGCCGCCCTGGATGTCGAAGCCCATGCCCAGATGATCCAGGGCGATGGCCACGCACTCGATGTGCCAGCCCGGCCGGCCCCGGCCCAGTGAGCCGCCGTCCCAGCTCGGCTCGCCCGGCCGCGCGGCCATCCACAGCATCGGGTCCAGCGGGTTCTTCTTGCCCGGGCGCTCGGGGTCGCCGCCGCGTTCCGCGGAGAGCAGCCGCATGGCCTCGGCGTCCAGGTTCGAGACGCCGCCGAAGTGCGGGTCCGACTCCACCGAGAAGTAGACGTCGCCTTCGAGCTCGTAGGCGGCGCCCGCGTCCCTGAGCCGCTCGACGAGCGGCACGATGCCGGGTATGGCCTCGACGGCACCGATGTACTGCCGCGGCGGCAGGATCCGCAGGGCGGTCATGTCCTCGCGGAAGAGGGCCGTCTCGCGTTCGGCGAGCTCGGTCCAGTCGTGGCCGTCGCGCTGCGCCCGCTCCAGCAGCGGATCGTCGACGTCCGTGACGTTCTGGACGTAGTGGACCTGCCGCTTGGTGTCGAGCCACACGCGCTGCACCAGGTCGAACGCGTTGTAGGTGGCCGCGTGACCGATGTGGGTGGCGTCGTACGGCGTGATGCCGCAGACGTAGATTCGGGCGACGGGACCGGGGTCGAGGGTGATCGTCCCCTGGGTCGCGGTGTCGTGGATCTGGAGGTCGCGGCCCTTGCCAGGCAGGGCGGGGACCTCAGAAGCGGGCCAGGCATGCATGCTCCGAGACTAACCGGACGGGTGTTCCGTCATCGAACCGGACCAGCACTGTTGGCTTGATCGCCATCCTTGCGATCCGGCCGGTTCTGTGCGTGGGGCCGTCGGCGGCGCCCGCGCGGCTCAGACGGGCGGCCAGGGGATGGCGGGCCACTGCCCTGACGGGCGGGGATGCGTCCCTTCGCGCAGCAGGAGGGCCACACGGGCCCGTACGGCGGCCAGCTCACCGGCGGTGATCAGTTCCGCCAGCCGGGTGGCGAGCGGCCCTCCGTCGGCCAGCTGGGCGGCCAGGGAGGTCAGCACCGTCCGGGCCTCGTCCGTCAGCGGCTCGCCGGCCCAGCCCCACAGCAGGGTGCGCAGCTTGTCGTCGGCGTGGAAGGTCACGCCGTGGTCGATGCCGTAGAGCCGGCCGTCGGGGGCGGGCAGCAGGTGGCCGCCCTTGCGGTCGGCGTTGTTGATGACGGCGTCGAGGACCGCGAGCCGGCGCAGCCTCGGGTCGTCGGCGTGCACGAGCAGGGCGGTGCGCCCCTCCCCCACCTCGGCGAGGGCGACCGGCTTCCAGCCCTCGCCGGCCTCCTCCCCCTCGACGAGCGCCAGCAGCCCCGGCTCGGCCGGGTCACCGGGGTCGATCCACCGCTGGACCATGCCTTCGCCGTAGGGGCCCTCGCGCAGCACCGTCTCCGGTACCAGTCCCCAGCCGGTCGCCTCGGAGACCAGGTAGGCGGCCCGCTCGCGCTGGGCCAGGCTGCCGTCGGGGAAGTCCCACAGCGGCCGCTCGCCCTTGACGGGCTTGTAGACGCATTCGGCGCTGACGCCGTCGTGCGTCACGGTGCACAGCAGGACGGCGTTGGAGGCCTCGGCGATGCGGCCCCGGACGGTCAGCTCACCTTTGGCGAGGAGTTCCTCGGTCGGGTTCACGGCGCTCACGCCTGGCGCCGGTAGCCGTTCTGGCGGGGACACACGTGTCCTTCGGGGTCGAGCGGCAGGCTGCACAGCGGGCACGGCGGCCGGCCGGCGTTGACCACGTCCAGCGCCCGTTTGGCGAAGGCCCGGGCCTGGACGCCGGAAAGCCGCACGCGCAGCATCGGCGGGCCGTTCTCCTCGTCCTGGAGCAGCCGTTCCTCGGCCTCGGCGAGGTCCTCGTCGGAGTCGGCGTCGAGTTCCACGAGCGCCTGCGCCTCGACGATCATGCGCTGTTCCTCGCCGTCCCAGGCCAGTGCCATGGTGCCGACGCGGAACTCCTCCTCGACGGGTACGTCGAGCGGGGCGGTGTCGGCGGCCTCGGCGGAGGCTACGGCCGGGACCGGGGCGTTGCCGCCGGTGCGCCGCACGACCTCGTCCAGCAGTTCGTCCATCCGCTCGGCGAGCGCGGCGACCTGGGTCTTCTCCAGGGAGACGCTGGTGACCCGGGTGCCGGAGGAGGCCTGGAGGAAGAACGTACGGCGTCCAGGCAGACCGACCGTGCCGGCCACGAAGCGGTCCGGCGGGTCGTAAAGGAACACCTGACGGGGCACGTCCAGTCTCCAAGTGTCGGTGGCAGGGGCGGGGCGTGGGCGGGCTGCCTGTGTTGGCCCGTCCACCCTACTGCGCCGTTCGATCAGGCCGCGCCCGCGCCGCCGCCGACGACGGCGTCCCCGCCGTCTTCGGGCGATTTGCGCGGCACGAGGGCGGCGAAGTCCCCGGTGTCGCCGAGGCGGAACAGGAACGGCCGGGTCGGGGTGTAGCGGATGGCGGTGACGGAGCAGGGGTCGACGTGGATCCGCTGGAAGAGGTCGAGGTGCATGCCCAGGGCGTCCGCGACGAGGGACTTGACGATGTCGCCGTGCGAGCACATGAGGAAGACGGCGTCCGCCCCGTGCTCTTCCTCGATCCGCGCGTTCCACTCCCGTACGGCGTCCACGGCGCGGGCCTGCATGGCGCGCATGGTCTCGCCGCCGGGGAAGGCTGCGGCGGAGGGGTGCTGCTGGACGATCTTCATCAGGGGTTCGTCGGCGAGTTCGGAGAGTTTGCGTCCGGACCAGTCGCCGTAGTGGCATTCGCCGATCCGCTCGTCGGTCTGCAGGCTCAGCCCGGGCCGGGCCGCCAGCAGGGGTGCGAGGGTCTCCTGGCAGCGCTGCAGCGGGCTGCTGACGACGGCGGCGAGCGGCACCCCGTCGAGGCGTCCGGGCAGTGCGGCGGCCTGCTCGGCGCCGCGTTCGTCAAGGCTCACTCCCGGGGTCCATCCGGCGAGCAAGCCTGCGGTGTTGGCGGTGGACCGCCCGTGCCGTACGAGGATCAGCGTGGCCATGAGCCCACCCTAAGCGGTGCCGGCGGTGTGCGGGTGGGCCCAGGTCAAGGGAGAATGCCCGGCGTGATAGTCGACTGCGCGATGTACCGGGACGGCCGCCGCTCCGAGGCACCCGAGGATTTCTCGGATGCCCTCGACGAGGCGCGGGCGACGGGTGACGCCTTCCTGTGGGTGGGGATGCACGAGCCCACGGAGGACGAATTCGAGCACGTCAGCCAGGAGTTCGGGCTGCACAAGCTGGCGGTGGAGGACGCGCTGACCGCGCATCAGCGCCCGAAGCTGGAGGTTTACGACGATTCGCTCTTCGTCGTCCTCAAGCCCGTCATGTACGACGACGACACCGACACGGTGACCACCGGCGAGCTGATGGTCTTCATCGGCGACTCCTTCGTGGTCACGGTCCGGCACGGCGAGGGGGCCGCGCTGGCCGCCGTACGGCACCGCCTGGAGCAGGACCCGGACGTGCTCCGGCACGGTCCGACGGCGGTGCTGTACGCGGTGTCGGACGCGGTGGTGGACCACTACATCGAGGTGGCGGCGGAGCTGCAGGCGGACCTGGAGGAGCTGGAGGCGGAGGTGTTCGCCCCGAACGACTCGGACAGTCGGCGCACCAAGTCCACGGCCGCCCGGATCTACGGTTTCAAGCGGCAGGTGCTGGAGTTCCGCCGGGCGACGAGCCCGCTGCTCCAGCCGATGGACCGGCTCGCCTTCGGGGAGGTGCCGTTCGTGCACGAGCACTCCCAGCCCTTCTTCCGCGACGTCGCCGACCACCTGACGAAGGCGAACGAGTACATCGAGGGGCTGGACCGGCTGCTGTCGGACGCGCTCTCGGCGCACCTGGCGCAGATGGGCGTCCGGCAGAACGACGACATGCGCAAGATCTCCGCGTGGGCGGCGATGGCGGCCGTCCCGACGATGGTGGCGGGGATCTACGGGATGAACTTCGAGCACATGCCGGAGCTCCGGCAGGGCTGGGGCTACCCGGCGGTCCTGGTGGTCATGGCGGGAGCCTGCCTGGGACTGCACCGGCTGTTCAAGCGCCGCGGCTGGCTCTAGGACGGACCGCCCGGGCCGTCAGACGTAACCCGGTGCGCCGGCCGGGACGCCGCCCAGTGCGTTGCGCCGCTGGGGCATGCGCAGGCTGACCATGCGGTGCCAGCCGCTGAACCGCTCGTAGGCGTACACGGCACGGATCCCGGCGGCGAGGGCGGCCGCCTTGGGGGCGGGCCACCTCAGCAGCCGGCCCATGTGGTCCATGACGGCGAGGCTGACGTCCCGGTAGATGCCGATCTCCACGAGGGCGCTGTCGCGGAGCACCCGCTGGATGGTGCGGCCGTGGCCGGCCCGGACGAGGGCCAGCAGCTCCTCGTGGCAGTAGGCGAGGTGGTTGTCCTCGTCGTTGCTGATCATACGGACGGCCTTGCCGATCTCGGGGTGGTCGCCGAAGTGCTTCACCAGCATCTCCATCTGGTCGGCGGCCCGCTGTTCGGTGACGCGGCTGTGCGCGAGGTAGACGACGATGTCCCGCGCCGTCAGCGGCTCCTCGCGGCTGAGCTTGTCGTGCGCGAGGCCGATGCCCCGGCGTTCCAGCAGCATCGTGTAGTCCGTCTCGGGCGGGACCGGGACGGCGGGCAGGCCGCGCTTGCGCAGCAGGGCCTGGAAGATGCGGCCGTGCTTGTCCTCGTCGGCTCCGTGCCGGGTGATCTTCGGCGCGAGGTGGCGCATGCCGTCGGGGACGAGAGCGGCGATCCGGCCGTTCTCCCAGCCGCCCTGGGCCTCCCCGCTGGCGGCGATGGAACAGAACAGCTGGAAGGAGTCGTCGTCATCGACGATCTCCTGGAACAGGCTGCGCGCAGAGAGCATGTTCCGAGTCAAATGCGGATGCGGCGGGCGGGCAACCGATGCGTGGCACGACTCGGCCGAATGAACGAAGCGAACGCCGCGGCCCCAGGGCGTAACCCCGGGGCCCGCGTCCGCGTTGTTGCGTGTGTCGGCCGTGGCGGGGAAGACCCCCCGAGCCCCCACCACGGCCGCAGGGCGTTCCTCAGGCCAGGCCGGCGTGTTCCAGGGCCTCGACGCCGGCCCGCAGGGCGGTGACCCGCTCGTCCAGGGTGAACCCGGCGGGCGCGAGCGTCAGGGTGGTGACCCCGGCGTCGGCGTAGGCGCGCATCCCGTCCGCGATCCGCTCCACGGAGCCGAGCAGGGTCGTCGAGTCGATCAGCGAGTGCGGGACCGCGGCGGCGGCGCCCGTCTTGTCGCCGCCCAGGTACTTGGCCTGGATCTCGGCCGCTTCCTTCTCGTAGCCCATGCGCTGTGCGAGCTGGTTGTAGAAGTTCTGCTTCGGGCTGCCCATACCGCCGACGTACAGGGCGGTGTACGGCCGGAACGTGTCCGCGAGGGTGTTGACGTCGTCGCCGACGGCGAGGGGCACCGTGGGGCAGACGTCGAAGCCGTCCATCGTCAGCCCGGCCTTCTCGCGGCCCGCGCGGATGTGGCGCAGGGCCGTCTCCTCCAGGTGCTCGGCGGCGGGGAAGATCAGCAGTGCGCCGTCGGCGATCTCGCCGGTCTGCTCCAGGTTCTTCGGCCCCATGGCGGCGATGTAGAGCGGGATGTGCTCGCGCTCGGGGTGCACGGTCAGCTTGATCGGCTTGCCGGGGCCGCCGGGCAGCGGGAGGGTCCAGTGCTGCCCTTCGTAGGAGAGGCGCTCGCGGCTCATTGCCTTGCGGACGATCTCCACGTACTCGCGGGTCCGGGCGAGCGGCTTGTCGAACTTCACCCCGTACCAGCCCTCGGAGACCTGCGGTCCGGAGACGCCGAGGCCGAGCCGGAAGCGGCCCTTGGTGAGCGAGTCGAGGGTGGCGGCGGTCATGGCCGTCATCGCGGGCTGGCGGGCCGGGATCTGGAAGATCGCCGAGCCGACGTCGATCCGCTCGGTCTGGGCAGCGACCCAGGCCAGCACCGTCGCGGCGTCGGAGCCGTAGGCCTCGGCGGCCCAGCAGACGTCGTAGCCGAGGCGGTCGGCCTCCTGGGCGACGGCGAGGTTGTCGCCGTCCATGCCCGCACCCCAGTAACCGAGATTGATGCCGAGCCGCATGAGTCGTCCCCTTACCGGTTTACCGATCAGTAACGTAGGTCTGCGGGGACTGTAGCGCGCCCCGGTCGTCCGCGGCAGGGCCCCAGTAGTCTCAGCGCTCATGGAGCAGAGGCATCTCGGCCGCACCGGCCTGCGCGTGTCCCGGATCGGCCTCGGCACCCTGACCTGGGGCCGGTCCGCGGAGGGACCGGACGAGGCGGGCGCCGCAGAACAGTTGAAGACCTTCTGGGAGGCGGGCGGCACCTTCGTCGACACCGCCGACGTGTACGGGGGCGGGGAGGCGGAGTACCTCCTCGGACAGCTGGCCGGCAAGCTGGTGCCGCGCCGGGAGCTGGTGATCGCGACGAAGTCGGGCTCGGTGCGGGACCCGGACCGGCGGTGCGACGGCTCGCGCGGACACCTGCTGGCGGCGCTGGACGACTCGCTGGCCCGGTTGGGAACCGAGTACGTGGACCTGTGGCAGGTGCACGCCTTCGACCCGCGGACCCCGCTGGAGGAGACCCTCCAGGCGCTGGACCTCGCCGTCAGCAGCGGTCGGGCCCGGTACGCGGGGGTGGCGGGCTACAGCGGCTGGCAGCTGGCGAAGGCGGCGACCTGGCAGCTCGCGGCGCCCGGTACCCGGATTCGGCTCGCCTCCACGCAGATGGAGTACTCGCTGCTCCAGCGGGGCGTTGAGCGTGAGGTGCTGCCGGCCGCGCTGGACCTCGGCGTGGGCCTGCTGCCGTCCTCGCCGCTGGGGCGCGGCGTGCTCACGGGGAAGTACCGGGCGGGTACCCCGGCCGACTCGCGGGGCGCGTCGCAGACCATGGCCGCCTTCGTGGACCCGTACCTGGACGAGGCGTCGGGCCGGATCGTGGACGCCGTGGCGACGGCCGCGCACGGGCTGGCCGTGACCCCGCTCCAGGTGGCGCTCGCGTGGGTGCGGGACCGGCCGGGGGTGGTCGCGCCGATCGTCGGGGCGCGTACCGCGGCGCAGCTGGGGGCAGCGCTGTCGGTGGAGGCACTTACTCTTCCGGAGGAGATCTGCCGGGCGCTGGACGACGTGTCGGCGCCCGTGCACCGCTATCCCGACCAGGACTGGAGCACGCTGTGAGTACCGACCCCGCCGCCACCGGCGCCGCGGACGAACCGGAGACCCCCGGCCCGGAGGCCGGGGCCGTCGAGGGCGCGCGTACCCCGGAACCCTCCGGCGGGGAACCCGCGCCCCGGGCATCGGACGCCGCCGACGAAGCCGGCCCGAGCCCGCGGGAGACGGCGGAACCGGCGCCGGCCCGGGGCCCGGCGGCCGATCAGGACCCGGCGGAAACCGCGGGCGCGGCCGAAGGGCAGGCCGGGGCGACGGCGGACGGGGCCGCGGCGGACGGCGCCAAGCCCGGGCTGACCGAGGCCCAGGCGGAGCTGGCCGCGCAGAAGATCGAGCGGGAACGGATCGCCCGGCGCAAGGCGGAGCGGCAGGCGCCGGTGGAGGCGGGCACCAAGCTCAGCGGGACCGCCGCCGATCTGCTGGCCGCCGTACGGGCGGTGGAGAGCGGGGCCAAGCCCGCCGCGTACTTCGACGACGCCCCGGCCGCGCCGCGCAAGGCGGCGTTCCCCGCTCCGCCGCAGCCCCGCGCCCCCGCGCCGGTCGCCGCGGCCGGGGACGTCGAGGGCGTACGGGCGGTGCTGGCCCGGGGCGGCGCCCCCGAGGCGCTGGCCGAGGCGGCCGCCACCGCGCTGGGCGAGGGCGCCGCCGAGCAGCTCGCGGAGGATCCGTGGCGGCTGCTGGCGGTGGCGTCGGTGCGGCCCGCCCAGGCCGACGGGTTCGCCCGCGCCCTGCTGGGCCCCGGCGCGGACCCGGGGGACGAGCGCCGCGGCGGCGCCCTGGTGGGCTGGCTGCTGGCCCAGGCCGCGCTCAAGGGACACACCGCCCTGGAGGCGCCGGTCCTGGAGAAGGCGCTGGCCCAGTACGGCGTGCCGGACCCGGCCGGGGCCCTGGAGCGGGCCATCGGCGACGGCGCGGTGCTGGTGTTCCACGAACCGGCGGCGGGCGCCGGGTCCGCGGAGTCCGGAGACGGCGAGCAGGACGGGCAGGAGGACGAGCCGCCCGGCACCGTCCTGGTGGGGCTGGAGGGTTACGCGCTGGCCGAGGAGAGCCTGGCCGACGGCCTGGCCCGGCTGGCCAGCACCTTCGCCGGCCCGGCGGACTGGACGGAGGCCGCGGCGGGCGCTCCCGGCGCCGAGCTGATCCGGGCCGTCTCCGGCCACGGGCTGGTCACCCACACCGGCGGCGAGGCCGCCCGCGCCGAACCGTCGGCCCTGGTGGCGGCCGCCCGCCGGCTCGGCCTGCGGGCCGCTCTGGCCGCGCACGCCCCGGCGGACGGCGCCGTCACCGTGGCGGGCCTGCTGGACGGGACGGAGGGGCCCGGGCGGGACGCCGACGGGCAGTTCGCGCTGGACCTGCTCGTCGTCCTGGACGCGCCCCAGCTGGACGTGGAGAGCGCGGCCGCGCTGGTGGAGTCACTGCCCGACGGGGCCCGCCTGGTGCTGTCCGGGGATCCCGCCGTGCTCGGTTCCGCGGGGCCCGGGCGGGTGTTCGCCGATGTGCTGGCGGCCCGGACCTGCCCCGAGGTCGTCTCCCGCGTCCCGGATCCGGGCCCGCTGGGCGAGCTGGTGTCGGGGATCGGCGCCGGGGAGCTGAACCAGGTCGACGCCCCCGGCAAGGAGGTCGTCATCGTCCCGGTGCGGGACGCGGGCGAGGCCGTCCACCGCACGGTCCAGCTGGTGGCCGAGTCGGTACCGCGCGCTTTCGGGATCCCGGCCGACGAGGTGCAGGTGATCACCCCGGGCCACGGCGGTTCGGCGGGGACCCGGGCGCTGAACGCGGCCCTCAAGGAGCGGCTGAACCCCGGCCCGGGCCGGTTCGGCGGCTTCGACCCCGGCGACAAGGTGGTGTACGTGCCCGCGCCCGGGCGGGCCCGGCCGGCCCGGGTGGTGTCGGCCGACGCGCAGGGGCTGCACCTGGACGCGGCGGGTGCGCGGATCGTCGTACCGAAGGAGCGGGTGGAGTCGGCGGTGCGGCACGGCTGGGCCGTGACCGGGCACCAGGCCGTGGGCGCGCGCTGGCCCGCGGTCGTCGTGGTGCTGCCGGGGGACGCGGCGGACGCGCTGTCCCGGGACTGGGTGTACACGGCCTTCGGGCGCGCGGAGCGACACCTGTCCGTGGTGCACGGCGTCGACCAGGCACTGGCGCGCGCGGTGGCCGGCGTGCCGGCCAAGCCGCGCACGACCCGGCTGGCGGACCTGCTGCGGGGCCTCGCGGCGTCCGCCGGGGAAGAGCCGCAGTAAGGGACACGACGCCGGTGTGGCCCCCGCCCGGAGCCGGGCGGGGGCCACACGGTGGTGCGGTGATCAGGCCGGGGTGAGGCCCGGCGCCGAGGCCCCGTCCGGCGCGTCGTCGTCCTCGAAGTCCTCCGGCTCGTCGTCGAAGACGGAACTCACGTCGAACCGGTGCAGCACGTTCTGCGCGTCGGCGTGCTCGAAGGGCGAGTCGAGCCACTCGCCCGGTTCCGCGACCTCCTCCGCGGCGGCGACCCAGAGCGTGGAGTCGCCCTCCTCCAGGCCGAACTCCCGGTAGCGGGAGTGGATCTCGTCGGGCTCGTACTCCCCGAAGAGGACGCCCAGCGCTCCGGCGGTGCCGCCGTCCTCGACGGGCTCGGCGTCCGGGTCGTGCGCGGCGACGCGGTCGGCCTGGGCGATCAGGCGCTGTGGTTCGACCACGGCGTAGTCGCGGCGGATGAGCACGCTGAACGCGGCGGGCTCGGCGGGTCCGGTGTACGGGACACCGTCCTCGGGGGTGGGGATCTCGAAGGGAGTGACCTCGTCGTAGCGGTCGTAGAGCAGTTCGTCGTACTCGTCCGCGGCGGCGGCGAGCTCGTTGAACGCGGCGTAGACGGCCGGGTCGTCGTCCCCGATCCTGCTCTCGACCGCGGCGAGGTGGCGGTCGAGCGCGGCCTTGACCGCCTCGGCGGCGGCGCGTACCTCGGCAACAGTGGGCAGAGCGGCATCAGACATAGTGCAGACGCTATCCGTAGCAGGCCTCTGCCCGCACAATAGATGCGATGCCGGAATACGAATTTGTCGACCTGTACGTACCCCGCGGGGTGCCCCGCCAGGAGACGACCCGCCTGTTGACCGACCATGCCGAGTACGGGCACTGGGAGCTCGACCGGCTGACGCTGCTCCGGGACGGCAGTCGCCGCGTGCGGCTGCGCCGCCGGATCATCCGTCAGGTCCGCGCCACTTGGTGACGCGGGCCCCCGGCCGGGGGCCCGCGTCGGGAGCACCCGTGTGCCCGTTTCCCGCCCGCGTCAGGCGGCGTTGCGGGCGCGCCGGTAGAGCACGCTGCCCGCGAGGAGCAGGCCGCCCGCGAGCGGGAGGCCGGCCGTCAGGACGTCACCGGCCCCGGTGGCGGCGAGTCCCCCTCCGGTGACCTGGCCGGGCGTTGCGGGGCTGCCGGGAGTGCCCGTGCCGTGCCCGGGTGCGGTCGGGGTGCCGGGGTGTCCCGGAGTCCCGGGGTTCCCGGGCGTACCCGGGTGCCCAGGCTGGCCCGGCGTACCGGGGTTGCCCGGCATACCCGGGTTACCGGGGTTGCCCGGAGTCCCGGGGTGTCCCGGAGTCCCGGGGTTGCCCGGCGTACCCGGGTTACCGGGGTTGCCCGGGTTGCCCGGCGTACCCGGCGTACCCGGGTGGCCCGGGTGGTCGTCGCACGGCTCGTCGGGGTGGCCCGGATTGCCGGGGTGGCCCGGGGTTCCGGGGTTGCCCGGGGTTCCGGGGTTGCCGGGGTGGCCCGGGGCTCCGGGGTTGCCGGGGTGGTCGGGCTTCGCGGGGCCGCCCCCGTTGACGCAGCGGTTTCCGAAGGCCGGGTTCAGGCCTCCGATGACGGTGACCGTGTTGCCGCAGGCGTTCACCGGCACGTCCACGGGCGCCTGCACGTTGTTGCCGGACAGCACGCCCGGCGAGTTCACGGCGTGTCCGGCCGCCCCGGCGTCCGCGTGCGCGTAACCGCCGCCGAGCGCCAGCGCGCCTCCTGCGGCCGCCATGGTGATCAGGGTCTTCCTGGTGACCTGTACTACGGGTCGTCGCATCTGTACTCGTCCCCATGCTGTGTACGTTCGGTCGGCGTACAGGCCGTACACGCTCCCCCGCCTGCGACGCCGAATAGAAAAGAGATGCGGGCCCGAAAGCCCGGCAGCCCCGGAGCGCTGGGATGCGCTCCGGGGCCAAGGACTTCAGACGCGTCAGGCGTTGACGCAGGTGTTGCCGAAGGCCGGGTTCAGCAGGCCGATCACGTTGACGGTGTTACCGCACACGTTGACCGGGATGTGGATCGGGACCTGAACGACGTTGCCCGACAGGACGCCGGGGGAGCCGATGGCCGCACCCTGGGCGCCCGCGTCGGCGGCAGCCATGCCCGCACCCGCGAGAACCAGACCACCGGTGGCAGCCGCAGCGGCGACAACCTTCTTGAGCATTGTTCCTCCTAGTAGGCAAGTGCGGTCCCAGCCGCGGACCGCACCACCTGTAACGAGGAGGGATCACCGGGGCTACGAGCGTATGAGCGCATTCACTCTTCTCAGTGGAATCCGCACACCTTCCCGATTCCCCGGCGTTAGGCGTTGTCGATGAATCGGTCCAGCACGCGAACGCCGAACTTCAGACCGTCCACCGGGACCCGCTCGTCCACTCCGTGGAACATGCCCGCGAAGTCCAGTTCGGGCGGCAGCTGGAGCGGCGCGAAGCCGAAGCAGCGGATGCCCAGGTCGTCGAAGGACTTGGCGTCCGTGCCTCCCGAGAGCATGTACGGGACCGCGCGGGCGATCGGGTCCTCCGCCTTGAGCGCGCCCTGCATCGCGTCGACCAGCTTGCCGTCGAAGTCCGTTTCCAGGGCCTTGTCGGCGTGCACGTCCTCGCGCTTCACGCGCGGGCCGAGGATCCGGTCGAGGTCGGCGAAGAACTCGTCCTCGTAGCCCGGCAGGAAGCGGCCGTCGACGTGCGCGGTGGCCTGGCCGGGGATGACGTTGACCTTGTAGCCGGCGCCCAGCATCGTCGGGGCGGCCGAGTTGCGCAGCGTCGCGCCGACCATCTTGGCGATGCCGCCGAGCTTGGCGAGCGTGGCGTCCATGTTGTCCGGGTCGAGCGGGGTTCCGAGGGCGTCCGACAGTTCGTCGAGGAAGGACCGTACGGTCTTGGTCACGCGCACCGGCCACTGGTGGCGTCCGAGCCGCCCCACCGCCTCGCACAGCTCGGTGATCGCGTTGTCGTTGTTGGTCATCGAACCGTGTCCGGCGGTGCCGTCAACGGTGAGCCGCATCCAGTGCATGCCCTTCTGGGCGGTCTCCACCAAGTAGAGGCGGAGGTTCTCGTTGACGGTGAACGAGAACCCGCCGACCTCGCCGATGGCCTCGGTGACGCCCTCGAAGAGGCCGGGGTGCTTGTCGACGAGGTGCCGGGCCCCGTAGACGCCGCCCGCCTCCTCATCGGCGAGGAAGGCGAGGACGATGTCGCGCGGGGGCTTGCGGCCGCTGCGCATGCGGTCGCGTACGACGGCCAGCGTCATCGCGTCCATGTCCTTCATGTCGACGGCGCCGCGCCCCCACAGGCACCCGTCGGCGATCTCACCGGCGAAGGGGTCGTACGTCCAGTCGGCGGCATTGGCGGGGACCACGTCGGTGTGCCCGTGGATCAGCAGCGCCGGCCGCGAGGGGTCCTCCCCCTGGATGCGCGCGACCGTCGAGGCCCGCCCCTTGTGCGACTCGAAGATCTGCGGTTCCAGCCCGACCTCGGCCAGCTTCTCCGCGACCCACTCGGCCGCCTTGCGCTCGCCGGGGCCCGAGTGGTCCCCGTAGTTGCTGGTGTCGATCCGGATGAGGTCCCGGCAGAGGTCGACGACCTCGTCCTCACCGGAGACGGTCCTGCCCGCGCTCGACTCGCTCACGCTGCTTCCTCTCACTGATCAGTACCGACTGCCTCCCCCATCCTCCCGCCCCGGGCCGCCGTCCCCAAGGGCGTTCTCCGGTCACCGGGGGGTGTGATCGGGGACCCCGGAATGTTTGGTAATGTTTTCCACGTCGGACGGCCCGCGAGGGACGCGAGACAGACACCTTGTCCGGGTGGCGGAATGGCAGACGCGCTAGCTTGAGGTGCTAGTGCCCTTTATCGGGCGTGGGGGTTCAAGTCCCCCCTCGGACACCACTGAGAGAACCCCACACTTCGTGTGGGGTTCTCTGCTTTTCCCGGCCGTTCGGTCGCAGCCTGGTCCGCGGCCCTCGCGGAACGACGCAGGACCCCGCCGCGGCGGGGTCCTGCGTCGTGGTGGTGTCAGTCGCGGGCGGCGGCGATGGCGGCGACGCGGCCGCGGACCAGGAACCAGCCGCCCACGAGGGCGGCGGCGATGACCGGGACGAAGAGGACCGTGGTGCGGCCCACTCCCCCGTCGCACCACATCAGGACCAGCACGGTGAGCAGGAACGCCAGCGTGACGAGCTGGGTGTACGGGGCCCAGGGCAGCCGGTAGGCGGGGCGCTCGACACGGCCCTGCTTCGCCCGGCGCCAGAAGTGCAGCGAGCAGAGCATGACCATCGCCCAGGTGCCGAGGATGCCGAGGGAGGCGAAGTTCAGGACGATCTCGAAGGCGTCCTTCGGCATGTAGGCGTTCAGGGCGACGCCGGCGACGCCGAAGGCCGCGGTGAACAGGACGCCGCCGTAGGGGACCTTGCCCTTGTTCATCACGCCGGTGAACTTGGGCGCGGAGCCGGACATGGCCATCGAGCGCAGGATGCGGCCGGTGGAGTAGAGGCCGGAGTTCAGGCTGGAGAGCGCGGCGGTCAGGACGACCAGGTTCATGACGCCCGCGGCGCCGGGTACGCCGAGCTTGTCGAAGACGGTGACGAAGGGGCTCTGGTCGGCCGAGTACTCGGTGTACGGGAGCAGCAGGGCGAGCAGGACGACCGAGCCGACGTAGAACAGGCCCACGCGCCACATGATCGAGTTGATCGCCTTCGGCATGATCTTCTCGGGGTTCTCGGTCTCGCCGGCGGCGACGCCGCAGAGCTCGACGGAGGCGTACGCGAAGACCACGCCCTGGATGACCAGGAGCATCGGGAGCGTGCCGACGGGGAAGATGCCGCCGTTGTCGGTGATCGAGGCCAGGCCGGGGGTGTGGCCGTCGATGGGGTGGCTGGTGGCGACGAGGTAGATGCCGACGGCCAGGAAGACGACCAGGGCGGCGACCTTGACCAGGGAGAACCAGAATTCCATCTCGCCGAAGTACTTCACCGAGATCAGATTGGCGGTGAGGACGACGGCGAGGGCGATGAAGGCCAGGACCCACTGGGGAACGTCGGTGAACATCGCCCAGAAGTGGGCGTAGGTCGCGGCGGCGGTGATGTCGGCGACGGTGGTGGTCGACCAGTTCAGGAAGTACAGCCAGCCGGCCGCGTAGGCGCCCTTCTCGCCCATGAACTCGCGCGCGTAGCTGACGAAGGCGCCGGAGGACGGGCGGTAGAGGACGAGCTCGCCGAGGGCCCGGACCACGAAGAAGGCGAAGATCCCGCACACCGCGTAGGCGATCGCGAGGGAGGGTCCGGCGCCGGCGAGGCGGCCTCCGGCGCCGAGGAACAGGCCGGTGCCTATCGCCCCGCCGATCGCGATCATGTTGATGTGGCGGGACTTGAGGTCCTTGCTGTAGCCCTCGTCGCCGGCGTCGACGTGCGGGGAAGACGGCGGGCTGGGGGCCTTGGCCAAGGTGCTGTCACTCATGTGATGACTTCGCCTTCGTGGGTGGGACAGGCAGGTCCCGGCCGCGGTGCAGGGGAGCTGGGTGGTCTCACCCGTGTCGCGGTCCGGACGGTTGGTGGCCCCAGGAGACCATGAGGCTCCGCTGCCCGCCAAAAACGCGTTCATGTGCGCGGAAGCCCCCGGCGACCATGGAAAGGGGTGCCGGGGGCTTCGTTGGCGCTGGAAAGCGGTGTTCCGGGGTCAGTCGCGGGGGCCGGACTCCGCCGCCTGGTCGAGGCGGAAGGCCTCGTTGCCCAGGCCGATCCGGGCGTGTGCCCCGGGGTGGCGGGAGCGCAGCACCAGGCCGTGCGCCAGGCCGGCGAGCGCGGCGACGGCGATGACGGCGGGCAGGATCCAGCTGAGGGCGGAGCCCTCCTCGGCGCCGACGAGGACGGCGAAGTCCTTGACGGTGTAGCCGGCGATGAACAGCAGGGCGAGTCCCGCGGCGCCGGCCGCGACGAGCCGCCAGATCTGGGCGGCGGCGGTGCCCCGGCGGACGAAGAAGGCGATCACGGCGAAGGAGGCGGCGGCCATGAGAAGGGTCACACCGAGGGCGCCGACGCTGCCCATCCAGGTGAACAGGTGCAGGACGGGCGCGGTCGGGTCGCCGGCCGGCTTGTCGTCGGTCACCGCGAAGACGATGACGACGACGGCGGCGATCCCGGTCTGCAGGAGCGAGCCGGTGGCGGGGGCGCCGGTGCCGGCGTTGGTCCGGCCGAAGGGGGCCGGCAGGAGGCCCTCGCGGCCCATGGCGAAGGCGTAGCGGGCGACCACGTTGTGGAAGCTGAGCATGGCCGCGAACATGCCGGTGACGAAGAGCACGTGCAGGACGTCGGTGAAGGCGGTGCCCAGGCGGCTCTCGGTGAGCTGGAAGAGCAGGCCGGGACCGGCTTCGGCGGAGGTCTTGACCACCTCGCCGGGTCCGGTGGCGACGGTGAGCGCCCACGCGCTGAGCGCGAAGAACAGGGCGACGAAGCCGACGGCCAGGAACATGACGCGGGAGACGACGATGTGCGGCTTGCTGGTCTCCTCGGCGTAGACCGGCGACTGCTCGAAGCCGACGAAGGCGGCGATGCAGAAGCACAGGGCGGTGCCGAGTCCGGCTCCGCCGAGCGTCGAGGGGTCGAAGGCGTGCAGCGAGAGGCCTTCGGCGCCGGGCTTGCCGAGGGCGGCGAGGTCGAAGACGACGACGAGGGCGCATTCGATCAGGAGCAGGACGCCGAGCACCTTGGCGTTGAGGTCGATCTTCAGCCAGCCGAGGGCGCCGGTCGCGGCGACCGCGAGCAGGGCCGGGATCCACCAGGCGAGCTCGATGTCGAGGTAGCTCGCGAAGAGGCCGGAGACCTCGAAGCCGAGGATGCCGTAGACGCCGACCTGCATGGCGCTGTAGGCGATGAGGGCGACGAAGGAGGCCGCCGAACCGGCGGTGGGGCCCAGCCCGCGGGCGATGTAGGCGTAGAAGGCGCCGGCGTTGTGGACGTGGCGGCTCATCTCGGCGTAGCCGACGCTGAACAGGGCCAGGACCACGCCGAGGACGACGTACAGCAAGGGCTGGCCGACGATGCCCATGACGCCGAAGATGGTGGGCATGACGCCGGCGACGACCATCAGGGGCGCGCTGGCGGCGAGTACGGAGAGCAGCAGACCGGCGGTGCCGAGCCGGTCGGCGCGCAGGGCCCGGTCCTGGCCCTTGTACGTCCGTATCTCGGGCGGGTCGGTGAGGGTGGTGGATCTGCCCGTCGGCATGGCGGGGTGTCCTTTCCGAAAGTGCGGGGGCGTCGGGGACGCCGGGGGACGTCGGGGACCGGGGGATCCCCGAGGGGGGTCAAGCGGTGCCGAGCGCGGCGCTGCGCGCGGCCAGGAACGCCTTGTGCGGGTCGAGGTCGGGATAGGACCAGGGGGCGCGGGTGGCGTGGCTGCCGATGCGGTGGAAGAGGGCGGCGGCTTCGGCGGGGCGGCCTTCGCAGAGCTTGGCGTGGGCGAGGAAGTTCAGGTCGACCCGGTTGCGGGGGTGGTCCTCGCGCTCCCATTCGAGCCACCAGTCGAAGGCCGAGCGGAGCACTTGGCGGGCCCGGCGCCCGGACCAGTGCGCGGCGGCCGCGTCGGGGCTGCGGCCGTGGACGGCGGCGAGGACGCGGTAGCGCTCGGCGTGCGCGATGACGGGGAGCACGGCGAGCGGTGAGTCGGCCGGGGACTCCTCGGCGGCCCAGGCGGCGAAGTCGTAGACCTCGTGGAGCGGGTCGTAGCCGGTGGCGGGGTTGCGCTCGGCCAGCTTGGCGACCATGAGGTGGTGGGCGTGGTGGTGCTCCCGGTGGCGGGCCCGTACCTGGTCGAAGTGGCGGCTGAACTCCTCCTCGGTGCCGTGGGCGCGCGAGAGCAGGAGCAGGCCGAGCCAGGGGGTGGGGTCGGCGGGGAGCAGTGCGGCGGCGCGGCGGCACGCCTCGTCGGCGGCCTCGGGCGTGCCCTTGCGGCGAAGGGCGTCGAACACGGCGGCGCAGGCGAGGAGGGTGGCGGCGTCGGCGCTGTCGGGTTCGGCGAGCAGCCATTCGCGGGCCCAGGCGGTGGCGGCCGGGGTCTGGGCGAGGACGACGACGCGGTGGCCTCGGCGGTCCCAGTCGTCGCCGGTGCCGACGAGCAGGGAGCGGGCCTTGGACCACCGGCCCTGGGTGAACTGGGAGCGGACGTCGACCAGTTCCGCGTCGCAGAGGGCGGGGTCGAAGAGCTGGGCGTCCCGCTTGCGGGCGCGGCCGAGGGGCGGCGGAGGCGGGGACATCCGCGGGTTCCCTCCTGGACACGGACGCGGGTGGACGGCGTGCGGGCAGCACGCGCGGACGGTACTGGTGGTGCGGGCGTTGCGGCTGGATCACGCCGGTCGCGGACCGGATGATCACGCACAGCAAACCGGTGAGCACAGCTCCGCGTCAAGGTCCAGCCCGGCGCGTGGCGGGTTTCAAGTGCAGCAGGGGTGGGCCGAGTTGGGGCGGTTCTTCCGGTTTGACCGTACCGCCGTGGTGGCGGCCGGGGGCCGTCGGCGGCGGCCCCGTGGCGGTCGGCGACGTTTCGTCCCCGGCCCGGCCCGGCCCGCTCGGCCCGGCCCGGCCCGCTCGGCCCGGGCTGCGCGGGGCCTGCGGCTGCCACACCGACCTGCGCGAAGTTCGTGGCGGCGCGAGCGCGGTACGCGTACCGGCCGCGGCTCCGGGCGCCGCCCGCGGAGGGCCGGCGGGCGGCGGGAGCGGGTCCTGCCGGCTGTCCGCCGGTTGTCGTGGAGGTGACGGGCGCGGACGCGCCGCCGCCGCCGCGCGCGGGCGCGGGGGGTGGCCGGGCATCAGTGGCCGAATGGCGATCCCGCCGCGGGTGGTCCGGCGCGGGGCCTGTCGGACGGGAGCGGGCCCCGCCACGGGCGTTGGGGCGCGAGCGGCGGCGTACGGGCACGGGCCGTGCGGCGCCGGCGCTGCGGGTGCGGGAAGCGCCCCGGCGGCGGTGCGGGCGGGACCGCGTGGGCCCCACCCTGCGGGAGGGGGCGCAGGCTCCGGTCCGGGCGGAGCCCGGTGCCCGGCCTCAAACGCCGGCGAGGCTGGAA
>NZ_JBSGYT010000079.1:0-20058 GCF_053610645.1 Streptomyces sp. NPDC054883 | reverse complement strand
CCGCCAGCTCGTCCGGGCCCGGCACCCGCATCGAGGTGTGCGTGTCCCGGTTCGAGTCGGGGGGCGGGCCGGGGCCCCGCGGGCCCCCGCCCCCCCGGCGGGGGCCCCTCCGGCGCCGCTCAGCGGCGCACCCATTGCCACCAGGAGGCGATGGCCGGCAGGTCCGGCGGCCCGGCCGCGAAGGAGCTGGGCCGATCCGCGTACCGGATCGCGAAACCCGCGTCCTGGGAGGGCAGCTCATACCGGTTGCGCGGACTCGCGTACCGGGGCGCCCGGCTCTGCCAGGCGATGCAGCCGGCCACGTAGTGCCCCAACGCCGTCAGATGGCCGTTCAGTTGCGGGTCGGCCCGGGCCGAAAGCTGCGCCAGCAGCGTGGTGAAGAGGACCATCACCCGGTCGCGCAGGGCCACCGCGAGCGGTACCGCCTCGGCGGGGGAGCAGTCCTCCTGATGGGCGAGGACGTTGACGAGGTTCACCTCCCGCGGTTCCAGGTGGTCGTCCTTGTCGTAGGAGAACAGGTCGTTGTCCGCGCTGACGATGAACCCCGCCGCGTCGGTGAGGGCCGTGAGAGCGGGGGAGTTGAGCACGTCGGCCGGCAACCGGTGCCCCCGCGCGACGTCGGACCACGTCAGCGAGAAGCGCGTACCGTTCGCCAGCGGTCCCATGGCGGCGAAGTCGTTCAGCCCCGGCATGGCCCCCGCCTCGGCCCGCGCGGCCCGCCAGGCCGCGCCGAGCAGCCAGTCCCGGGTCCCCTCGATGAACCTGCGCAGCTCGAAGGGGCTGAGCACGGCATGAGTACGGCTCACCAGGTCCACCAGCGCGCGGGTCATGGGGCCGTCGGGCAGCAGCGAAGCCCCCGGGTTCTCGATGGTCCGCAGCAGCCGCACACCGTGTTCGACGACGGCGCCCGTCCCCACCTCCTCGGAACCCGAGTCCTGCCAGTCGTCCACGGCGTTCGCCCAGTAGTTCCACTCGGCGAACAGCAGCAGTGCCTCCACCTCCCCCTCGGGGATGATGCGGCAGGTGAAGTCGGCGCTGTGGGTGGCGAGCCCCCACGCCCGCTCGACCGGGTCCGGGTACAGGCCGAAGGAGTCCACCCACTCGACCGCCCGGGCCTCCACCTGCTTGGCCTCGGGGTGGACGAGGTCGCGCGGCAGCGGACAGTAGAACGGGGGCAGTCGCGCACCCAGACGCGAGGGACGCGGTGGCGCCGTCATCGGCCGCCCCCGATCCGGAACCGCATCAGCCGCGTCTCCACCGCATGGTCGCGCCACAGCCGGAAGAACTTGCTGTGCGTGATCGTCGACTGCTGGAGCCGCTCACCGCTCCAGGCGGCCGGCTCGCCGCCCGCGCGGAGCCGGTCGAGTTCGGCGGTGTTCCACGCCATGGACTGCACCCAGAACTCCGCGACCGGGTCCGTCACGTCTTCGTCCTGCACCAGCTCGAAGCCGGCCGCCTCGGCCGCCGTCAAGTACTCGGCGTGCGTACCCAGCCGGGTTCTGTAGTAATCGTCGATGAATTCGAGCCACTCGGAGCGGCAGACGAAGTGCTCCTGGATGCCGAACCAGCCTCCCGGCCGGAGCGCCCTGGCGACGACCTCGAAGAGCCGCTTCCGGTCGGTGTACCCGCTGCTCTCGTTGGCGTAGACCGCGTCGTAGGCGCGGGCGTCGCGCAGGTCGTGCACATCGGCCAGCACGGGGTGCACCCGCCGCCCGACCCCGGCCTGAGCGGCGAAGTGCCTGATGATCGGCACGTGTTCCGCGGCGACGGTGAGGCCGGTGACCGTGGCGCCGTGCTCCTGTGCCCAGTAGAGGGACGTGCCGCCGAGGCCGCAGCCGATGTCCAGCACCCGCCGCGGCGGGGCCTCGTACGCGCCCCAGGAACGGGCCGCGTGCTCGACTATCCGCTCCTGCGCGTCGCGGAGGTGCTGCTGCAACGCGCCCTGGGAGACGGTGGTATGGGGTGGGGACGTGTCGGGGAACAGCCCGACATGGAAGTGCACGCGAGGGCCCGGGCCGTACTTCTGGAGGATGTCCTTGGTCTTGCCGCTGTAGTAGAGCCGCACCTGATCGTCCGCGGATGAGTCCCGGTCGCTGCCTAAGGACGATACGAGGGGTGTAACGCACATGGGACGTCCGCCCTTTCGTGGGTAGGGCTGGTCTCCGGGACGCGCTGCCGCCGCTCTCACCGCGTCCCGACCGGCACACTGTTGAAGCACGGATCATCGTGGCACTTCGCGGGCCTCCCGTCAGCCCACTCCGCAGCAAAGATCGTCAGATCTACGTACCTGCCGACCGGACCGCCCCCGGCGTGGTATCGCCTCCCCGGCCGCCTAGGCTGCCGGGTGATCAAGCCCGCGGAACCCGGCCGCACCGCACTCCACGACCGCTCCACGGGCCTCCCCGACGTAACGGAGTTGCCATGCCCCCGCTGATGAAGCCGGTCGCGATCACCCTGGACTGCGCGGATCCCGAAGCGCTGGCCGCGTTCTACCGGCGGGCGACCGGGTTCGAACCGCACGAGAGGTCCGACGCGGACTTCGCCGGTCTCACCCGCCCGGACGGGCTCTTCCTCGGCTTCCAGCGGGTCGACGGCTACCTGGCCCCCCGCTGGCCCGGCCAGGAGGTGCCCCAGCAGATCCACCTCGACTTCCGGGTGGAGGACCTGGACGAGGCGGAGGCCCTGTTGCTGGGCTGGGGCGCGACCAAGCCGGGGTGTCAACCGGACGAGGACAAGTGGCGGGTCCTGCTGGATCCGGCGGGGCATCCCTTCTGTCTGACCCGGTCCTGACCCCGGGCCCGGCGCCGGGTCCGGGCACTCCGCTCCGCCCGCCCGGCCGCCGCTCTTCCCGGGGCCGGACCGGTCACCGGCTTAAGCTGCGCGCGGGTGGGCAGGCGCCGGACATGTCGATCGCCTGTTCGGCCCGGGTCACGTGGCGCGGGCCGTCCGGGCAGCGGGAGTGAAGGTACATGGCGGAGGTGGCCGGGACCCCGGGCAGCCGGGCGGCCGCAGTGATGCGGCGGCCCCGAGGTGCGAGTCGGGCGGGGGGTGCCACATGTGTGGCGTGAGCGGGGAAGTGCGGTTCGACGGCAGGCGGCCGGACCTCGCCGCGGTCGAACGCATGACCGATGAGATGGAGGACCGTGGTCCGGACGGCAGAGGTGTGTGGTCCCAGGGCCCGGTTGCCCTGGGCCACCGCCGGCTCAAGATCATCGACCTCTCGGAGCACGGCGCCCAGCCGATGACGGATGCGCACCTGGGCATCACCGGGGCCTTCAACGGCTGCGTGTACAACTACCGTGAGCTGCGCGAACGGCTCGAAGGGCTGGGCCACCGCTTCTTCTCCGAGTCCGACACCGAGGTGCTCCTCAAGGCCTACGCGCAGTGGGGACCCGCCTGCGCCGAGCACCTGGTGGGGATGTTCGCCTTCGCGGTGGTGGAGCACCACACCGGCCGCGTGGCGCTGGGCCGGGACCGGCTCGGCATCAAGCCGCTCTACCTCACCCAGGACGGCGACCGCCTCCGCTTCGCCTCTTCCCTGCCCGCCCTGCTGGCGGGCGGCGGCGTGGACACCTCGTTCGACCCGGTGGCGCTCCACCAGTACCTGAGCTGGCACGGCACGGTGCCGGCGCCCCGTACCGTGCTGTCCGGCGTACGGAAACTGCCCCCGGCCACCGTCCGCGTGGTCGAGCGGGACGGCACGCACCACGACCACTGCTACTGGCAGCCCTCGTACACCCGCCACGCCGATCTCGGCAGCGACCCGGTGAGCTGGCGCGAAGCGGTCCACGACGCGCTGCGCACGGCGGTGCGGCGCCGCACGGTGGCCGACGTACCGGTCGGGGTCCTGCTCTCCGGCGGACTGGACTCCAGCCTCATCGTGGCCCTGCTGGCCGAGGAGGGCCGGAGCGGTCCGGCGACCTTCGCCATGGGCTTCGAGTCGGAGAACGGACAGGAGGGCGACGAGTTCCGGTACTCGGACCTGGTCGCCCGGCGGTTCTCCACCGAGCACCACCAGTACATGATCCCCTCCGACCGGCTGCCGGCCGCGCTGGAGGCAGCGATCGGCGCCATGAGCGAGCCGATGGTCAGCCACGACGCCGTGGCGTTCCACCTGCTGGCGGAGCAGGTCGCCAAGGACGTGAAGGTGGTGCTGTGCGGACAGGGTGCGGACGAGGTGTTCGCCGGCTACCACTGGTATCCCCCGATCGCCGCGGCCGCCCGACCCGAGGCACCGGACGCGTACGCGGACGTCTACTTCGACCGGACGCACGACGGCGTGGCCGCCCTCCTGCACCCGGACGTGACCGCCGGCCACGACGCCTCGCGGGACTTCGTCCGCGCCCACATGGCGGCCCCCGGCGCGCAGAGCGCGCTGGACGCCGCCCTGCGCCTGGACGTGCACGCGCTGATGCCCGACGATCCGGTCAAACGGGTCGACAACATGACCATGGCCTGGGGCCTGGAGGCGCGGGTGCCGTTCCTGGACCACGAACTGGTCGAACTGGCCGCGGCCTGTCCGCCGGAACTCAAGCTCGCACAGGAGGGCAAGGGGATCCTCAAGGACATCGGCCGGCAGATTCTGCCCCGCGAGGTCGTCGACCGCCCCAAGGGATACTTTCCCGTGCCGGCGGTCCGGCACATGGCCGAGCCGGTGCTCAGCCGGGTGCGCGAGGCGCTGACCGCCCCGCAAGCGCGGCGGCGCGGTCTCTTCGACCAGGGCCGGGTGGCCGAGCTGCTCGCGGAACCGGCCCGCCACCGCACCGAGCGCGGAGCCAGCACCCTGTGGCAGGTGGCATCGCTGGAGATCTGGTTGCAGACCCACGGCATCGACCCACACTGAACGGTGACAGCCCCGGAAGCCCTCGAAGAGGCCCACATGCCCCCGGACCGCTCCGCACGTCAGCACCGTTCCCGGCCCGACGGCGCGTGGGCGCCCGGACTGGTTCCCGACCACCCCGCCGCTCCGGTCCCGGTCCACCTCGCCGACACCGGCGGCGCGGCCGACCCGCCGACGCTGCTCACCGCCCACGGGTGCTGGTATCCCTCGGCCGCCCCCGCCGGTGACCACGTGGCCTACATCTGCGACCGGTCCGGCGTACCGCAGCTGTGGAGCGGCCCCGCCCGCGGCGGCGAAGCCCACGTCCTCGACGCGGACCCCGACCCGGTGACCGAAGTGTCCTGGTCGCCCGACGGACGCTGGATCGCCTACACCGCCGCGCCGGGCGGCGGCGAGCACACCCGCGTCCTCGTGGTGCGCCCCGACGGAACCGGCCGGCGGGTACTCGCGGGCGCCGAGCCGGGGGCCTCCGCCCACCTGGGCTGCTGGACCCGGGACGGGTCGGCCCTGGCCGTCACCGTCGCCCAGCCGCCGGCTGCCGCGGGCGCCCACAGCGGCGCCGGCCACCTCCCGCAGGACGCGGATCCGTCCCTCCCCGAGGGCCCCTCCGGGGCGGCCTGGACCGAACGCGACGGCCGCGCGACCCTGCTCGGCCCTGCCCGCCGGGCCGCGTCCGGCCCGTACGCAGCGGTCCTGCCGCGCGGGGTGCCCGTACCGCCGGCGCCGGCCGACGGGGAGGCGGCCACGCTCGGGGGCCTGGCCGCCTACCTCCTCGACCCCGACGGCACGCGGGCCCCCGTCCTGCTGTTCGGCGAGGCGGGCGCCGCCTCCCTGCGCGTCTGTGACATCGGAGCGGAAGGCCGCTTCGCGCTGCTGCGCCGCGGCCCGCGCGGGCGACGCGAAGCCCTCCTGCTCGACACGGCCACCGGACGCACCACCTTCCGGCTGCCGGTCGCCGACGGTGACCCGTGGATCGGCCGGCTCTCGGCCGACTCGCGCGTCCTGTGGCTGCGCAGCGACGCCGACCGGGAATTCGCCGCCCTCCTGAGGGCCCGGCTGGACGGGACGGGCGCCCTGCGGGACCTGTCGGTGGCCGCCGAACGGCAGCACACGGCCCTGGACCTGCTGAGCCTGCCCGACCACGGCGGATGGGCGCTGCTCGCCTGGAACGTGCACGGTGCGAGCGAACTGGAGAGCGTCGGCCTGCCCGCCGCCGACTCGGACGACGGCCTGGGACCGCACCACCGGACGGCCCTGCCGCACGAAGTGGTGACCCGCATGGCACCCGTGGGGCGCGGCGGACTGTTCGCCGCCCTGTCCGGATCCCGGCGCAGGCCCGGCATCTGGGACCTGACCGGCGGCTTCGCCCCCGTCCGCACCGGCTGGTCGGCGCGCGACGAGGACGCGGCGCCGCCCGGGCGGCCCCCCGTCAGCCCGGCGCCCCTGCGCTGCCGGGCCCGGGACGGGCTGATGCTCGGCGGCTGGTACTACCGGTCGCCGGAACGCGACCCGGGCCGTCCGGCGCCGTGCGTGATCCACCTCCACGGCGGTCCCGAGGAGCAGGAACGCCCCGTGTTCAGCCCGCTCTACCACGAACTCCTCGGCCGGGGCATGGACGTGTTCGCCCCCGACGTGCGCGGCTCTTCGGGCTGGGGCCGGTCGTTCGTCGACGCCGACCTCGGCGCGGGCCGGTTCGCGGCCATCGACGACGTCGCGGACTGCGCCGCCCACGTGGTCGCCCACGGCTACGCCGACCCCTTGCGGCTGGCGGTGATGGGCCGCTCCTACGGCGGCTACCTCACCATGGCCTCCCTGGTCCACCACCCCGACCTCTTCCGCACCGGCGTCGCCGTCTGCGGCATGTCGGACTTCGCCACGTTCTTCGCCGGTACCGAGCCGTGGATCGCCCAGTCGGCCGCGGCGAAGTACGGCCACCCCGAGCACGACCGGCACCTCCTGCGGGCCCTGTCCCCGATGAGCCGCATCGACCGGCTGCGCGCACCCGTACTGGCCGTCCACGGCGAGCACGACACGAACGTGCCCCCGACGGAATCGGAGCAGTTCGTCCGCGCGGCGCGCGACCGCGGGGTGCCGGCCGAGCTGCTGACGCTGCGCAACGAGGGGCACGAGTTCCTGCGGGCGGACAACCGCCGCCGTTACCGGCGGGCGGCCGCGGACTGGCTGGAACAGCACCTCGGCGCCGAGGCCGGCCAAGCCCGGCCGGGCCCTTGAGCCGGCCCGGGCGCGTCAGCGGATGCCGGTGGGGCGGCGGCGGGCCAGCCGCAGGGTGACGACGGCCGTCACCAGGAGCCCGCCGCCCAGGCCGACTGCCCCGAGCGCGTTCAGGCCGGTGCCGCGGGCGGCGGACCGCCCGCCGCCGGCACCGACCAGGGAGGCTTGCTCATGGTGGTGGCAACCGCCACCACGGATCATCTCCAGGTGCGCCGCTACCACCGGGCGGGCCGCCCGGGCAGCGGCCACCACGCCTCTGTCGCGGCCCGTGGAGAGCTCCTTGTCGATCAATGCCAGTGTCCGGGTGTGGGCCGCGTCCTGGACGGCGAGCCAGCCGGAGTCGTAGGCGGCGGTTCCGGCCTTGGCCCGCACGTCGGCGAGGGCCTTGCGCTGCGCGGGGCCGGGGGAGGCCGGCAGGTCGGCCTTCGAGGTGCCGGCCGGCATCTTGAGCGCCGCGTCCAGCTTGCCGTGGTCGCGGACCAGCACCGCGCCCACTTCCTTCACGCACGCCGTGGTCGCGTGCCGCTGCGCGTCGTTGCCCGCGGCGATCTCCGCCAGGCTGCCCTGATGCACCGCCTTCACGAAGGCGGCGTCCTGATCCGCGGCGGACGCGGGGCCGGGCACCCCCAGCACAGCCGCGGCGGCTATGAGGGTGGCCGCGGCCACGAGTCGGTTCGACACGGTGGTACTCCCTCCGCGCACTCCGGCGCGGACGGGCCGGCCGGCATGGAACGGGCGCCTCGTAGCACCTCGGAGCCATCCCTTCCGCGCGGACGCGCCGCCGGGACGCCACCGCCGCCAAGTTCACCTCAACGGCCGGTGGCGCATTCCCGCGGGACCCCGCCCTGGAGAAGGGCGGCCCCGGGTGGATCAGCCGCCGCCGTTGTCGACGCGCAGCCTCACCTGCTCCTCCAGCCGCCGCAGGCTCGTGTCGAGGGCCTCGTGCACCGCCTGCTCGCCGGGGTCGTGGCCCGGGTCGAAGAACGACAGGTGCACCGTCACCTCGCTGGCGCCGCTGCCGATGCCGGCGACCTGGAGCCAGCCGGTGTAGCCGCCCTGCTCGCGGGTGCCCCATTCGATCCGCATCTGCTCGCGCTGGGCGCGGAGCAGCCCGGAGGTGTCCTCGTCCGTGCGGTCCTCGTGAACGGTGACGGCGGGCAGGCCGTCGGCCCGGACGTGCAGGCCCTCCGGGAGCCAGCCGTCGAGCTGGTCGATGTCAGCCGCACGGTCGAAGACCTGTTCGGGCAGGGCGGGCATGGTGCGGGAGCGTTCGTACTCGGTCATCGCTGTCACCGTTCGTGGGCTCGGGGACGTTCGATCCCACGCATGCCCGGTCGGACGGCGGCGAAGCCGCCGCGGGCGCGAAGCCCACCCGTTCGCCCGCCACCCGGCCGGCGCCCGGCCCGGCAGGGCGCCGGGTCGCCTTCCCCGTCGCCCGGCCCCCCCGCGTACCCGTCCGGAGCCGGGCCGCGCGCGGGCGGCCCGTACGGTCTCCTCCTCGCCGTCTCCGACGTCCACCGGCAACGGGCCTTGCTCCGCTACAGATTGGGCGTCGAGTCGGCTTCCGCTTCCCGAAGAGGTCCTCACCGGCATCCTCGCCGTCGGTCCCATCGGGTAGATTTCTAGAAACTGATTCCAATTCGAGCGGGGCTGACGTGTTAGAGCTGAGGGGGAGCGGAGCCGAGCCGCTGGAGGCGGAGGATCCGCCACGGATCGGGTCGATCGCGCTGGCGGGCCGGCTCGGGGCCGGCGGGATGGGGCGGGTGTACCTCGGGGTCCGCGAAGGCCGGTACGTCGCCGTCAAGCAACTGCTGTCCTCCGTGGTCGGCGAGGACGGTGACTTCGTACGCCGGTTCGGCCACGAACTCGACAACCTCTCCCGGCTGCCGGCGGAGGCCACCGCGCCGCTGATCGACAGCGACCGCACCGCGCGTCCCCCGTGGTTCGCCACCGCGTACATCCCCGGGCTCACCCTGCGGGAGGCCGTCGAGACGCACGGCGGCCCCCTGCCCGCGTCCGCCCTGTGGCTGCTGCTGCGGGAGGCGGCGGCGAGCCTGGTGTCCGTGCACGCGCTGGACATGGTGCACCGCGACCTCAAACCGTCCAACGTCATGCTGACCTTGGACGGCCTCACCCTCATCGACTTCGGCGTCGCCCGAGCCGCCGAACAGAGCCAGCTGACCCGGACCGGCATGGTCGTGGGCACCCCCGCCTACATGGCACCCGAACAAGCCTCGGGGAAGAAGCGGCTGAGCGGCGCCACCGACGTGTTCGCCCTGGGCTCGGTACTGGCCTACGCGGCGTGCGGCCGGCCGCCGTTCGGCGACGAGTCGGGGCACGGCGTGCTGTACCGCATCGTGCACGAAGAGCCCGACCTGGAGCCGCTGCGGGAATTGGAGCCGGACCTCGCCGAGGTGGTCGCGGCCTGCCTGGACAAGGACCCCGAGGGCCGTCCGACGGCCGCCGAACTCCTGGAACGGGCTTCCCGGCACGGCCTGTTCGCCACCCCGCTGTGGCCCGCCGCCGTCACCGAGCGCCTGTCGGAGCGGGCCGCCTTCGCCGCCGACGTGCAGGAGGTCGACGTACCGACGGTCCCGCTCGCCGCCGGGAAGCCGGACCCGGAGCGGGTGCAGGCCCCCGGCCCGGCCCCCACCCCCGAGGCCGGGTCCCGTCCGGACGGACCGGACCGGCGCCGTCGTACCCGTATCCTCCTCGCCGTCCTCCCGGTCGTCATGGTCGCGGGCGGTACGACACTCGTCATCCAGCACCTGCCGTACACGTCCCCGCCCGAGGCCGGGGCGAAGGCCGGCCCGCCCGCCTCGACCCCGGCCTCGCTCTCCCCGTCGGCACCGGCCGCCACACCACCGTCAACACCCGTCGGCAGCCCGCCGGGTACCGCGTCGGCGCCGGCCTCCCCCGCCCAGGGCGCCGCTCAAGGCGGCAGCGACGGCACGGTGCAGGGCGGGGCGGCCGGAACCCAGCCCGGCGCGGCCGGAGGCGCCGCCCCGGGCACCGGCCCCGGGCCCGCCCCGGGCACCGGCACCGGCACCGGCACCGGCCAGCAGAACGGCTCGGGAAGCCCGGGCGGCGCCGGCGGCGCCGGCGGCGCGACCACCCCGACCGCCCCGCCCCCCGCCTCGGGCACGCACCGCTACCGCAACGGTGACAACGGCAAGTGCATCACCCAGGTGTACGGCGCTTCGTCCAACGGCGACTGTGCGGACTCGACGGCCCGCTGGACCGTGAAGAGCAGGTCGGACGGCAGCTTCAAGCTCGTCAACCAGCAGAGCGGCGCCTGCCTCTACTCCAACGGGCTGGAACAGGCCGTCTTCGTGGGCGACTGCGCCCAGGACGGCGGCCGGCTCTGGCGCACGGGTGCGGGCGGCAGTCTCCGGAGCGACTACGGCGGCTGCCTCGACGTGGGCATGACCGGCGGCCTGGTGACGACGACGTGCGCCGGAGAGGCCTCGCAGCGCTGGACGCAGGCCTGAGCGAGCGGAAAGGCGTTTGACGCCCGTCGGCGGTTGTTGTTCGGTTGGCGGCCATGACGGCAGGGCAGATGCATCCCGGTACGCACCCGATGGACGAGGACCTCGTACGACGGCTGGTCGCGGGCCGGTTCCCGCAGTGGGCGGGACTCCCGGTGCGGCGCCGGCCGTCCGGCGGGACGGCCGACGCCGTGTACCGGCTGGGCGACGACATGGTCGTCAGGCTGCCCCTGGCGCGGGGCGGGGCCGAGGACGTGTCGATGGAGCAGGAGTGGCTGCCCCACTACCGTACGACGAACCCCGCGATGGCCCGCAACGCCCGGCACGTGATCCGGGCGGTGCTGGACGAACGCTGAGGCATTGCGCTGCGCACGGGGGACCGCACGCGCGCCGGCTCGCTCGGCGCCCGGTCAGCCCACCGGTACCCGGGCCGGGGAAGCGGGCGCGGTCAGCCGGTCCGCGCCCACCGGGACGGGGACCGCCGCGAAGATCGCATCCTGCTGCTCCTGGAGCTCCCGCTTGCGCTCTGGGCCGGTCGACGGCAGGCGCTGCTCCTCGTAGAGCTTGTGGGTGGCTTCCTGGGCCCACTTGCTCTCGGGGGTGTGGAACTGGACCTCGAAGAGCTGCCCCGAACCAGGCGCCCGCCAACCGGTGTTGAGTCCCTTGTACCCGGCGCCGCGGCCCCAGGTGTTGGACCACTTGGTGCTGTCGTCGCCCCAGGCGGACAGGGCCTCGGAGGCGGTGGTGACTCCCGTGGTGTACTGGCCGTCGCCCCACTGGAGCGTGTAGCGCACCGCGTCGCCGAGCGTGGCCAGGACTGCGTCGGCGCTCTGTCCGGGGTGCTCCCGCAGCGAGGTGGCCACCTTCCGCTTGAGGGACTCGGGGGACTTGAGCCGGTTCTCGAAGCCGACCACCTCCGCACCCGCCATCCAGGCGGCCGCCCGCACCTGTGGGCTGATGGACCGCTCCGCCCGCCGGGCGTCGTCCACGTACTCCTCCACGCGCTGGTTGTCCGCCGAACTCAGCGAGAGCCCGCCTTCGCCGGCCCAGCCGTCGCCCGGTTGCCGGGCCGCTGCCGCGGGAGAGGGGTTCGTAGTGGCCGGGGCGGCGCCGGCGGTCGTGGTGAGGCCGTTCCCGAGCGCGGTGGCCAGCGCGGCCGCGACGGCGGCTCGGGTGAGGGTACGGGCGATGTTCATCCGCGTGGATCCTGCTCTCGTGCGGGGAATCGGTACGCACGGCACAACTGACCGACCAGGGCCGAAGTGTCTCCTCCTGGAGCACCCGGTGATCTTTGGCCGGTTTCGGCTGGGCCGTTCGCGGCACGGCCGGCCGAACCGCTCAGCGCCGGCCTGGAACCGGCCACGGGCGCATGCCGTCGTACCGTTCATGATCGATACCACCGGCCTCACCGCCGAGCAGCTCGTCGACGCCTGGCAGCACATCTGCGACGCGTCCCCGGCGGACGAGGCGGACCCCCTCGTCCTGGAGTGCGCCCGCAGGCTGGGCGCGGACCCGGGCGGGGAGCGGGCCCACCTGTGGGTGGCCGGGCTCGTGGCGATGTCGGGCTACCTCGCCTGGCGCCCCGGCCCGGCCGCCGAGCGCGCCGCTCTCGACGCGTTGCGGGCGGCCGTGCAGGCGCTCGGTGACCGGCCTTGTGCGCACGAAAGCCACCCGTACGAGAAGGAGATGGACTCGCTGGAGGAGGAGATATGGGCCGGTGAGACCCGATTGGTCCGCGAACTCCCCGCGCAGGAGGGCGACACCGGCCCCGAACCGGTGCGCTGCCCGGGCAACGTGGCGGGATGGGCCCGCCTCGCCCTGGACTTGATCGCTCCGCTGACCGTCCGGCGCATACCGGCGGGGGCCCCGAAGTACCACCGGAGTTGCATCCGCAGCCTGTCGGGGATCGTGAACGACTACCCCTACGACGATCCCCACGACGTGCTGACGGACGAGGCGGCCTGCCTCCCCTCGCGGCCGACCCCCGAGTGCTGGCCGGCTACCTCGTGACGATGAACGCGATCTGCTGGTACGCGGCGTCGGAGCGGATCACCGACCGCGCGGTACCGGACGCCATGATCAAGGGCGTACGGGGTGCCGTTCCACTGCTGCGCGACATCCCGTGCACCCACGCCCCGGGCGAGCACCCGGATACCGGCGACACCGACTACGCGGCCCGGGTCGGCTACCTCCTGCGCAGCCCCGGCGGCCGCGCCGAGCTGGCCGAGGACCTCGGCTGGGACGACGAAGACCCGGACGAAGAGGCGGCCGGCGACGAGCCCCTGGACGCCTGGGTATGCCCCGGCTTCCTCCGCGAGCTGGCGGACGAGGCCCTCGCCACGCTCACGGACGCCGTCAAGGATTTCGAGAGCGAGGACGCGGACGCGCTCTGATCCCCGGTCGGCGCAGGCAGTGGACGCGGCGCCGCCGTCGGCAACCGGCCGGGACGGCGGCACCGCTGGGGCCTCATCCGCGTTCGCGGAGGTACCCCTCCAGCTCCGCCGCGCCGGCCAGCATCGCCCGCCCCCGGGCGGACAGTCGCCCGTGCCAGTCGCACAGCGCGGCCTGCAGCGGCTCCACCCCGCCGGCCGCGCGGACTTGGCCGATCAGGGGGGCGATCCGGTCCAGCCGGTAGCCGCCCCGCCTGAGCTGGTGGGCCAGCCGGGCGTCGCGTACGTCGGCCTCGTCGTAGACGCGGTACCCGGTCAGCCGGTCGCGGCTCGGTCGTACCAGCCCCGCCCGCTCCCAGGTGCGCAGCGTCGCCGGGCGGATGCCGAGCTCCTGCGCCAACGGTCCGATGAACCTGCCGCCGGACCCGGACACCGCCGCATCGGGTCCGGCCCGCGCGGTGGGCGCCAGGTCGCGCAGGGCGCCTTCCACCGCCCGGAGCGTGCGCCGGTCGTCCAGCAGCTGGGCGTGGCCCTCGTCGATGAGGCGCAACGCCTCGTCGACGGCGCCCCGGTTCACGGCCCGCATGATCGACGTCGACGTCTGGTGGCCGTGGCCCGCCACCAGGGCGAGGAACGCACCGAGGGCCCGCGCGTGCAGCGGCGTGTAGGTGCGGTAACCGTGCGGCGTGCGGCCGGCGGCCGGGAGGATGCCGGCCTCCTCGTAGTTCCGGACGGCCTGCGTCGACAGACCGTGCCCGCGCGCCAGGTCGATCGGCCTGAGGTGTCCGCCGCTTTTAAGGTTTCGTCCCACGCAGCCCAGGATATCGCGGCCAAGTCTCAACCGTCGCTTCAACGATACCGTTGAAGGCATGGTCACAGACATCGAGGACATGACCCCTGCCGTCGAGGCCTCCGCCCTCATGAAGCTGCTTCCGGGCAAGCCACACCTGCTGGCCCTGGGCGAGCCCACCCACGGCGAGGACACCCTGCTCGAACTGCGCAACGAGCTCTTCCGGCAACTGGTCGAGCAGGAGGGCTACCGGACCATCGCGATCGAGAGCGACTGCATGGCGGGCCTGGCCGTGGACGACTACGTCACCTCGGGCACGGGCACCCTGGACGAGGTCATGGCCCGCGGATTCAGCCACGGCTGGGGCGCCTCCGCGGCCAACCGCGAGCTCGTGCGCTGGATGCGCGCCCACAACGACGGCCGGCCCACGGCCGACCGGCTCCGCTTCGCCGGGTGCGACGGCCCGCTGGAGATCACGGGCGCCGCGAGCCCCCGGCAGGCCCTCACCGCGCTCCACGCCTACCTCTCGGCCCATCTGGAGGCGGACCTGCTTTCCTGCACCGCGGGAACGCTCGACCGCCTGCTCGGCGACGACGACCGGTGGACCGAGCCCGCCGCGATGACCGACCCCGCGCGCTCCGTCGGACGGTCGGCCGAAGCCGGGGAACTGCGTCTGCACGCCGACGACCTCGTGGCACTGCTCGACGCGCAGACGCCGTACCTGCTCACGGCGACCTCCCGGGACGACTGGGACCGGGCCCGCCTGTACGGACGCACCGCCACGGGCCTGCTGCGCTACCACTTCTGGATGGCCGACACCTCCGCGGCCCGGATGACCCGGCTGGTGGGCGTGCGGGACCAGATGATGGCCGACAACCTCCTGGCCCTCGTCGCTCGGGGTCCGGTACTCGCCCACGCCCACAACTCCCACCTCCAGCGGGAGAAGAGCTCGATGCGGATGGGCGCAACGCCACTGGAGTGGTGGAGCGCGGGAGCGCTGGTGAGCGCCCGGCTCGGCGAGCAGTACGCCTTCGTGGCCACGGCCCTCGGCACGATCCGGCACCGCGGAGTGGACACGCCGCCGCCGGACACCCTCGAAGGACTCCTGTACGCGCTCCCGGAGGACCGCTGCATCGTCGACGCCCCGCGCCTGGCCACCGCCCTCGGCGACTCGCGCCCCGCGCCCCGCACCTCCCCCTGGTTCGGCTACGCCCCCCTCGACCCGGCCCACTTGGCCGGCATCGACGGGCTCGTGTTCGTCAAGGACGTCCGGCAGGGCTAGGGGTGTCCGACGGATCAGGGCCGGAGGGCCCGGGGCGTCTGGTGCCGTGCACCGCAAGGTGGAGGGGCGCCCGGGCGGCGGCCGGCGATTCCGTGCTTGCTCCGGGGTGACCTGGGCATACCACCGGAGTGAGACGTGAGCGGCTGACGTTCGACGGCTGGATCGCGGCCCTCGGAACGGGGTCCGGCACCCGGGTGGTCGTCGGCCACTGGCTCGGCTCGCCGTTCGGGCCGTTCAGTGACGTGATGCTGGAGCGCGCCGACGGCCATCGGCTGCTGCTGGCCCCCACCGCCCGCACCGCCGAGTACATCGCGGGCGTCTACCACTTCGACGAGGTCCGGACCGTGCCGGTGCGAGTGCACCGGCGGGACACCGAGTGGGACGTCGTGGCGGGGCCGCTGGCCCTGCGCTTCGCCGTCGGCCGCCGGGGAGCGCTCGGCCTCGCGCTCCGGGCCGTTCCGCAGCCCCTCGCGCGCCGCCCGGCCTGGGCGGCCCTGGCCGACGTGCCCGCCCGCCTGCTGCCCGGCGTACGGACCCGGGGCAGCTCGCGCCCCGGCTGCCGCCAGTGGTACGCGGCCCGTGACCTGCGGCCGGTATCCCTGGCCGCAGCACACCTGGACGGCGTCGACCTCGGCCCACTGGCTCCGGTCGTCCCGCCCGTGCGGTTCGGATTCGGATCGGCCCCCGCCGCGCCGGCGGTGGTACGGGTCGTGTCCACCGTCGAAACCGCCGGACGGCCCGGCGCGGCGGAGACGTACTCCCGGAGGCACCATGAGTGAGCGACCGGTTCTCCTTCCCTACGCCGACCCGGCCTTCCTCGCCGACCCCTTCCCGTTGTACCGGCAACTGCGCGAGGACGGCCCCGTACAGCGCGTCGTCATCGCCGGCGGCCTGGACGCCTGGCTCGTCACCCGGTACGAAGACGGGCTCGCGGCCCTGTCCGACTCCCGCCTCAGCAGCGACGTACGCGACGCCGCGGACAGCCGGCTCCGGCAGCAGCTGCCCGAAACGGAGCGCGAGTCGGTGCTGGGCAACATGCTGCGCAGCGACCCGCCCGACCACACCCGGCTGCGCCGCCTGGTCTCCAAGGCGTTCACCGCCCGACGGGTGGCCGGGATGCGGCCCCGGATCCAGGCCGTCACCGACCGGCTGCTGGACGCGGTCGCCCCGCTCGGCCGCGCCGATCTCGTCGCGGACCTCGCCCTGCCGCTCCCCGTCACGGTGATCAGCGAACTGCTCGGCGTACCGGTGGACGAACGCCACGACTTCCAGCGCTGGACCGACCGCATGATCACGCGGGGCGCGGAGCCACCGGATCCCGCCGTGGTGAACGAGGCCTGGCAGCACATGCGCGCCTACGTGACCGGGCTCGTCCAGGCCAAACGGGCGCACCCCGGCGACGACCTGCTCAGCGCCCTCGTCACCGCGCGGGACGAGGAACAGCGGCTGACCGAGGCCGAGCTGATCGCCATGGTCTTCCTGCTGCTGGCCGCCGGCTACATCACCACGGTCAACCTGATCGGCGGCGGCATCAACATGCTGCTCGCCCACCCGGACCAGCTCGACCTGCTGCGCTCGGACCCCGAGCTGCTGCCGGGCGCGATCGAGGAGTTCCTCCGCTACGACGGCCCGGTCAGCCCCGGCATCGCCCGGTTCGCCCGCGAAGACGTCGAGATCGCGGGTGTGACCGTCCCGCGCGGCGCGACCGTGTTGATCGCCTCGGCCATCGCCGACCGCGACCCGGCACGGTTCCCCGGCCCCGACCACCTGGACATCACCCGGCAGGACAACGCCCACCTCGCCTTCGGGCACGGCATCCACTACTGCCTGGGCGCTCCCCTGGCCCGGCTGGAGGGGCAGATCGCCATCGGGACCGCTCTGCGCCGGCTCCCCGGGCTGGCCCGTGCCGTGCCGCCGGACGAGATCCGCTGGCGCCCCGGCGGACTGCGCGGCCCCCGGAGCCTGCCCGTGACCTTCATGCCCGGCGGCCGGCCGGCGCCGTGACCGGAAGGCCCGGCGGCCGTTACCGTCCGCCCCGGAAGTCCCACGCCTCGATGTCGCGGTAGTGGATCGGCCCCGGGCCCCGGCCGACGTTGCTGCCCACCAGGTGCAGGCGCTCGGCCCGCCACCGCCGGCCGGTGAAGGCGGCGAGCCCACCGGCGGCCTCCAGCACGCTGGACGGGTCGTCGCGGCGCGATCTGGCCAGCGTCAGATGGGGACGCAGCGGCCGGTCCTCGAAGGCGACCCCGCGTTCCCTGACCACGCGCCGGACTTCCCCGGTGAGCCGGTGCAGCCCGTCGAGGTCCCCCTCCAGCCCGCTCCACAAGACCCGCTCGTCGAAGTGCCCGCCGCCGCGCAGGGCAAGTTCCAGGGGCCGGCTCCGTGCCGCGAGTTCCGCGAGCGGCGCCCTTAGCAGGGGAACGGTCGTCACCGGCAGCTCGCCGAGGAACGCCAGGGTGATGTGCCAGTCCTCGATGCGGTTCCACCGCATCCGCGGGTACGCCTCGTAGGCGGACCGCAGCTCGCGCGCCAGTTCTTCCTTGGCGTCGTCGGGCGGGGCCAGCGCTATGAACACGCGGACGGTCGGAGCCGGATTCTCTTCGTTCACGAAGGACTTAGTACACCACCGTCGGCCGGGACCTTCGCATCGGCCGGTGAACGCAAGAAGGAAGTACCCACTCCTTGCCACTCTCAACTTATAGCGCACAGGGGGGATTGCGGCAAGGCCCCGGTCCTGGTGCAGAATCGCGGACCGAGACCGGAAGACGAAGTAATGGGGGATTCGCGAATTGCATACGTTTTTGTCGGTCAACGGGTCCGGAGCTGATGGCGCGAGCCCGACGACCACCAGTGCGTTCGACCTTCCCGACCGCCTCTCCCGCAAGGCCGACCCGGCGCTGATCGACCGCGACGAGCAGCACTTCGCGGCCATCGCCAAGAGCCTCGAAGACACGATCGCCGAACTGTCCGACCGCCTCGCGGCCGCGCGCAGGGCACCCGGCGGCATCGGCCGCGAGGCGATGGACCGGGACACGGAGATCCACCGCCTGACCGGACGCCTGCGCACCTTGCGCCGCTTCGGGCTTGACCTGTGCCTGGGGCGCATGGTCCGCGCGGACGACCCCGAGCCCGTGTACGTCGGACGCCTCGGCCTCACCGACAGCGCGGGACGCCGGCTGCTGTCCGACTGGCGCTCCGCCGCGGCCGAGCCGTTCTTCGCGGCGACCCACGCCGAGCCCATGGGTCTGGTGAGCCGCCGCAGGTACCGCTGGACGCACGGCCGGGTCAGCGACTACTGGGACGAGGTGTTCACCGCCGACGGGCTCGACGGGCACGCCGCGCTCGACGACCAGTCCGCGTTCATCGCCAGCCTGGGCGGCAACCGGTCGGCCCGGATGCGCGACGTGCTGGCCACCATCCAGGCCGACCAGGACGCCGTCATCCGGGCGGGTTCCCGCGGCGCGCTCGTCGTCGACGGCGGTCCCGGTACCGGGAAGACCGTCGTCGCCCTGCACCGCGCCGCCCACCTGCTCTACGCCGACCCGCGCCTCGGCCACCGTCGGGGAGGAGTGCTGTTCGTCGGGCCCCACCAGCCCTACCTGGCCTACGTCGCCGACGTCCTGCCCAGCCTCGGCGAGGAAGGCGTGCAGACCTGCACCGTGCGCGACCTCGTCGCCGAGGGCGCCGGGGCGGCGGTCGAAACCGACCCCGAGGTGGCCCGGCTGAAGTCCTCGGTCGCTCTCGTGAAGGCGATCGAGAAGGCCGTCGGCATCTACGAGGAACCGCCCGCCGAAGGGATGACGGTCTCGACCCACTGGTCCGACATCCGGCTGGGTGCCGACGACTGGGCAGCCGCGTTCGCCGCGGTGGAACCGGGCACTCCGCACAACGAGGCGCGTGACCAGATCCGCGAGGAGCTGGTCGGTATCCTGATGGACAAGGACGACAGTGACGCCCCGCCCCACCTGCTCCGCCGGTCGCTGCTGCAGGACCGGGAGCTGATCGGAACCCTCAAGCGGGCCTGGCCGATGCTCGAAGCTGCCGACATCGTCGGCGACCTCTGGTCGGTGCCGGCCTACCTGCGCAAGTGCGCTCCCGGGCTCGGCCCCGACGAGGTGCGCGCACTTCAGCGTGCGGACGCCCAGGCCTGGACGGTGTCCGACCTGCCGCTGCTGGACGCGGCCCGGCAGCGGCTCGGCGATCCGGAGGCGTCGGTGCGCAACCGTCGCCACGAGGCCGCGGTCGCCGCCGAACGTGCGCGCAGGGCCGACGTCATCGACCGCATTCTGGAGGCAGACGCCGACGGTGAGGGTGCGGTGACGATGCTGCGCGGACGCGACCTCCAGGACACCCTGATCGACGAGAGCGCGCTGCCCGGCGCCGAACGGGAGTTCCTCGCCGGCCCGTTCGCGCACATCATCGTGGACGAGGCCCAGGAACTGACCGACGCCGAGTGGCAGATGCTGCTGCTGCGCTGCCCGTCCCGCAGCTTCACCATCGTCGGTGACCGCGCCCAGGCCCGGCACGGGTTCACGGAGTCCTGGCAGGAACGCCTGGAGCGGGTGGGGCTCGACCGGATCACCATGGCCTCCCTGAGCATCAACTACCGCACGCCGGAGGAGATCATGGCGGAAGCGGAAGTCGTCATCCGCAGCGCGCTCCCGGACGCCAACGTGCCGACGTCCATCCGCAGCAGCGCAATCCCCGTCGTCCACGGCCGCGTTGCGGAGCTGGAGTCGATCCTCGGCAGCTGGCTCACCGCACATGGTGACGCAACCGCCTGCGTCATCGGCGCTCCCGGTTTCCGGGAGACCTCCCGCGTCCGGTCGCTCACGCCGGAACTGTCGAAGGGGCTCGAGTTCGACCTGGTCGTCCTCGTCGACCCGCAGGCGTTCGGCACGGGCATCGAAGGAGCCGTCGACCGCTACGTCTCGATGACCCGCGCGACCCGGCAACTCGTCGTCCTCACGAGCCCCTGAGGGGGTACGTCCCGCGCGCCGGGCCCGCCGGCGCCGGCGTCCGGGCCGGCCGCAGAG